>NZ_CAXTNE010000418.1:0-4775 GCF_964245445.1 uncultured Nostoc sp.
GTTGTTAGCGATCGCTGGTTTTTGATCCTACCTCACCAAATCGCGTTGCTCCCGGGAAGCTAAGGGTTGGCTAGGACTAAAAGAATATCAAGTCCGGGACAAAAGAAGTCTACTCCGACATTTTATCTTGGTTTTTTGTGCCTATACTTTTATTCTTTGGCATCAAATGACTGGGGGCTTAAGACGAAGGTGGGCGAACAAATCTTTGAACACCTTTACTGAAGCTTTAGAGGCTTTTAGAACAGCTATGTCTTATCGGTTTTTTGATTGGTTGACCCATAATCGTGACGTATTTGCCGCCTATAAAGCTAGTTTGGGCTACATTTGGATTTAATTTTTGTTTAAGTCCCATTAATAGCGATCGCTTCTATCTCCAAGGCGTAAAATTATTCCATTGAAACCAGCTTGAGCCAGAATCAGAGTATGCAGAGGTACGGTGGATTGCTTCTGGATTACCCCAGCAACAGCAAGCATTGATGGCGAATGTAGGCTTATCCTGAAATGTTCCATCTGGTAAAAGAATCTGGTAAACTTCATCCTCAGCCCATACTTCCACCCATTCTCGGCTGATGTATTCGGCGTAAAACTGACTCCACCCAAATGAAAGCCAGCGCTCGTCAGTTTCGCGGTCATAACGCCACAACTTGAAGGCGAGGTTCCAATGTGCAAGAAAGTCGAGCGCCACCGACTTGGAATTCATCAAAATTTCCTTATCACCAGGAACGAGCATTAACTCCTCACACAGTCTGGGAAGCTCCACAGTCATGCCGCCGTACTCAACGGTGTACCACTCGATTCCGCTAATGCCTTGGCTTACTTGTTCTGCCCAAATTGCTTGTCGTTTATCAGCTGTATCTTGCGCTCTTTTTCGGAACATATCGAAACGCAATACTGCTTCTACTGGGGGTAATCCGCCTTTTACTAGATGTTGTTGTAGTGCAAGGTCACACGCAGACTCCCAACCGGTTGTATTTATTTGGTCGATTTGAGCGGCGATTACGGCGGCTCTTTCATCATGAAATCGTGTCATTAACCTATCCTTATCCGTTACTTATTTTCTGTTTAATGGACAGGCTTTACAGTTGTTCATATAAATTAAGTAGATCCCACAAGTAATGGTTACGTAGCCAGTAGTAAGAAAGATGCAGGCAACTGAAGACTGAAGACTGATGGCTATTAAACCAATACCTGTTCTTTCTTGCTAACGAAAGCACCTGCCTGCCTTAGCGCTGCACCAAGACTGGGATGAGCGAAAAATTCTTCTACAGCTTTGGTCAACCCAGCCGCAACAGCCGGCTCGTGGCAAGCGTAGACATAAATGGGCTGCTGTACACCGTTAACCAATCGCGTTTCTTGGTGATGCCTTCGGCGGGCTACGCCTACGCCTAACTGTGGGTAAAATGTTCTCACCCATGTCCCAAGATGTCCGCGATAGTGAGGGTCACTGATAGGGACTTTCTTTCCAAGTTCGCTCTCTGCAAAATTTACAACCCCAAGCCAGCGTTCTTCTGAAGGAATCAACATTTTTCTGTTATGTTCAGCCAAAAGGTTTCCGGCATAGTCTTTAAATTGCTGTTCCATGTATGGGTTGAGTCTGCCACCAGTTAACTCAGCTAAAGTTTTCATGGCCAGGACAAGAGTATGCAATCGCTGTTCAACTGGAGGGAGGGCTGGTGTACTGGGTTGTTCTTGTGGTTGAGTAGCGGGTTTTGTCCAGCCCATAATGTCTTGCATCCAGGCGCGAACACCGATCCGGTTAAAAGCTTTGCATACAAGTCTGGCTTGCTGTTTGCAGTGCCGCCCAGCATCAAAAGCGTAATATTCAATAACGGCAGCAACACCCATATCAGGTATTCCCTCATTCCAGGTTTCCAATACCGCAGGGCTAAAGCCTTGTTCTATAAGGCTTTGGGCTAATGCAGAGGGTTGCAGTGCCGCACTTAGTAACGCACGACGAAGCGAAGAATCTTGTACATCTGCCAGCCTTGCAGTTGCACGAATACTGGCTTTACCTTGTCCATTAGAGTCAACAGTAATTTCTTGCTTTATCTGTTCGATAATTTGAGCTACTTCGATTTGTGACATAACTTTAGTTGGGTGATAATTTTTCGTTGTTGATTAGAGAGAATTAGACATTCACGCGCACCAAACTTTTTTCACCAACCAGTGAGAAACGATTACATATAGTCCGTGATTGAGTTAAGGTTGGTGACACCAATTCAACAAGGTAAAACCAAGAGTTATTCACAAGCCCAATCCCCAAAATCAGCCGTTGTTTTGTTCCTTTGTCGTGAGAACAGAGCATTACTCTTTCGCCCAGAACGAAGGCAGGTTTTTGCACTTTGATGGCTTCTAATTCTCCAGTCCCGATGATTTGGTTCTGTGTAGCGTGGAGTATTTCATTACGGCAATCAATTGAATAAATCCAGCACTCATGCTTCCATTGCATACCGCAGCAATAGCCAAATGTTCTCGTGGTTCTCAGGTAAACTCTCTCCAGTAGATTCACCTCAACGGGTGGAATTGTTCCACGCCAAGGTGGAGAAAGATACCAACATGTTTTGAATGCATTAATATGGTCAATCATGCTTTTCTCCCCAATCTGGCA
Source organism: uncultured Nostoc sp. (assembly GCF_964245445.1). Classification (GTDB taxonomy): domain Bacteria; phylum Cyanobacteriota; class Cyanobacteriia; order Cyanobacteriales; family Nostocaceae; genus Nostoc. The sequence goes on from NZ_CAXTNE010000418.1 coordinate 2,609, forward strand.
GAGTAGCTGAAATAGTTTTCGCGTAAAGTTTCATGATTTTCTCCCCTGAGATTAATAACCTAAAAATCCTTAGCGAGGGTAGCCCCAGTGTCTGGGAATCGATATTGTGGGTTGCATTGTTGTGATTGGTGAATCAAGGGATGGGTTAGGCAGAGGAGCAAAGAAGCAGGGGAGCAGAGGAGAGAGATTGTACAGATTTTTCCCCTCTGCACCTCTGCCCTCTATTCCCCCTGCCCCCTTCACGCTGTTACAGGCTCCCGTAACTGTTGCCAGTTTTGAGCGGTTAACTGTTCAAAGGATAGGTCTAGCAATTGCTCACAGTTAGCCACTTCAGCAGAGAGCAACTGCTGTAATTCCTCAGTAGTCAGTTGCTCTAAGGGTCGGGATTGCAAGTATTTGTGAACTGGTTCAGCCAGCGATGTATCCACCATCGACAATGAGCGCACAGCATCAAACACGGAGTTAGAATACTGCTGCTGACCTGAACAACGCTTCTTCACCCACCAGTTCCGGTCAGTGCATCCGACTTGCCCCAGTTTCACGCCGTTGTTGTTGTAAATGCCATCATCGAGAACTTCAAACCCATAATTCTGGCACTCGTTGAAGATATGCGCCATGATTTGGTTTTCAGTAGAAGAGGAAGGAATGGGGGTTCTTGAGCGGAGGGGCAGAGGAGAAAGCTGTTGTAGGTTTTTCCCCTCTGCACCCATGCTCCCCTGCACAAGAGCTTCTACTAGCAGTGTGCCATCTTTGTAGTGAGTGCAGATGAAGCGATCGCAACGCATTAGAGTGTTGGCACGAAATAATTCTTTATCGTTGACCATGACTACCCAGCGTTGCGTTAAGTGGTTGTCGTCATGACTGATGCTGGCTATCAGTTTGTCATTTGAAGTAACAGAGTTGACCCAGGAGGAGCAAAGCGATCGCTTGCACTTGGAACGGCAAGTAGAAAAAGCGTTTTACCTTGCGGGTAAAGCCTTAACGCAATTACAAGACAGAAAGCTGTACCGAAGTACGCATAAAACCTTTGAAGAATACTGCCGTGAGCGTTTTGGTTTTGAGCGGCGTTATCCGTACAGGTTAATAGAAAGTACAGTAGTCGTCAGGGCAAACGCATCTAAAGTATAAGAATCCCTTAATAGCAAGGGTTTCGGCGTTTTTAAATTTAGCCTATTTTTTCGTCAATATCCTTATCCAGCAAGGGTTTCAGAAATCCCGTGCGTTCGCCCTGCAGTGGTCGTGGATAATCTCATAAAAATGTGTCCTAATAGATCACAAATTTCACCCACGAGTGAGCGCCAGGTTAGACTGATAACAAAACTGGAACCTCAACAGCAATGGTCAGACGCTCGCGGACTCGCTAATGCTGCGCTATCCGCCAGTCATACAGAATACCCAACTGAATTCTGACTCGTGACTCCTGAATTCTGTTCGATAAATGATACGTATAAATAAAATTGTTATATGAGGCCGATTATAGTTAAGATTTTGACAGCTTTTATAATAAGTAGGTTGGCGTCAAGAATTATCATTGGGATAAAGCAGTTATTGCAGGGGCAGGGAGAAAAAGGGGCTTGAGCGAATGGCACTAAGAAAAGTGCAAATGTATTGTTTACAAGGGTTCTATCACTTTGGAAAAACGTAGGCTAATGAAGCAGCGATCGCAAACTGAGAGTTGCAGATTATTCTGATTCCCGACCTTAAAACTATTAGTTTTCTAAACCTCTTACCAGGCAAGTATTTCAGCTTTTATTAGTGCCATTCGGGCTTGAGCCTTGTTTACTTTTATTTACATAGTTTGGTTTGATTGTGCCAGCTTACTTATCCTAATTAATTTAAATAAGTCGGTTTCAAAAAACCCAACTCTATAAAGAGAAGTAAATACGGAAAATACATCTACAGAGGTAATTGAGAGATGGGCGCGTAGAGATTTGCAAAAATGTTAAGGAAACCACCAGATGATTGCTAAAAGCTGGTTCAGTCGAGGTTGGCAGTGGAAGATTGGGGGTTGTATCTCTTTAGTGGGGACACTCTCAATAGGAGTAAGCGAGAATGTCTTGGCTCAAATCGTGCCTGACAAGACGCTGGGTGTTGAAGGTTCTGTCGTTAAACCCAAGAACCTATCCCACTAATAATATTTTGTGAATCCAGATGTGGATAGTAGCGA
>NZ_CAXTNE010000419.1:0-4773 GCF_964245445.1 uncultured Nostoc sp.
GCCTCCTGCCTCTATAGCGATGGTATATTTTTTTATTTGGAAGTCCCTAAAAGCTATGCAAGCCGCTATATATTTAAATTTCTCGAAAATGGCAGAGTTACGGTAAAGGTAGTTCCTGCACCGATCGCACTTTCGACAAAAATTTCGCCGCCATGTAAATCTACAGCCTGCTTGACGATGGACATTCCCAATCCCATTCCTGGGATATTACCTGCATTACTAGCGCGATGGAAGGGTTCAAAGATGTAATTAATGTCAGAAGCGGGAATGCCAATACCAGAGTCTTGAGTCTGGAATATAGCTTGCTCGTTGGCAGTGGTAACAGAAAACTTAATTGTGCTACCGATGGGAGAGTATTTTAGACAATTCGAGAATAAATTAGTCAAGATTTGCCGCAGTAGTTTTGCGTCTAAATTAGCTCTTGTAGATTGGCACTCACTACTAAAAGCAATCGCATGTTGTGAGCGATCGCTCTGTTCTAATTCTTCTAATAAATTGCGGCAAAATTCCACCAAATTTAGGGGTGTTGGATTAAACTCTAGCTTGCCTGTTTCATCCTGACTCAGCACCAATACATCATTCAACAACTGGCTTATATGCATAACTGATGTTTGAATGCGACATAGGTGGGTTTGTTGTCGCTCGTCGCTCCATAGATGGCGATAATATTCTAGTAATTCCGCAGAAGAGTGGATAGTAGCCAAAGGGGTACGAAACTCATGGGAGGTGATGGTGAGCAAGCGGGATTTAAGTTCACTAAACTCCCTTTCTTTGGCAAGCGCTTGTCGCATCGCCTGTTCTGCCCATTGCAGCTTGGCTTGGGTTCGCTTGTTTTCGCTAATGTCCCGCAATAGCCACCGCAAACCGACTAATTTACCTTGTTGATTACGGACAGCAACCACCTTAACCGCAGCAATAATTGGCGTTTTGTTATGTGGTCGCAGGTTTACTTCCCACTCTTGCATTTTCCAGTCTGGGATTTCGGCATGATCGCGCAGATGAGTCAGTTTCAAATGAAAAGCAATTATTTCTTTCTCAATCACATAAATCCCCAGGAGTTTGCCCAACAAAAAACTTTTGGAAATATTGAGCAGAGTGGTGGCTGCTAAGTTAACTTCCTGAATTAACCCTTTTGCATCAGTTACAAAATAAGCGTCTGGTACTTCCTCAAATAGTTCCTGGTAGCGTTGACCTTGTGCTATCAAGGATTGTTGGGCATTGGATAATTCTTTATTCTGCTGCTGTAGGTCTTCATGAGCTATTTGCAGTTCTTCCAAAGCTAGGTGGACTTCTTTTAATAGTGCGGTAAGGAGTTGAATATCTTCCTGTGTATTTTGCTGTTCACTCTGGCGTTGCAAAAGGGCGACGCGCTTACGCATACTCTCTATCTGTAAGGCTAATTCGTCCAAATTCACGCTCTGACTCCTAATTTAGATATCTAAATTTGCGTTTTATTTTAGATTCCCTACTTAGCGTTAGCCGAGAAAGAGAAACGCCAAGGGCGTTAACGAGTCCGCGATAGCGCAGCGTTAGCGAGTATTCGAGCGTCGCGTCTTGATTCTGAATTCTTCTTCAATTGGAAGTGCCTTAATATTTTTGTCTGGCAATATTGCTTAATTTAGCTCTTAAATCTGCCCATTTGACCCCTTCTAAGCTCGGCAAAACAACATGAGCGGCTCCAACTCGTTCAGTTGGGCCGAGTCCTACTGCCCACATACCACCGGCTAGAGCCGCCTCAATGCCTGCTGCGGCATCTTCTACAACTACAGATTGCGCTGGTTCGAGTCCTAGCTGCTTGGCTGCGTACAGAAATAGGTCGGGTGCTGGCTTAGGCTGCTGTACACTATAACCGTCAGCGATCGCATCTACTTTATCGGCAATGCCCAATCGCTCGATCACTGTGCGGGCATTTTTGCTACCTGAACCAATACCAATTTTAATCTCAGCTTGCCGCAGTTCATCTAAGAAGGCGCTTGCACCTGGCAATAAATCCTTGGATGTCATGTTTTGAATCAATTCTACATAGTAGCGATTTTTACGCTCCATCATCTCTTCGATTTGTGCTTCTGAATACGGTCTATCTCCAATAATCAGCATCAGGGAAGCACGACGGGATACACCCCGCAGCGCTTCGTTCGCTTGTCGATTAAATGGTATACCTTCTTCATCTGCTAGCTTTTGCCAAGCTAAATAATGAAGTTCTGCTGTATCTGTTAGCACTCCATCTAGGTCGAAGACGAATCCTTGGATGTTGGGCATGGGGTTGGAGTTGGCGGATGGGGTATGGAGCATTGGGGGAGATGAGGGGGAATTTGAGGAGAGGAAAGTTGGAGATATTTTAGTTGACACTAAATTTGTTTATAGGGATCATTAATTTTGAATTTTGAATTCGGAGCGTTCGCGCAGCGTCTCGGAGCGAAGCGATGTGACTTGTCCTTTGCGTAGATCGAAGTCGTGCCATTTTCCTTGCCAGTGCAGTTTAAACTTCAGGCGTGTCCAGCCATCAGGCAGATGGGAGTTGGCTACGGGGCCATTTTCGGTTAGTTGAATGCCACCGAATCCAAAAATTACAGCTTGCCAAACGCCACCAGCAGTAGCAGCGTGAATTCCATCGCTGGTGTTACCTCGGTTATCTTCAAGATCCACCATTAACGCCTGCATAAACACTTCGTAAGCTTCTGTTGATTTGCCCAAATCGGAAGCTAAAATGGCGTGAACTGCTGGGCCAAGGGACGAACCATAAGTAATGTCTGTGCGGGGTGCGTAGTAGTCCCAGTTGGTCTGCAATGCTTTTTCGTTGTAGGGAAAATCTGCTGATTCCCGCATTAAATAAAGGAGCATCAATATATCTGGCTGCTTGATTACTTGACATTTATTGGTTTTCTCAATACTCAAGATGGCTTGCATGGAGCGATCGCGCCCTTGATAATCTGCTAAGTTGATATCTTCTAATTGGAAAAATCCCTCGAATTGCTCGATTAGCTCTGTTAATGGGTCATGGAGAAACAAGATTTTGGCGATAATATCTTGCCAGTGCGATCGCTCTTGTGGAGTGAGTTTTAGTTTCTGTTCTAGTTCAGTGGCTCGTTCGGGGAACTTGTGAGTCAACCAATCATAAACTGCGATCGCTTTCTCTAAATGCCATTGCGCCATCCGATTTGTAAAGGCGTTATTGTGGACGAATTCATGGTATTCATCCACTCCAATCACTCCCCGAATTTCATAACGTTGGCGCTCAGAATTGAATTCGACTCGGCTACCCCAGAAAATAGCGGCATCCAAAATAATCTCTGCGCCGCGCTGTTGCATCCATTGATCATCACCAGTGGCTTGCCAGTAGTTCCAAGCGGCGTAGGGAATATCTGCATTAATATGAATTTCCCGATCGCGGCACCAAATCCGCACATCTTCACCATAAAAATCACTATTGAGTCCCCAACGTGGTGTTACTTCATCTCCGGTATCAGCACTTTCCCAGGCAAACATTGCCCCTTTATAGTCGTAATGGGAAGCCTTGCGTCTAGCTCCCGGTAAGGTGTGCCAACGGTAACTGAGTAAGTTTCGGGCGATCGCTGGTTGGGTAAACAGAAAAAAGGGCAGCATAAAAATTTCTGTATCCCAAAAGATATGACCACGATAGCCAAAGCCAGAAAGAGTTTTAGCAGGAATGCTCACTTTGTCATCATGGCGTGACCCAGCAATCAGCAGTTGGAATAGATTGTAGCGAACAGCAAAAGCAGCTGTGCTATCCCCTTCAATGAGGATGTCACTTTGCTGCCACACCTCATCCCATGCCTGCTGATTGGCTTTTAGTAGTGTTGCGTAGTCTGGTAGGTGCGCGAGTTTTTCTGTAGCTGCTGAAACTGGTGTTTCAGTCTCCCGCGAGGTAAAAACTGTCACGATTTTTTCTACTGCTACGGTCTGTTGTGATTTAGCCAGGTAGGTCATGCTCAAGGTTGGATAACCAGGTGCGGTACTGACTTGCAAAGATGCTTTAGTGCCTGATACTTTCATTGTTGCGCCCATACCGATTTCAATTCGGGAGTGGCGGGTGCGGCGTTGTAACCAGATTCCTTGGTCAGTCTTGCCCTGGTCTAGTCCTTCCCAGTGATTAAAACCCTGATTTTCTGGATAGCCGTTGATACTTCCCTGAACTTCGATTAACCCATCAAAATCTACTGGTGTTAAATGGCAGCGTTGCGCCAACACATGCCGATCTGCAAAACTAGCAAAGCGTTCAAAGTTAATATCTATAGTATTTCCACTGGGAGAGCGCCAACGTAAGTAACGGTTCACAAGACCGTAGCGTAAATCAAGCTGGCGATGGTAGCGCAATATTTCACCTTGATCGAGACGGAAGCGATCGCCATTTATAATCACTACCAAAGGTAGCCAGTCAGGGCAATTTGCCAGTTCAGTGTATACCACCGGCACATCGTCGTAGACACCGTTGATGAAAGTAGCAGGCAATGCATGAGGATAACCTTCCTCAAAACTGCCTTTTGTTCCCAGGTATCCATTGCCGATTGTAAAGACGGTTTCTTTAGAGTGCAATTGCTCAGGGTCAAACTGGGTTTCGATTAAGATCCAGTCTGTGTAGATAAAATTGCGAGAACTACCTTTTGTTTGCATAAGTGGGGAGTAGGGAATGGGGAATGGGGAATGGGGAATGGGGAAATTTGGTGGATGAACGGAGTTCGGAGGTGGATTCATCCAGTTCTGAGGTGGATTAACGGAGTTCGGAGGTGGATAAACGAGTCTTTAAGCTAATGC
>NZ_CAXTNE010000420.1:0-4734 GCF_964245445.1 uncultured Nostoc sp.
GGGTATTGAGTTGGGGGAAAGTTAGCTGGGGGCGGGTTGATAGCTTGGAGTACTTGATGAGCTGATTGATAGCGATCGCTTGGTCTGGCAGATAACATTTTATCTAATACCTGTCCCAAAATTGGACTCAGGCTTACTTCCCGTCGCCACTGCCAGGTCAGATTGTAGGTATCAATTAATTCTTGGGGTTGTTTCCCTGTCAGTAAAACCAACATTGTTGCGGCCAAAGCATACAAGTCGCTGTGGGGAGATACTAACCCAGTTTGCATCTGTTCTGGGGGTGCAAATCCTACCTTACCCAATAGGGTTGGTGATGGGGAAGATGCAACCATACCGGGTTGGTAATATTGGGAAGCAACAGTTGCTACTACTTGTTTGACACCGCCAAAATCAATTAACACTGGCAGTTTGTCAACAGTGCGAAGTATTAAGTTATCTGGAGATATATCTCGATGAATAACGCCTATAGAGTGGATATACTCCAATACTGGCAAAATTGAAAGCAACAATTGGCGTACTTCCGCTTCTGTAAAGCGCAAACCCTGTTGTAGCCGGGTATTTAACAAAGAATTGTAAGTTTCCCCTTCTACATAATCTTGCACCAAAAACAGATATTCTTTCCCCCCTAAGTTCATGCGAAGCAGTTCCCGGAAGCGAGGAATTTGGGGATGTTGCAGTTTATAGAGAACACTGGCTTCTCTCTCAAACAGTTCTTCAGCTTTTTGGACAACGTAGGCGGTTTGAACTTGGGGGGAAAATTCTTTTAAAACACAAAGTTCGCGGAAACGATTGACATCTTCAGCTAAATAAGTGCGTCCGAAACCACCTTGGCCAATTTGACGTACAATCACATAGCGATCGCTTAAAGTTAGTCCCGGTTGGATACTATAACTCATGGGCGTATCCAACAATTTTTCACCACACTGGAGACAAAAGCGACTACCTGGGGAATTTTCATGTCCTTGAGAACAATATATTTTAGTCATTTGTTATTTGTCATTTGTTATTTGTCATTTGTTATTAGTGACTCTTCCCCAGTCCCTAGTCCCCAGTCCCCAATCCCTTTACTTGCCAGATTGTACTTTACTGACTTGATCGGCTGCGATCGCATACCAAATTTGACCGAAAGTCTGTTGATTGAGTTTCCCACGATCCTGATCGGGAAACAACCGATCAAATTTTTCATTTGTATCTTTGGTCAGCTGATCAATTGTATAGTTCCGAAACTGCCCTGATCGCGCAAGTCGTCTCCATATTGCATAATCTTTTTGACTATATTTACCCAATTTCCGACGAGATGCTGTACTGAGGTCAGCCTGTTCTAGTTTATTCAATAAATCGTCAGCAATACCAGACCATTCATCTCGTAAACCAGCATCTTCAGATTTAGATGTTAGGCTACGTCTGTTTAATTCTGGTTTTTTTGTATAAAATAAATCATCTACGAAGGGAGTAAAAAATCCTTCAGTAATTTCTAGCTGTTGACGACGACTGATAATTTCCTGAAGATTGCGATTTTTTCCTTTGTCGCTGACTGGTTTACCGATTGGATTTGGAAATTGTGGAATTTGCGGTAATGAGATTGATGGGATAGTAATTGAAGTTACGCTCCGAATCACTGCATTTACCACCGCTAAAGTACCTGCACCAGTTAAAACAATTAAAGCTGTTCCCCCTAAACTCATCACAAAAGGACGAATCCAAACAGGCCAAGATATCGGTTTCGCTATCGCTTGCGTTTTATTCTGGAATCTACTCACAACAGCACTGGCGTGTTGTCTTCCCGGAGCAACTACCATCGTCTTGATCTTGGTAGTAATATAATTACCTGCGGATTTAGTTGCAGTTGGCGATGGTAAATCTTTGAGGATTTGCTCGGCTCGTTGATAGCGATCACTCGGTTTATAAGCCAGCATCTTTTTTAACACCGCTTCCAGTTGCGGACTAACTCGAATTTCCTTTCCCCATCCCCAAATTCCCTGGTAGCTGTCGTATAATTTTTGTGGCTCTTTCCCTGTGAGCAGCACCAGTGATGTCACCGCTAAAGAGTATAAATCACTGCTAAAAAATGCTTTTCCCTGCCGTAACTGTTCTTCTGGAGCGTAACCCTTTTTACCCAGCAAAGTGTTATTTTCAGCTAGCTTAGTCCGCCAAAAACCTTGAGAAGCTGGCAATTGCTTGACACCACCAAAATCAATCAGCACTGGCAGATTATCAGAACGCCGCCAAATTAGATTATCAGGAGAGATATCACGGTGAATTACATCTCGTGAGTGGATGTAGGATAACACGGGTAAAATCTGTTGCAGTAAGGTAATTATTTCCTCTTCATTGAAAGTCTTTCCTTGAGTTTCACGCTGTTCTAATAATTGGTAATAATTATCACCATCCACATAATCTTGCACTAGAAAGAAAAAATCTTTAGTGCCTATCTTCACTTGTAGCGAGGCGTGAAAACGGGGAATTTGTGGATGCTGGAGTGTTTTGAGGACATTTGCTTCTCGTTCAAATAACTCTTTAGCTTTTTGTAAATCTTGCTTTTCTTCTACTTGAGGTGCAAATTCCTTCAGCACACAGGTTTGATGGGATTTAGTTCTATCCTCTGCCAAATAGGTGCGTCCAAAGCCACCCTGCCCTAAATGACGGATAATTTGATAGCGATTATCCACCATTTGTCCCACAGCAAGAGGTAATGGTTCACCACAATGGGTACAAAAGCGGTTACTACCATTATTTGTGTGTTGTTTACTGCAATAGAGCTGCATGGTGCCCAAGGATAAACTAAGGTTTTATTGAATGACTACAAGCGCATACTCTCATTTTCGGATATTTTAGGAAATGTTAGGGGCTGGGTATTCCTATAGGACTCATATTTGATTGCGTGAAAAAAACTCAGTACACCTTTATTCCTTCTTCCCAGTCCCCAGTTCCCAGTAAAGAGTCCCCAGTCTCTACGAGTAATTCAGGAATCAAATCGGATTGCTATATATTAAATCCGTGTTGCTAAGAATCACTGGGGTTTTTGGGGTATTAGATAACAGCTAAAATACTGGCAGCAAGTAACGGTGTTGGTTCTACTTTAGGATAAACAACAAGCGTCATGAACCAGAAATCAAGACAGCAGCAAGTAATTAAAGCATTTGAAGATTTTTTGTCTACCCCCCTAGAAACGATACTGCAACGGCATCTCAACACTCAAACTTCGGCAGCTTTGAGTTTATTTCACGATGTAGCGGCTAATGTACCTGCCTACAAGGCTTTTTTAGCAGAAAGGGAAATTAATCCCGCGACTATTCAAACCTTAGAGGAGTTTCAAAAACTACCAGCGATCGCTAAACAAAATTATATACTGCGCTATCCTTTGGCTGACTTGTGCCGCAACGGGCAACTCCAAGCGTGCGATATGATAGCTGCGTCTTCCGGTTCCAGTGGTAAACCGACATTTTGGCCTCGTTTTTTCACAGATGAACTCCAAATCGCCACACGCTTTGAACAGATTTTTCACGATAGTTTCTATACAGATACCAGACGTACCCTAGCAGTGATTTGTTTCACTTTAGGCACTTGGGTAGGTGGAATGTTCACCAACAATTGCTGTCGTTATCTTGCTAGCAAAGGTTATCCTATCACTGTAATTACCCCTGGTAACAACAAAGAAGAAATCTTGCGAGTTGTCCAAGAATTAGGTTCAGCTTTTGAACAAGTGGTGTTATTGGGATACCCGCCATTTTTAAAAGATGTGATTGATACTGGTATCGCTCGTGATGTGGAGTGGCAGCAATATCAGATTAAATTAGTGATGGCAGGAGAAGTATTTAGTGAAGAATGGCGCAGTTTAGTTGGCGAAAGAGTTGGTTCACAAAATCCTTGCTATGATTTTGCATCACTCTATGGCACTGCGGATGCCGGAGTTTTGGGTAATGAAACACCATTAAGTATCTGCATTCGCCGTTTTTTGGCAGAAAATCCTGATGCAGCGAAAGCTTTATTTGGGGAATCGCGTTTACCCACGCTAGTACAATACGATCCTTTCACTCGCTTTTTTGAAGTTCAAGATGGCGGATTGCTGTTTTCCGGAGATAACGGTATTCCTTTAGTACGTTATGACATCTTGGATACTGGCGGAATAATTAGTTATGATGCCATGCTGCAATTCTTAGCAGAATGGGGATTTAACCCACTCGAAAATTTCCGTTCTGAAGCTCAAAACTCACCTAGAGGTATTCATCAGCTACCTTTTGTTTATGTCTTCGGGCGTTCTAACTTTACAGTTTCCTACTTTGGGGCAAATATCTATCCTGAAAATGTAACGGTGGGATTAGAACAACCAGTAATTCAAGAATGGGTGACAGGTAAATTTGTATTGCAGGTAAAGGAAGATGCTGACAAAAACCGATTTTTATCTGTAGTTGTAGAATTAGCAGTAGGGGTAGAGGGTAATGAAGCTCAAAGAGAAGCGATCGCATCTTCGATTCTTTCACAATTGTTACGCCTCAATAGCGAGTTTGCTAATTATGTTCCCTTAGAATATCAAACACCACAAGTTACATTAGCGCCAATGGGTGATTTTGAATATTTCCCGATTGGGGTGAAACATCGTTATACCCGTCAATAGAGTTTGGTTTCGCTTTCATCTCCAAAAAGCGTTTAATAATCAGCCTGATATAAGGGAACTCCAAAAAATAAATTATCCAATTTTTGGAATCACAACGACTTTTCCTCCCCCTGCTCCCT
>NZ_CAXTNE010000421.1:0-4731 GCF_964245445.1 uncultured Nostoc sp.
GCCCCCTGCCCCCTGCCTCTATAGCGATGGTATATTTTTTTATTTGGAAGTCCCTCAGTTCAGGGTCGGTTACTTTCAGAGTCGATTCGTAGTTTGGAAAAAGTTCCTCATGGTTTTTATGTGCCGCTTCACTTATCCTCACAGAGGTTTGAGTTCCGTCCTTCTGTGGTGTATTTGTCATCCGCACCTCCTTCTTTGAGTCACAGTTTTCTGTCCGGCGATTTCGTCTACAATCCCGTTCGCTTTTCCAACTCTTCTGGATAGCGATCGCCTTCCACTGTAATTTGTGCCAATGCCTCGTCGATGCTTTTCAATTCGTCCTGCGTCAGCTCGATGTTTGCTGCCGCAATGTTTTCTTCCAGGCGGCTCAATTTAGTTGTGCCAGGAATGGGCACAATCCACGGTTTTTGCGCCAGCAGAAACGGGATGAATACGACCTACTTGTAGTAATCGATTATCTTTTCGGTAGTTTTTGAGTTGTCGTTGTGAGGGACAATAACTCTACTACAGAGCGCCCTCTCTCTTCAGCATCTTATTTTGGCTAAGGTATTGTAGATTCTACTATTTTCTTGTGGGATGGAGATAAATCATTCATCCCACGCTCGGCTATCCCCTGATAGGTGGGGCTTTTTGCTGTTTAAGCTTAAAAAAATCGGCAGAAAAGCCGATTTTATGCAGCCTGAAAAACAGAAATTTTGCATTTTGTTTAATCTAAGTTCCTAAGTTTATGTTTCTGATGAAAGACCCAGGTAATTTTGTACAATCTGCAAAATACGCTCTGCTGCATGACCATCCCCAAAGGGATTAATTGCATTTGCCATTGCTTCATAAGCATCTGGATCGCTAAGTAATTCAGCAGCATTTGCAAAAATGTTCTCACTCGTAGTGCCTACAAGTTTGGCTGTACCAGCTGCAACAGCTTCTGGTCTTTCGGTGGTGTCTCTTAAAACTAGTACTGGTTTTCCCAAGCTGGGGGCTTCTTCTTGCAAACCACCAGAGTCAGTGAGCAAAAGATGTGATCGCCCAATTGCACCCACCAATTCCCCATAATCTAGAGGATCTGTCAAGAAAATTCGGGGATGATTCCCTAAAAGTTCTTGTAACGGAACTCGCACTGTCGGATTGCGGTGTAACGGTAAGAGCATTGCTGTATCAGGAAACTTGTCTAAGATTTGTAAAAAGCCTTGAGCGATCGCTAACAGAGGTTCTCCCCAATTCTCCCGACGATGAACTGTTGCTAACATAACGCGGTATGAATCCCAGTCTAAGCCTGGTATATTACAAACTGCTTGGGTTGCAGCTATATTCAACAGCGCATCAATTACCGTGTTACCCGTCATGTGAATTTCACCCAAAACACCAGAACGGTGTAAATTTTCCACAGCCCAAGGAGTTGGTGCAAAGTGCAACTGAGTAATTTGAGAAATCAACCGTCGATTAGCTTCTTCTGGGTAAGGATTGAAGATATCATCAGTTCTTAAACCTGCTTCTACATGACCAATAGGGATTTTTTGATAAAAAGCTGCCAAAGCTGCGGCAAAAGCTGTAGTAGTGTCTCCCTGCACCACTATTAAATCTGGTTTTTTCTCTTTAAATAACGCCTCTAACCCTTGTAAACTACGGCAGGTAATATCATTTAGAGATTGTTGAACCTGCATAATTTCCAAGTCATAATCTGCCTTAATATTGAACAGCTGCATAACTTGCTCAACCATCTCTCGATGCTGTCCAGTTAGAATTACTTGCGACTCAAAACTTGAAGACTTTTGGAAAACCTGAATCACAGGAGCTAGTTTAATTGCTTCTGGACGAGTACCCAAAATAATGCAAACACGTTTTTGATTAGTCATTAGTCATTAGTCATCTGTTATTTGCCAATGGTTATAGTCAATGGTGTATGGTCAATAGTCAATAGTTAGCGCTCAATCATCACACAAACTATAAATATAAGTAAGTCAACGTAAATAATTATCGTTGGGATAAAGCAGAACGAAAAACAGTTTGAGCCTTGTTTACTTTTCTTCACACAGTTTGTTTTTATTGTGCCGACTTCCTTAAAAGGATAAATCACACAACACAATAAGCATAAAAAAACCCGGCTTAATCGGGTAGATGCATTGTTTATCAAATTTATCTATAATGACCAGACCTTGATCTCACAAGTAAAATCACAAACAGCATGAAAAAACCCGGCTAAACCGGGCAGACGCACTGTTTGTCTTATTCACCTGTAATGACTACATTTTAATCTCACAAGTTAAAGGGCAAGCAGCGTAAACAGTAGTCTGCATTTGGTCTGCCTCTCCATGCAGCCAGCTTAACCATTTAATTTCACTTGGATGAACTCCTTTAAGAGTTAGTACACCCGCAGCCAATACAACTGCCATGACATTAAACATTATTAAAGCGCCTGCTACAAGCAAAACAGCACTAACAGGCATTACAGATTGTAAGATGATCGACAACAGACATCCGACCGTAGCCATCAAGACAACTAGTGGAAAACCGACAACCAACAAACATACTGCTAATGTAAAAGTCCATATTAAAAAGCTTTTAATCATCAACAAGGAGTAGGTCTTTCCTAGATTAGAGCTTTGAGCAGAAACCATGACTTTTCCTCCCAAAAATACACAACGAATTTTAATTTTCAGTCATATCTCGCTTTTGGCGAGTAAACTGATTTTGTTTCTCTACGTGAAATTCAGTATATAAAAACTAATTAGGAAAATGAGCATTTGTTTACTAAAGTTTACAGTTAATTTTTTGTAATTATGAATTAAAAGTCAACGTTTATATCTATGTCAAACAACTTGTTTTATGCATCTGCCTTCAGATATATAAGCTAAAAGGTATGAGCTTTTAACCTTGATCCCCAGCATATTACTCCTATTTTACTTAACATTTCTTATAAAAATTAGTATTGGTTCTCATAATTCATAGATGGGCTGAATAAATGATCTGCTAATGTTTATGCTGTTAATTGCTGGCAATTCGTGTCCATGCGTAGGATAAATTTCTCATTTAAGGGGTGAGAATATTTATGTTTTATTAAACGTATTATAAATTACTAAATAATCTCTGTATTTTTTCTGAAGGAGTTTGAGTCCTTCCGTGTGTTAAACCAGTGTAGATAAGTTAAATAATTTGTCTAAATAATTTGATTAGTGGAATTTCAGGAAAAAAAGATACAAATTGAGGTGGATGAAATGGATTGAACATGGTTCTAGAGTTTCAATCGCCTCCCATTACCACTAAAGCTCGCATGCAAGCACTCTTCAAAATTCATCGAAGTAAGTGACTTCACTTCTCGTTAATTCAACTTTTTAACTACCAAATGTGAAGATATATGACACAATCACAGTCTCCATCAAATTCTAACTTTGCTGCCGGACGTAACCTGCCACCAATGCCGCCGCCACCACCGCCAACCTCTAGTACCCAGAGGCAGATGACACAAACATTGGATATGTCAGATAGAAGTAGCAACGCGCCTGTTGCAGGTCATCGTCCGGTTAGTCCACCGCCAATACCTAGTTCAGTTCCTCCTAAAAACAGCAGTCTACAACTGACTTTAGCGAAGTTAATCAGAGAAGCTTTTGATCAGGGATATTCTGACATTCACTTGGGTGTAGGTGAAGTACCCCGCTTCCGCAGCCGAGGAGAAATTCAACCAACGGATTATCCAGAAACAGATAAAGAAGCTTTTATGAGTTGGTTACGGGAGGTGATGAGTGAAGGGGAAATTCAGCGCTTTGAAGAACACTTGGAATTTGACGGGGCAACTCAATATGACTTTGCTCGCGTGCGGATTAATGTTTTTGGCTCCCTTAAAGGGCCTGCGATGGTATTGCGGTTGATTCCGCTAAAAATCTTAACTATGGAACAGTTGAGATTACCCCCAGTTTTTCGGGATATTTGCCATCATCACAAAGGTTTAATTTTAGTGACTGGACCCACTGGCTCTGGTAAGTCCACGACAATGGCGGCGATGGTTGACTACATCAATAAGGAGATGGCCAAGCATATCATCACCATTGAAGACCCGATAGAATTTATCCATCAAAGCCGCAAGTCTTTAGTCAAACAACGGGAAGTGGGAATGCATACCCGGAAATTTGACAACGCTTTGAAAGCAGCTTTACGGGAAGATCCAGATTTGATTCTGGTGGGGGAAATGCGGGATAAGGAAACAGTTAACACCGCTCTAAAAGCCGCTCAGACTGGTCACTTAGTTATGGGAACCCTGCACACCAATAGCGCTGTCAAAACCATTGAGCGGATTCTCAATCTCTACTCTGGTGATGAACAGGATGCAATGCGGGTGGCAATTTCTGAGTCTTTAGTGGCAGTAATTGCCCAAGGGTTATGCCGCACAACTGACGGGAAGCGGGCTGCTTTCCACGATGTCTTGATTAACACTGAAGCAATTAAAGAATGGATCAAAGATGGTAAATATGATGAAATTGGCGAGTTGATGAAACAAGCTGGCTTTGACGGCATGATTACGATGAATCAGTCGTTGCTCAATCTCTATCAAGACGGTCGGATTACTGAAGAGACTGCTTTAGAAATGTCACCAACTCCTAACGAAATGGCACAGTTTCTCCGAGGTCGAGTTTAAGATTGGGCAATTCAATTTTGGATTTTGGATTGACGATTTTGGATTAAATTTTAATCTAAAATCCAAAATCTAAAATCCTTGCTTCCCCTGCTTCCCCTGCTCCTCCA
>NZ_CAXTNE010000422.1:0-4729 GCF_964245445.1 uncultured Nostoc sp.
AACTTTTGGAGTCGCAAAAGCAACTAATGTGACTTGAAAACTAACTTTTGGAGTCGCAAAAGCAACTAATACGACTCTAAAACTAACTTTTGCGTAAGTCTAGCCTATTACCTGTTTTGTGGTTTAGCGGAAGATGAGACGCGATCGCAGAAGTTGTGTTATAAAAACGGGCAAAGTCTTACAAAATACGAAAATCTTTACTATAAAGCTTTTTCAGTAAATGCGTAATTTCTACAGCAATGGAATCAAATGCTACTGTAAGCAATCAAGCTTTAGCGTTTAATCATCAGTAATCTTTAAAAAATCGAAAAAATTATGTTAAGTATCCCTATTAATTTAAATTTACCTCGTACACCCCGTTTAATAAGTTCTTTGCCTGGGCCTCTTGCTCAAGCAATTGTACGACGCGATCGCGCCGTAACTTCTCCTTCTTACACCCGCGATTACCCATTAGTTGTATCTCGCGGCCAAGGGTGCATGATAGAAGATGTGGATGGCAATGTATTTCTGGATATGACCGCAGGTATTGCCGTTACCGCCACCGGACACGCCCACCCGGAAGTAGTCAAAGCAATTCAAGAACAGTCAGAACGTCTGCTGCACATGTCAGGGACGGATTTTTATTATGAACCGATGGTGGAACTAGCGGAACAATTAGCGATTCGCGCCCCTTTTCCCCAGCCACAGAGTAATAGTGGGTTTCCCGGAAAAGTATTTTTCACTAATTCCGGGGCAGAATCTAACGAAGGAGCAATCAAACTAGCTCGATATTACACCAAGCGATCGCTAATTGTAGCCTTCTTAGGTGCATTTCACGGACGCACTTATGGGGCAATGTCTCTGACTGGTTCCAAAGCAGTGCAACGAGCGAATTTTGGGCCTTTAGTTCCTGGGGTGACTCATATCCCCTACGGCACTCATGCTAGCTTAGATTACCTGGAAAAACAGTTATTTTGCACAATTTTACCACCGCAAGAAGTGGCGGCGATCATAGTCGAAGCGATTCAGGGAGAAGGTGGGTATATCGTCCCCGAAGATGGTTTTTTGGAACGGATTCGGGATATTTGCGATCGCCACGGTATTCTGATGGTAGTGGATGAAGTGCAAGCAGGAATGGGGCGGACTGGTCGCTTATTTGCGATCGAGCATTGGGGTGTGATGCCTGATATCATTACCACTGCCAAAGGTATCGCCAGTGGTCTGCCATTAGGAGCGATACTTGCCAGACCAGAGTTGATGACTTGGCCTCCTGGTTCTCACGCTACCACATTTGGCGGTAATCCCGTAGCTTGTGCTGCTGGTATTGCCACACTGCGACTGCTGGAAAGTGGTTTAATGACCAACGCTACTCAAATGGGAGAATTATTACAGGCTAGTCTTACCGAATTGCATCAAAGATTTCCTAGAGTATCGCCGCCACGAGGTAAAGGTTTGATGGTTGCGGTGGATTTATTAGATGAACAGGGTAATCTCGATCAGAAATTGCGCGATCGCATTATCCAAGAAGCTTTTTTACGAGGTTTATTATTGCTTGGTTGCGGTAAAGCAGCAATTCGTTTCTGTCCACCTCTAGTTATCGACAGCGACCAAATTCAGATAGCCCTTCAGATTATCAGCAAGGTGTTAAGCTGCTAAAGAAAATGGATTTAATCAGGATCTTGGATATGTCTAGTCTCAATTCATTAGAATTAGCAGGTGTACCTGTTCTGGTACGTCCACCTACCAATACAGACCGACCTGCTCCACTGATCATCCTCTGGCACGGCTTCGGGTCGCCTGACAGTGAAAAAGTACTTGCTGAGACATTGCCTTTAGAAAGCGTCGAAGCTTGGAAAGCCTATCTGGGACTACCGCTTTTTGGTGAACGGTTTCCAGAAGGCGGCACTGACGAACTTATGCGTCGCCAGATAGATGACTATGTACTCAAACTACTGCTACCAATAGTCGAACAAGCTACACACGAGCTACCAAACGTAGTTAAAGCGCTACAGGAGCGTTTCAGCATTGACCCGAACAAAGGCATTGGTTTGTTCGGCTTTTCAGCAGGTGGCTTTACAGCTCTACTGGCGCTATTAGAAAGTAAGATTCCAATTGCTGCTGCTGTACTAGCTGGAATAACTAAAGACCTACATACTGCTGTAAATAGTTATGAGCGGATTGTAGAAGAAACCTATTCTTTTCTTAAGGAACAGTACCCTTGGATAGAGGAGAAGCATAAAAAATATTCTTGGTCTGAGAAGTCAGAAGCAGCAAAACAACGCCTAGATTTTATAGTCCGTGCAGAAGAAATAACCAAAAGAAATCCTCTTCCCGCTACCCTATTCGTGCATGGTATGCAAGACGAGATATATGAGGTCAGCGATACAGAAAAACTTTATGCTGCGTTCTTAAGTGGGTATAAACAATTGAACCAGTCAGAACGGCTGTCGATGCAAACCTTCAGGTATCTGGCGCATTACATTAAACCAGTAGCAACAGATATTTCGCCAGAACAGCGCCAAGATATTACGATACTTCAAGAAACAGTCGCTAACTGGTTCAGCAAGTATCTGACTGTCTAATTAATAAAGACGCAGTATATAACTACATAGCCAGAGCATAAAAGAGCCACAATGCAGGTTATTAAATCCACACTCCTAAACATTCACTTGTGGAGAGATGGCGAATTATCTTTACTAATGACTAATGCTTTATGAAACCCGAAATTGCCCCTCATTTATGGAAATTACTTTGGCAAGAATACAGCGCCAGGGTAAATCATGCCCGTACCTACCAGCAAATGATTACTGCTGCGGGTGGGACTGTCGCCAACGACCACATCGCCTTTCGGTCTTTGCGTTTATTAGTAGATAGTCCACAGGGTAAAATTAACCTGGGAATTGACTATCTTGGGCAGCTTGTAGAAGCTTTAGGTTACATGGCGGCTGGAGAGTATAATTTTGCTCAAACCCATTTGTATGCCCGTTATTATCGTCATCCACAGCAAGAGAAATTTAACTTACCGAAACTGTTTATTAGTGAGTTGATTGTCGATGAATTGCCTGCTGATATTGCCCAACTCATCTCTAAAACAGTATCTTCAATTCCCTACGAATTCATCTCACCCCTTACTCTTCTACAAAAAGGAGGGAACATTGAAACCATCGCCCAACAACTCCAGCAAGTTTTTACTCGCCCTTGGTTACCTCCTGTGCGTTCTGTTGTTGAAGAGGTGAATCAGGTTACTCAGTATGGGGCTTGGGTATTGCTGCACGGTTACGCAGTCAACCACTTTACAGGCTACGTCAACGTCCAAAATACTCTAGAATATCCAGACATTGAAACCACTGCTAGTGGATTGGCTAACCTGGGTGTACCAATGAAAGCAGAGATAGAGGGAAATGTTACTTGTGGTTTGCGGCAAACTGCAACTCAAGCAGTAAGGGAAATGGTGACAGTATTAGATGATAATAATGGTACAGAAATTCAGATCCCTTGGACTTACGCCTATTATGAAATTGCCCAGCGCTATCTAGTAGAAGTGGAATCTGGAAAGCAGGTACTTTTCGATGCTTTTTTAGGAAGTAATGCCCAGCAATTGTTTGAAATGACTCGTCTATCTAAATAGCCCAGAGATTGTTCTGTAAAGGATTCAGTTCCGTGTTCCAAGCTTGAAACTCTATGTTTTAAGCAAACTATGCTTGCAAGATAAAATCAGATGCCGTCAGAGTTGGCGCACCAGTTAGAGTCGCAAATAGACCGCCACTGCCAAAACCAGCCACGCTGCCATTTTGGTTGTAGAATAACTGCCCACTCACAGGATCGTAGACAATTTTCGCTGTACTAGTCCCGGCTGAAGACGTGATTTTAAAATCACTCTTGTTACTAAAACCTGTTCCGGGAGTAGAAGCGATCGCATTAAAGGTAGTCTGATCTAAGATTATCTTGTCACCTTGAGAGGGTTTGAAATCACTAATGGTATCTACACCAACAGCAGAACTAACAAAGCAAGCATTGGTATTGTAAAGGAACTTGTCAGCACCCGCACCACCGACAAGAGTATCATTACCAGCACCGCCGATGAGAATATCATTGCCAGCGCCGCCTCGTAGCAAGTCATTGCCACTCAAGCCATTGATTTTGTCGTTACCCCCTTGACCATTAATCACATCATTGGAGTTATCAAAACCCGTGATGTTATTGCTTAAGTCATTGAAAAAGGTGACAGTGTTTTTGTTAAAAATGCTAGTTTGAGTGGAGTTGACATCAATGACATCAAAGCTATCAGTAATGCTAGTTTGCCCATCAAAAAGGATATTGCCGAGTGCAGGTCTTGAAGAATTTGCTGGCAGGTTATCCAGGTTTTCTAATTTAAAGTTTTGCAGAGTGACTTTGGTATTAGCCACATTTTCAAAAGTGACTTCTAAGTTGTTGCCTTTTTGAGTTAGTTGGAGATTTTGGGCAGTCAATCCCAAACCTATAAATTGCAGTGTGTCAACATTGGCAATTACAGCCGATGATGGGTTTGTGCCTTTACCTACGCCACTAAAATCGGTGATAATGTCATTGCGATCGCCAGAGGGAAATACAAACTTATCTTGACCACCGTTGCCTGTCAGGGTTTCGTTAACAGTTATGTTGTTGCTAGGTATGCCAAAGAGGGTATCTGCACCAGGAGTTCCAGTCAGCTTACCAGGGGTGCCGCCACTGCCGATGTTCTTCCCCCCAAATATTACATAGCTTTGCCCAG
>NZ_CAXTNE010000423.1:0-4719 GCF_964245445.1 uncultured Nostoc sp.
GCCCCCTGCCTCCACTCCCCACTCACTTTACTTTCAATACACTCTTCCCTAAAGATTGGCAAATAACATCATTTTGCGGTGTATGGATACGGCTGCACAGAACATCACGGTAGTGTCGCTCTAAAGGATTCTTTTTTAACAGACCAGGATTACCAGTCAGTTCTAAGGCAATCTCTACAGCACGAATCGAGTTAGTTGTGGTGAGGTATTTAACAGCTTGTGCGTGTAATCCTACGTTAGGCTCATACTCGCCCTGATCAATATCTTGAGCCAAGCTATAAATCAATCTGTTGTTAGCAAACAGCAGTGCTTCTATCTCACCCACAGCAGTTTGGAAACGTGGCAGAGTTGCCAGTGGCTCTTTGAGATTAGAAGGCGATCGCTCCCAAAGATATTTTACAAGCCAGTCTCGCGCACTAGTAGCAACACCAAGATATAAAGCACTCACTGTCAAACTGCCCCAAGTGGAAATCACAGGATCAAAGGATGGCGCGGTTGATATGGGGCTAATATTCAAAGCATACTCTCTTGGGATTAATACATTCTCCAAAATGAGATCGTGGCTGCCTGTAGCTCTCATCCCCAAGTGATCCCAGGTTTCGACAATTTGCAAACCGGTCAGATCGCGCGGAACCAGAAAATTGCCAACTTGTGGTTCATCCTCAGTTGTCCGTGCCCAAACAATAAAGTAACTGAGGATGGGACTGCCCGTGGTGTATTGCTTGTGGCCTGTTAAACGCCAACCCTCTGTTGTTGGCTCGGCAATTGTGGCAGGCAATCCGCCTCTAGCTGGCGTTCCTAACTCAGGTTCGACACGAGCAGCATTGAGCAGCGCAATACCTTCAATCGATTCACGGCACAGCCGTTTATATACTTCTGAATGCCAGCGACGGCTACGCGCCGCATGGGCATGTTGGAGATAGTGCATTGTCAGTACTAGCGCCGTCGAAGCATCGCCACGCGCTATGCCTTCAATCACTCGGCAGATAGTTGCTAGCCCCAAACCTTGACCACCTAATTCACGGGGAATGGTGAGGCTGAGTAATCCTGCCTTATGCAAAGCTGTAAAATTCTCGAAGGGAAAGGAACCGTCTTTGTCATGTGCCCCTGCACGGGTGGCAAAATCCTTAGCCAGAGCCTCAACTTGGTCGAATATATTATTGGGAAGAGTTTCTAAGCCTTTGGCTACAAAGGTGTCTGGCACTGCTTGCTCCAACTGTGACATAAATACTCCTTTAAAATTCACTTTACTACTACTGAATCCCATCCTGCGAAAAACTGATGTTTCTGCAAACTTGAGATGCTTTCATCAGAGTTAAGCGATCGCAACTACTTGTAGCCTAAACCCTACTTTCTTTTCTTCCTCAGTATCTGACCTCAAACTCAGGTCTTTTGGAGATTTTTTCAAATACTACTTAAAATCGCTCGGAATTTAGTAATTAGTAAGTATGACACAAACAGCTTTCTTAGAGCAAGCCAACCATCCGAATTTACGTTTGATTTTGACTTGGCTTGATTGGATCTATGCGTTGTTGATGATTTGACAATTGTTCAAACATTTGTATTAAGGCTAACTGCATTTCTGGCGTAAATTCCAACGTGCCAGAACGCAGATGTAAATCTAACTGAGGGAAGGGTATTTCAATTTGTCTTTGCTGTAATGATTCGTAGATATTGTAGTATAAATCACTTTTGAGCAAGAATTGTTTATTAGGTTCCGCAGTCCATACTAATAACTCAAAATTTAAGCTGTTGTTGGCAAACTCTTTAAACAGTACTAGAGGAGAAGGAGCCTCCAATACATTGGGATGCTTAGAGGCTGCCTCTAACAGAGCAGCTTGCACAACTTTGGGATCTGAACTATAAGCAACGCCAACGGGGAGATGAAGGCGAGAAATCGGGTTGCGGTGGCTCCAGTTGATTACTTCTTTTTCTAAAAAGCGAGAGTTAGGTACAATGATTGAAACGTGGTCAAGAGTCCGAATTTCAGTACTTCTTCCACCTATTCGCTCGACAGTACCTGTATATTCCCCAACTTCTACAAAATCTCCAACCTGAATTGGACGCTCAAATACTAGTACTAAACCACTGCCAAAATTCTTAGCAATATCCTGTAAACCAAAGCCAATTCCAACGCTTAAAGCACTTGCTAAGATTGTCAAAGAGCTAATGTCAAGCCCCCAAATTTGTAGCAGTACTAGTGTGCCAATAAAAATCAAACCATATTTAAAAAGTATTACAATCGCTTCTTGAGCGCCACGATTGATTCCAGTAAAAGATAAAATGCGAGAACGTAAAAAATTGGTTAAAGTTCCAGCAAAGATAACTAAGCCGAACAACAAACCAATCAAAATTATTAATTCAGTAAGAGAGTAAGGATTCTTGCCTAATGTCAGGATAGGTGAGGTGAAACTGGCGATCAGGATATTTGAAATTTGGTAGCTCCATTGACGAGTGAAAGGAAAGAGATTAGTGATATAAATAATCGCACTTATCCAAAGTCCGATACGCATACTCGCCAAAACTAATTTGAAAAATAATTCCAATACTTTTAGCAGTTCCGAATTAGCTATCGCATTGTTAGCAGTAGTTAAGCGAAGTGAAGCTATTCGGAAAAAGTGATGCTTAATCCATCCTAATAGCCAAGTGAATCCGGCAGTTATGAGTAAAATTGCTACTGCTACAAAAGTCGTATGTTGGAGATAGGTTTTAGTTCGCTCTAAACGAGCTTGCTGTAACGCTTCTTCAATTTCCTGTCCCCAAATCCTTGCCTGCTCATCAACTGTGCTACCTGGAACAGTATCTTGTTCTGTAACTGTTAACAGATAGCGGCCATTTAGCAAAATAGTAGGTAGCTGGTTGCGTTCTTCAATTTTAACTTGAATAAATTCAGAAGTTTTAATCGCATATTTTAGTTGTGAGTTGATTAAATTTGTCCGTTCTTGAGCGCTATAATGACCAGAATCGCTGATCTTAAAAAGCTCTTGCCCATCCAAAATAACCGGAGCTTTAGTTAATGCTTGAGCAACGACAGGAGTTAACCAGATAAATAAAACAAAAGTTAGTACTGCAATGAAAATATTGAAATATCTTGATGGCAGTCGCAAACGGTGAGAATAACGCATTAGGATTCTAACAAGATAATTTTAATCAAGCTAATTAATATTAACTATATTTTGTCACAATCAATTTTTTACCATAAAATAAAACCAATATAGCAATCCTAAATCATTCGTAAAAAGTTAGATCCCCGACTTCTTAAAGAAGTCGGGGATCTGGACACTGCGAATTTTCACAAATCAGATATGATTGTTATAGCAATCCGCTTTGAGTTTTGAAATTATTTGCGTGGTGCGCGTTCGCGAAGCGTAAGCGCGATAGATAGGGAGTAGGGAGTGGGCAAGAAGCCTTTTCGGAGTGTACTGATTTTTTTCAAAAATCAAATACGACTCCTATAGAAAGAATTTGATTTAGAGTTATATAACTGTTAACTAGCGACAAGCCAAGGAAGCATTTATGCATTGTTGCAGTGCCACAGACAAGCGATGCTCTTAATGCATTTGTAATTGTTGCGGCTTCGCTCCAGAGGTAAGCCATCTAAATTCCGGTTCCTAAGCAGCAGGATCTGTGACAAGCTGCCATTGTTAGCAAGTCTTGTCTGATACCAATTTACTAAAATTATGAAACAGATGTAAACCCTGAAAGACTTGCTATCTCTAAGTTTTTTAATTATTGCGTTAGCGACGTAGGAGCGTCATTGCGTTAGCAAAGCGGGGCGAACTCCTACGGAGAAGCAAACAACGCAATAGCGTCTCTAAGAGTTGCCCATTGCGTAGCTTGCTTCTCGCCTTTGGCGAGTATTGTGAATTGGTATGAGACACGCTCTTGCATTCCATCGTTAGAGCAACTTAAGAGACATCGCTTGATGGATTGACAAGAGACTAAAAGAGTGAGTTCCCCTCTGCTGGGATTTGAGAGAAAATATAAAAAGTATAATTGCTCATGCATCTTCCGAGAGAAGCCAATCAGGTGAAATATTTGTAATAATTTTCAATAATTGCAGTTACATAATTTTATTTATGAAATTTTAATGCCCTAACTGAATATGACAACTTGATTAAAGGAGAATTTTTTATGTCAGTCCAAAACTTAGAAGAATTTTTTCACACACAATTAGTCAAACACGGTGTAAACTACAACTTGGCTGCACAAGCAGCTAAAATATTGGCTTCTGGCAAACCTGATGAGCTATTAACAGCAGAAGAAAAGCATTTGGCTACAGAAGTTTGTCAGCAGTGGTTTAAACAGCGTCAACGTTTAGAGCGACTGAATTCTATTTTATAGAAGTGCATAGGGATATTTAGTAAAAATTGTGACTTTAGTTATATATCTCAAGGAGAACTTAGCCTTGAGATATATAACTAAAGAAGAATGAATTGAGTAGATTTGCAGAGTTAATTTAGAGCAGTAAAACAACTTAGACAATCTGGTTATCCAAAAAATTTGTGCGATCGCACAGCAAGATTATTCCTACTGTTGATGTCGTATGAGTGCGATCGCCATATAAAAATCTCGGTGTCTTCGCCACACTAGGAAAGTTGACAGAAATCTCAATAGATGCATCTGGGTATTTTAGGTAATCAGTGTCAAAAGTATTTTTGCTTAAGGACTTCCAGAAAATAAATTATCCAATTTACTCAGATAATATTTTTCTTTCTC
>NZ_CAXTNE010000424.1:0-4698 GCF_964245445.1 uncultured Nostoc sp.
CTCCCTGCCCCTCTGCCTCTTACCCATTCCCTATTCCCAATGCCCCACTTCAGAGCTTTGCTCACACGCATTAATTGTCTATTCTAGAAATAAGAGCATTTCGTAACTCGGCAGTATCGAATTGATGCTCAGAAATATATGTATAAGTATATACGCAAATCTTGCAGTACAGATAGTACTGGCGATATCTAGTTTTAGGACAATGTAATGCAAACAAATTGGAAAATTGGGTCTTTATTTGGAATTCCCCTGTTTTTAGACCCGTTATGGTTTGTGATTTTAGGGTTGGCAACTCTTAACTTTGGGGTAGCTTATCAGGAATGGGGCCCTGTTATAGCTTGGAGTGCTGGAATAGTTATGGCACTGTTGCTATTTGGTTCGGTGTTGCTACATGAGTTGGGTCACAGCTTAGTACCCCGATCGCAAGGCATTAAAGTTAATTCAATCACCCTATTTCTGTTTGGCGGGATTGCTGCTATTGAAGAAGAATCTAAAACTCCTTTCAAAGCCTTTCAAGTAGCGATCGCTGGCCCTTTGGTGAGTATCGGACTATTTTTACTACTGCGGGTGGGAACTATTGTGATACACGATACTAGTCCACTCAGTGTCATGGTCGGAGATTTGGCAAGAATTAACTTGGTGGTGGCGCTATTTAACCTGATTCCCGGCTTACCTCTAGATGGAGGGCAAGTATTAAAAGCAGCACTATGGCAAATAACAGGTAATCGTTTTCAAGCCGTACACTGGGCTGCAAAGGCTGGGCAAATTTTGGGTTACAGTGCGATCGCTTTGGGATTTGTTGTAGATTTTGTGACCAGAGAATTAGTACTTGGTTTGTGGATTGCGCTGTTAGGTTGGTTTGCTGTCCGCAACGCCAGCAGTTATGACAACGTAACTACATTGCAAGAAAGCCTACTCAAAGTTGTGGCGGCTGATGCGATGACTCGTGAGTTTCGGGTTGTCGATGCTGATCAGACATTACGAGCATTTGCCGATTTATACCTGTTAGAAACCACTCCCTCACAGGTTTATTTTGCTGCTTCTGATGGACGTTACCGGGGTCTAGTTTCCATTGACGATTTTCGTTTAACCCAAAGGAGTGAATGGGAAACCCAAACCTTACATAGCATTGTGCATCCCTTGACAGAAATACCCACTGTTGCTGAAGCAACAACGATAGCTGAGGTAATTAACAAGCTGGAAAATGAGCAGTTACCTCGAATTACCGTGCTGTCTCCGGCTGGTGCTGTCGCTGGTGTAATTGACCGGGGAGATATTGTACGGGCGTTGGCACAAAAGTTAAATTTGCGGGTTACAGATGCTGAAATTAAACGGATCAAGGAAGAAGGAAGTTATTCGCCTGGGTTGCAACTAGCAGCACTAGCGAAGTCAATTACAGATTAAACGTCATACCCTTGTCATAGTTTTGCAATAGATTCGTCAAAAGCTTGTGTGATATTTAATTTGGTATTTGGTTACAAAATGCTTTTTTTGGGTAAAAGGTAGGAAATCCTACCTTTTTTATTTTTTAAATTAATGTGAGTTCAATAAACCTCTCCCTGCCTTTCCTTCTCCGACTCAGAGAGAGACGGTTTTATGTATGGGACTCACGCAAAATATCTTTCAAACTCTTATTTATTCGTGTCGCGCCACTTGCTAAAGAGCGGGAACGCTAAGAGCGTAGCAAGATCCCCGTAGGGGTACAAGTCGGAGAACCGCAAGGGCGCACTGGCTTCTCCGTGCCTCTGTGGTAGCCTGCGGCAAGCCGCTTTGCGTCGTCTACGTTATTCCGTAATTGCGTCAGTCCTAATGTGGTATAAGCAGGGAGAGATTTCTTTGACATCGCCTCAGATGATTAGAAAGTTATTAAAACTTCCAGTTTAAAGTGAGTAAAATGTAAGTACGTGATATACTACGGCTCTCACTTACCCTGGTTTTATGGCACTGCCAATTGTTGCAATTATCGGACGCCCAAATGTGGGCAAATCCACCCTGGTTAATCGACTCGCCGGGGAACAAACGGCGATTGTCCATGATGAACCGGGAGTGACACGCGATCGCACTTATCTACCAGCTTTCTGGAATGGTCGTGAATTTTTGGTGGTAGACACTGGTGGTTTAGTTTTTAATGATGATACCGAATTTTTACCACTGATTCGCCAACAGGCAATGACAGCCCTTGCAGAAGCATGTGGCGCTATTTTTGTCGTAGATGGTCAAACAGGCCCCACATCGGCAGATTTAGAAATTGCCGAATGGATGCGCCAACAAACTGTACCTGTGCTACTAGCTGTAAATAAATGTGAATCCCCAGAACAAGGCTTAATGCAAGCTGCCGAGTTTTGGGAATTGGGATTGGGCGAACCTTACCCCATCTCCGCGATTCATGGAAGTGGCACAGGAGAGTTACTCGACGAGTTAGTTAACCACATACCTGCTATTGAAGACATCCCAGACACGAATGAAATCAAAGTAGCAATTGTAGGACGCCCGAATGTGGGCAAATCGAGCTTACTCAACTCTTTTGTCGGGGAAGAGAGGGCAATTGTCAGCCCAATTTCCGGTACTACCCGCGATGCTATTGATACCGTCATTGAACGAGAGGGGCAAACCTACCGTTTGATTGACACCGCCGGCATTCGCAAAAAGAAACACATAGAATACGGCACAGAATTCTTTAGTATTAACCGTGCTTTCAAAGCGATTCGCCGTGCTGACGTGGTTTTATTAGTAATAGATGCCGTTGATGGAGTCACTGAGCAAGACCAAAAATTAGCTGGGCGGATTATCGAAGAAGGTCGAGCTTGCATCATCGTCGTTAATAAGTGGGATGCTGTCGAAAAAGACTCTTACACAATCTACGACTACGAAAAAACTCTGCAATCACGGTTACATTTTACCGAGTGGGCAGAAACAATTTTTGTAAGTGCCTTGTCAGGACAACGGGTAGAGAAGATTCTAGAATTGGTGAAAACTGCGGCTGAATCACACAAACGCCGTGTCAGCACATCAGTAATTAACGAAGTCTTAACAGACGCTGTTAGCTGGCATTCACCGCCAGCATCCCGTGGTGGGCGTCAGGGCAAGATTTATTATGGTACACAAGTAAGTAGCCAACCACCAACGATCGCTCTCTTTGTCAATGATTCCAAACGCTTCAACGATAACTACCGCCGCTACATTGAACGTCAATTCCGGCAACAGCTAGGATTTAAAGGCACACCAATTATTTTGCTGTGGCGGAGCAAAAAAGTCCGTGATGCCGAAATTGGTAATGTTAATAGAGCAACTCGCGTCAAAATAAGTTAGGAGACGCGATTCATCGCGTCTGTACAGGAGTTATGAGTTAAAGCCAAAATTGCTATTTTTAAGCCTATGTCAACATAATAGGTTAACCCAGAAGTCAAAACTCCTAACTCCTAACTTTCAAATGGATTTATTGCGATCGCTGCCACTTGGACTTTATTTAGAACAACCCCAAACTTGGCTGCATAAAATCGATCCGCGAGTCAAGTTCGCATGGTTGATGAGCTTTTTAACAAGCTATGTTTTAGCTAACAACTTTTGGCGGGTGCTGCTGGTAGTAATATTGATTCTTGCCACCTTAATTGCCAGAATTCCCCGCCGAGTATGGCAGCAGCAAATGGGTTGGCTATTAATGCTATCGTTTTTTATCTTAGCGATCGGAGCCATTAGTCCTGATGCAATGGGTGTAGATTATCAGCCACGCCTCCCAGCTAATGAACAAATATTAACCCAGCAAGCATTCTCCAAAAATATTGTTCAAGAGCCAGCAAGTAATAGCAAATACAGTTATGTGCTATTTCACAAAGGCCCAGTTAAAGTAACTCGCCGCTCCTTGGATTTGGCTGTACGTCTGAGTACAATTATATTTACCGTAATTTACAGCACCAACCTGTATCTGCTGACAACCGCACCAGAAGAAATCACATCTGGCATAGAAAGCCTAATGCAACCCCTGCGACGCTTCAAGTGGCCTGTCACCGAAATTGCTTTAACTTTAACCTTGTCCTTGCGCTTTATTCCCCTAGTTTTAGAAGAAGTGCAAAACTTATTTCGCTCCGTGATGACAAGGGCAATTAATTGGAAAAAGCTAGGATTGAAAGGAGGATTCAAAGTTTGGATGACAGTTGCAGAGAGACTGTTAGAAAATCTGCTCTTACGAGCCGATCAAATGGCGAATGCAATGATGGTGCGGGGTTTTACCAGTCCCAACGAGCATCAAGTGCAGTGGCACGACTTACGATTTAAAGGGCGTGACTGGCTTGCTATTGCAACTTTAATTTTATTCTGGGGAATACGGTTAGCTATAGGAACTCAGGTCTAATTTTGCAACGCTTATAAACAGTATGATCAAGGCTTGGTATTGGCGATCGCTACCCTTAGAAAAACGTACAGGTTTGGAAATTTTTGCTGCTCTTTTTCACTCCACCTCCGCACCGGGAATTGCTACCCTACTGGAAAGTCCCTACCCAACGCCAATCGATCATCCCCAACTCAGCCGATATTCTATCTGTGCAGGCGCTCCTCGCCTAGTCGATGGCATCCCCCAGATGTGGACACCAGAAGTCGGAAAGGTTTTTCCCTTCTTAGAAAACTTATTACAGCAGGGGGTAGGGAGAGATGAGGGGGATGAGAAGGATGAGGTACTATTTTCTTCCCCTGCTCCCCCTGTTC
>NZ_CAXTNE010000425.1:0-4645 GCF_964245445.1 uncultured Nostoc sp.
GCTCAACGTTCACCTTCTGAGGCTCAACGTTCACCTTCTGAAGCTAAACGTCCAAGTTTTAACTCCCCTTCCCTTCTGCCCAATGTCCAATGCATCTGTGTTTGAGACAGATTATATTTAAAAAAAATACGTATCTAAAATTTGACTAGACAATTTAAGACAATTTTTACTGAACACAGAGTACTTTGGGCTGTTTTACTCCTTAGTGCAGCACTGGTGGTAACGCTAGCACTATCGCTTTCTCAAGGAGCAGTACCTTTAAGTATGTCGGAATTTTGGCAAGCCATTCTCCGCGAAGGCGATCCGGTTAAACAGACCATTCTCTGGGATTTGCGTCTCCCACGCATTACTGCTGCTCTGATTGTTGGCGCTGCTTTGGGAATGTCAGGAGCGCTGCTGCAAGGGATGTTACGCAATAGTCTTGCTGATCCATTTATTTTAGGGATTTCAGCAGGTGCAGGATTAATTGTAATTCTGATGATTGTGTGGCAAATATTCCCGCTCGCAATTCCTTTAGCAGCGTGGATCGGAGCTATTTTAACTTCTGCGATCGTTATTTTGCTCGGTCGTGCGGGGTCGGGAATTTCAGTTGAGCGGTTGATTTTAGGCGGAGTGGCGGTGAGTTCTTTATTAGGTGCTGTCCAAAGTACATTGCTGCTTTTAGCTGAAGACGGTCAAATTCAAATTGCGCTCAGTTGGCTGGTTGGTAGCCTTAATGGACGGGGTTGGCAAGAAATTGCGACAGCTGTCCCTTACATCATCGTTGCATTGCTAGGGGGATGCTTGCTGGCGCGATCGGTAAATGTGCTGGCTTTGGGGGATGATTTGGCTGTAAGTTTGGGGGTTTCGTTGACGCGATCGCGTCTGTTAATTGGTGGTGTCGCCACTTTATTAGCCGCAGGTGCAGTCAGCATCAGTGGCTTGATTGGATTTGTTGGTCTTGTTGTCCCTCACGGTGTCCGCCTCATCGTTGGTACAGATCATCGCTTTGTTTTGCCACTTTCCGCCCTTGCAGGTGCATGGTTACTTACTTTTGCAGATTTACTCTCTAGACTAGGAGCAGTGGAACTACCAGTAGGTTCCGTCACTGCCTTGCTAGGTTCACCGCTATTTATCTGGTTACTTTATCGTCGTTCTGCTGGGTTTAATAAATTTTGAACTAACAGAATGTTTGAAAAATCCTCTTGTGGGTATCAAAAGTTTAAGATCCCTACTTTTAATAGCATCTAGCTAAGTCTGGTCATTTTGCTCTGCTCGCAGAACAATAAAAATTGCTGGTGTATTCGCTACAACAGCAACAAGCAGAATGATCAGTTTTGGTTTATTTACCTCCTCTATTCTAACATAGACGAGGTGTTTTTTATTTGAGGCAATATCTAAATATAATGTCTGCTTAAAGACTTATGCATCTTGTTTCAAGATTTTACAGTTTCAGTTTTAAATTAGTTTTTCCTTTAGCGCGTACATCATACTTTAAGTAACTTTAAAACTAACATTTTGTGACAAAAATTGACATTTGTTGATTGCAAAACTAACTTTTTGCAGCTTTCACATGCAAAGTAATGAAAAGTGGGTTTTTTAGGGGGATGTTTTAGTAAACTCGATGATACATGAGCCGCTTAATTCCTATCCCCTATGAACTTGCATTTATGCCAATTACCCCCATGATTATTAAGCCGATGGAAATGAGCTTGATAAGTGTAGCAGATTCACGAAACCAGAAAATGCCAATAATAGCAATTAAGACAGTTCCCAATCCAGCCCAGACAGAATAAGCCACACTCACTTCAAGTTTTTTGAGAGCAAGAGTCAAAAAAGTAAAACAAAGTCCATAAAAAACAACTATTAATATGGAAGGGCCTATTTTAGTAAATCCTTGCGATAACTTCATGCAAGTTGTGCCTGAAACTTCAAAGAGGATTGCGGCGATAAGGTAAATCCAACTTGTTGACATATATGTTATCAGCAGTTTGTGAAAAATCTATTATTATCTTATCTCTGTGAAATGAAAAAAATACAACATAATTATTATCATTATTCGCGTGAATCTACTAAAAATTTGTAGGATACGCTACGCATTGCAAGCTTTAAGAGGATGTTTTAATAGTCCTATTGTCAGTATTAAAATTTTTGGATTACCTAAAGTCACAGCGAAATACTTTTAAAACAACCTTTAATAGTAGGGATGCGGGTGACAGTTATAGCAACATTTTAAATAGAATTGCTATATTTCAAGTCTGCTTTTGCCGAACTTACCGAACCCCAATAGTTCAGTTTACCGTACATTTATAGTAAAGAAATTCCTGGATCGGCAATCATCATTACTCAGGTGATAAAAACCGAATTTCCCCCACTCTTATTTTTAAATACTATGAGAACAAAGAAAGGAATCAAATCCTTCAATCCTTAAACAACAAAGATACTGGTTATCCGAAGTAGAGATATGACATTAGTACGTTTGAACCCCTGGCAAGAATTTAACGCAATACAACGCCAAATCAATCGCTTATTTGATGAAGATACTTTGCCAACTGCATTTTCGGATAGAGGCTTATCCAGAGTTCCGGCTGTTGAGTTAAAAGAAACTGAAGATGCAATCCTTCTGTTGCTAGAACTTCCAGGAATTGAAGCTAAAGACTTGGATTTGCAAGTTACAGAAAAAGCTGTATACCTGAGCGGTGAGCGGAAGTCTGAAGCCAAATCTGAAGATAAAGGTGTGATTAAAAGCGAATTCCACTATGGTAAATTCCAACGTGTAATTCCTTTACCTGCTCGGATTCAAAATACCAATGTTACGGCAGATTATAAAGATGGCATCTTGAACCTGACGCTACCCAAAGCTGAAGAAGAAAAGAATAAAGTTGTCAAAGTTAATCTAGCATCATCTGGCTAATTTTAGCTTTATATCTGCTAGCTATCTATTAAACTAAATAAAAAGCGCTCCCTTTTTGGAGAGCGCTTTTTCGCGTGAATTACTCAGCCTATACAGATTTATAGGAAAGTGCAAAATTTTAAATCTTTTATAGTGTGTTATACACCACCACAGATTTTTGGTGCGCTAGGACGAATATTATAACGCACCCTACAAAAGTTGCTCTTGATTAAATCCACATTTCTTAGTTAACCGTTAAGGGCTTCTTCTTGATGGGTTTCGATAACGCAATCAGAAGTGGGGCGGGCAACGCAGGTAAGGACAAATCCTTCGTCCATTTGATCGTTGTCTAAGAAGTTCTGATCTGATTGGTCAACTGTACCTGAAATTAGCTTCCCGGTACAGGTAGAGCAAGAACCAGCGTTACAGGAATAAGGCAAGTCAAGCTCATATTCCTCGTTAGCGATCTCTAGAATGTACTCATCATCAGGAACGTCAATTACTTGTTCACCGTCTGGGGTCTTTAATGTAACCTTATAAGTTGCCATGTAACAATCCCTAGTTCAAATAAACTCCATATTCGATACTACGGGTTTATGTGCTGCTAGTCTAGAGTTGATTGTGGTTGACTGTTTTAGATTCTCAAGCGATTAGTGGAGCTAGTTTACATATACCAAAAGCTTCAGACGAAAATTACACAGAAAAAAATGTTGCGATCGCTTCAGCAAATCCTTCAAATGAACTATAATCTTTGGACACAATAGAGACATCCACACCCAACTTTTGGGCATTGGCAGTTGTATAAGGGCCAAAACATGCGACAATACAACGTTCATAATCGCTTTGCGAGTTGACCATTGTTAAAAAGCTTTCTACTTCTGCCGTGCTACTAAAGGCAATTACATCGATTATTCCTTGACGAAGCAGATTTAATTCAATACTGTAGATACCTGTGTTTAAGCCCTGTGTGATATAGGTGGGTACGCGAGTTACTTTCATACCCAATTTTTGCAAATCCGTAATCAAATTAGGTACAATATCAGGCTCAGGCAAACCAACAACTTCTGGAGCCGGGATCAGCACTTTTTTATCGTGAATTTGCGGAAGTTTCGCTAATTCAGCCACAATTCCAGCTGGGCTAGATTCTGCGGGAATTAAATCGACTTCGCCACAAAAAGATGATAAGCTTTCTGCGTCTTCTCCTAAAGCACATAATTGACATTTTTGTACTACAGATACGGGAATATCTAAATCATTCATCCGCTGAAAAAATGCAGTGATACCGTTTCTACTGGTGAAGACAATCCAATCAAATTCATCTATGCGACCTAGAGCGGCATCTAACTTAGTGTAGTTTGATAAATAGCAGGTTTCGATAGTGGGCATGAAAACAGGTAAACCACCTTGTTTGATGATTTGTTCAGCTAACCTATAAGCATAATTTCTCGGTGCTGTGACTAAAATTCTCTTGCCATATAGAGGTAATTCTCTAGATGGAGTGAGCAGGTCGATTTCTGTTGATTGAGTGTGCATTTGTTTATGTGCCATTTCATTGCTATTCAAGCTTAGAATGCAATACGCTTGGTATTCGTGATATTTTGCCCACATTTTTGTAATAGTCAAAGTGTCGTGCTGACCGATATCCCGCCTAGAACTTAAGTTCTAGGCTAATAGCTAAAGTCCACTCAAGTGGACTGAGATTTTTATTTTCACCGAGGATAAGTAGGTCGGCGTAAATAATTCTTGTTGGAATAACGCAGGGGGCAGGGGGCA
>NZ_CAXTNE010000426.1:0-4602 GCF_964245445.1 uncultured Nostoc sp.
TGACTAATGACAAATGACTAATGACAAATGACTAATGACTAATACCCTTCTTTAGCAAGTTGAGCTTTTGCCTGTTGCCATAACTTTTCTAATTCATCCAAATTGTAATCAGAAAGGGGGCGATCAACAACTGCCTCCATTTTTTCTAATCGCTGGACAAATCGTTGATTTGTACCTTGCAAAGCGGCGCTGGGGTCAAGATTATGCCAACGAGCTAGCTGAATCACTGCAAACAATAAATCGCCTAATTCTGCTTGTTGTCGTTCTGGTGTTTCTTCAGCTAAAGCCTGTTGAAACTCCCCCAACTCTTCATGAAATTTATCCCAGACACCCTGAATATTTTCCCATTCAAACCCGATCGCCGCAGCTTTTTGGGAAATCTTCATCGCCGCCGTCAGTGGGGGAAGGGTGCGCCCATAACGAGCAAGTTTCGCACTAAGTTTTTGCGTCTCTGGAGATGCTTCGCCTTTCTCCGCAGCTTTAATCTGTTCCCAATTTTGCCGCACCTCATCCACACTTGCCACCGACACATCACCAAACACATGGGGATGACGGCGAATCAACTTTTGGGAAATCCCCTGAGTTATTTCTTTGAGGGAAAATTGCCCAGATTCGCTAGCGATTTGGGCTTGCAATACCACCTGTAATAATAAATCGCCTAACTCCTCTGCGATCGCATCTTTATCCCCACTCTTAATTGCATCCACCACCTCATAAGCTTCCTCAATCACATAAGGGGTCAGGGTTTCAGGAGTTTGAGCTAAATCCCAAGGACAACCACCATCAGGCGATCGCAATTTTGCTACTACTTCTATTAACTCCTGCAACGCCGCCAAAGTATCAACATTGTCATTTGTCATTTGTCATTTGTCCTTTGTCGTTCTTCCGTTGCTCTTTCTGCTAACTGTAGCTCGACGACTACCGCGACTTGTAACTTTACGCTTCTTAATTTTGCCACTAGGAAGCAATCCACGAATGCCCTGTTTTTGAAAGCGCTTGTATGCCGAACCGCCCCAATCGGACAGAGAATGACTCATCGCACCGAGTTCTAACCCCAAAAACAGGGCGATATATTCAGTATCGTATTGCACGAGCGATCGCCCCACAGTTCCCCCCAAATCTTGCCAAGTAAAACTCAGATTCCATAACCTTTCGGCGATCGCTAAAACGAAAATTGCTAAAATAGCTAGCAAACACCCCAGATAAAGTATTCGTAAAATCGTGCCAATAATCGGTCCGTGGGATAAAAAAGAACGATGCCGCAGACTTTTTTGATAAGGTAGCCAAATCCAGCGCAAGAAACCCCAGCGTTGAAATTGCACAGAGTAAATATCCAAATCGGGGCCAAACATCAGCCCACCAAAGAGAAACCCGCCTGCAACTAACAAAGTCGCATTGCTACTGCGAGTTTGCCAGAAAGTAAAGCCCGCCACGAACGGCAGAGCATACATAGTAATGCGATCGTGCGTCCGACCAGAGGGCATCCTAAATCCTGAGTGCTGAGTAACTGAATACTGAGTCAGTATAAGAGAAAAAAAGATTTTCTTAAAACTACTAGCGCAACGCGAAATGTTTTGCTATATTAGTTAAGGATTAGTCAAACGGGCGGTTAGCTCAGTTGGTAGAGCGCCTGCCTTACAAGCAGGATGTCATCAGTTCGAGTCTGGTACTGCCCATTGTACATTCGCAGATTAATTGTCGGTGTTCGCAAATTAATGTCGAATTTCGCAAGATACTGTCGTTTGTCTGCAAATAACGCTTTTGAGCCATTCTTGATGCTATTAGCAAATTGATGTCGCTCAAAAGCAAATTTATTACCCAATAAAATATTCATTGTTAGGCAGGCGCTCCTTTCAACCCTCCTGTCAAACTTTGAGATTATAAGTTTTAAAAACGACTAAAGCTCACTAAATTATTACTCATTTCTAATTAGGGAGCTTTGTTGAATTTTAAATCAATTGTTTTTAGTACGGGAATGCTTTCAACCCACCCCTAGCCGGGATGGTTGTTGAAACTCTACCCGTCTATAACCCTTGCTATAAAAGCTTTCCATACACATAAATTGGCAGGTCTGCTTAAAAAAGTCTCGAACTGAAAATTTAAAAACTAAATGCATTCACATGCTAGTTTATTAAGTCAAGACTGGATAAGGGTTTTAAAGTTTTGGCGGGACTCCAGGGATTTTGCCCCCGCTTCGACACGCCAAAAAAAATATTTGGAGGGTTCCCCCGACGAAGGGGGTGATTCAGTAGCCACCGCTGCGGTAATCCGCACCGTTGCTAGAACGGTTAGGGCTTAATAAGCCTTACTTCTTATTGCAGGGAGCGCACCTATCCTGTCTTGCAACAGCAGCATCAGAAGCGGGCAGCTACCAGGGTCAGAAAGCAAAACGGTCTGACAACCGTCAAACTAACCCAGATTTTTCACAGTACATTGGCTCCGAAAAGCATGAACTGCGGCGCTATTATTTCTATATTATATTTTCAAGGTTCGGTATTTCAACTAAAGCACCTCAAGTTAGCGCTGTTGATAAGCAAACAAAGCTAAATCTCTGGCTTGTTCCTGTTGAGTGTCTCTAATTGGCTGTGGCCCCCTTTCAATAGATATTCCAATTTTTGCAGCTTGGATTTGAATACTCTCGATTAATCGACCATAGCTCCAACGGTGGACGCTGACACGATAATCTTTGGCATAGTTTTGTTGACCTTCCTTGTAACCTGGAATTTTTTTCTCTGCTCTGGCTTGAACTTCGCTTTGAATGATTTCTCGCATATCCTGAAGTTGAGGTAGAACAATGCTGCCAGCAGAGTAAGTTTTTGCGATCGCAACAATCGCATCTGCTAGTAATCTATCAACATATTGTCCTAACTCTGATTCACCAAATGAGTTTGGCGCGTTTTGTTTCTGAGCTTTGTGGCGTTCGTGTGAAAGACGTTGCTGTTGTTGTCGCTGGCGGTTAAGAAGATTGTAGTGATCACCCAGTAATTGTTTAACGCTGCGATAAGTAAGAACTTTATTGTTGGCAGCATCTACCACAGCAACTGTTGCGGGTTTATCTACACCCAAGCTTACACCAACTAGAATATTAGATTTTCCTTGATACAGAGGTTTACTGGGACGACCAGGGAAGGAGGTGTTAGGGACTTCCAGAAAATAAATTATGCCATTAACAACAATGATAATCATTTTAAAAGGGGTGAAGGGGCTGCCGACCGCAGCCCCTTCACCCCTTTTTGTAATAAGTTGAATAATGACTGAATTTTTGAGGGTAGCAATCAGTGTCTATAGTATTAACTGATTCTCTGAAAAAGTTGTTGATTGAAAACGTATAAACAAAAGTGTTACAACTAAAAGCCGCAACGACAGATTGAAGGTTTTAGCTTACGTAATACTTTAAAATACAATTATGTATTATATTCGCCAACAGTATCATCTAGGGCCCTACCCACCTTTGATTATCTCCTGCATTACATGTATAAGCTGTAACAGGTGCTCCGCGTTGAGGTCCTTTCCCATCAGTATTAGAGATGTCTAAAGACAACCCCCCCATGAGGGAGCATAAATAATCGAAACGGTCTGTGCGTTAACATTTTGAACATTTATAACTTCGGTTATAAAACAAACCAGAAATGCGGAAAACGTGGCTTTGACTAAGTTTCGGATCTTCATGGTAAAGAAACCAAGGAATCTAGATTTGATTAACTTTTCAGAACAGCATTTGTCTATATTTAGATGCGTTTGCCCTGGCATAACAGCTTACCAATTTTCTATGAAGATGCATAGAATAAAGCTTCATGAAAGAGAGCTTCGAGGATAAAATCATAACTTGTCAAAGAGGAGATTACCAGAGAAGACATTTGAGCTAACTCATGTTCAATCCGTTGGCGCAGTTCTTGTAAATTAGAGAAGCTTTCCCCTTTAAAATGATTATCATTATTGCTGATGGAATAGTTTATTTTCTGGAAATCCCTTATGCTCAAAGTCCTATTCTTGCGTATACTTAGTCTAGCGATCGCACCTGTTCATATAATCGCTGAAATTCTTTTACCATCAGCGCTTACCATTTATGGATAAGTCTATTAGCGATCGCACCTTTTTTACCCAACTTCACCAAATCGCGTTGCTCCCAAAGTAAACTGAGATTATTGCACAAGCAAACTTAAGAAATGACACTCTTTGAGCGAGATTTTATTAATGTTAGTGTAAAACAGCTTTTTAAAGAGCAGAGCAGGCGGCGACGGATCACTCAGGCGCTGATTAGTAGTTTAGTTGCTGCTCCAATTTTATTAAGATTTGCATTTTGGCAATGGCAGCAAGCTTCTCTTTCTCTTCAGCGATTTCATGCAGAGAATGAAGAGGTTTTAGCTCAGAGTGTCACCACAGAAAATCTTTTGACCTCAGCAGCAGAACTCGATGCTTTATTATATCCTTTAAAAGCAGGGAAAAATTTGAGAAAATATGGTCAGGCTGTAAATGTAAATAATAGTACAAAAGCAATTGTTGATCTGGAGTCGGTTGTTTATGGATTAACTGAACACAATCGACTGTCAAGCCATAGTGATGATGTCAATAGTTTAGTCTTCAGCCCGGATGGTAAAACGA
>NZ_CAXTNE010000427.1:0-4569 GCF_964245445.1 uncultured Nostoc sp.
GAGGGAAAGTCGTTGTGAATCCACCAAAAATTGGACAATTTATTTTTAGGAGTTCCCTAAAACTAATTAATTAGATTGTAGGGTTGAAATTTTTCTGCAATCTCAAATCAAATATTTAAAATTGGCACAGTCATTACTTAATCAGAAAGAACAAGGGACAAATGACTAACCTGATTTTAGTTGTAGACGACGACGATTTAATGCGATCGCATCTGTGTAAGCAATTGACAGAAGCAGGGTATCAGGTGGTAGAAGCGAGTAACGGGTTAGAGGCGATCGCTACCTATACTCGCCTTCACCCAAATATAGTACTGTTGGATGCCATGATGCCAGTGATGGATGGGTTTAGTTGCTGTGTTCAACTGCAAGCACTTCCCGATGGCAAGAATACACCAGTGTTAATGATTACTGCTTTTTCTGATCAGGAATCCGCAGAAAAAGCTTTTGCTATGGGTGCAACTGATTTTATTACCAAGCCGATTCAATGGCCAATATTACATCAAAGATTGCGCCGGATTCTGGAAGCTCATCGGGCTGTGCAGGAATTACGACAGCAAACTACACAGGCACAATTGCGGGAAACTCAACTCAGGATAGCATTAGACGCTGCGGGCATGGGCATCTGGAACTGGGATCTGCTGACGAACAAAATTTCTTGGTCAGATAATCTGGAAGCGCTTTTTGGCTTAGAGAAAGGGACTTTCAACTACACCTATGAAAAAACTTTGGCGATCGCCTCAAAACGACCTGTGGCGACACGTTAACTGAACAGGGACGTGACTATCTAGAACGAATGCAGAATGCTGCATCGAGAATGCAAACATTAATTGAAGACTTGTTAACACTTTCACGAATTACTACCAGAGCGCAACCTTTTGTAACAGTAAATCTCACAAAGATTGCCCAAGAGGTATTGTTTGATTTAGAACTTTATGTGCAGCAAACTGGAGGATGTGTAGAAATAGGAGAATTACCCACCATTGAAGCCGATCCCTTGCAGATGCCTCAATTGCTGCAAAACCTCATTGGTAACGCCCTAAAATTTCACCGCCCACAGATACCACCTGTTATCAAAATCTATAGTCAATTTTTAAACAATCAAGCAGATAACATCCTTGCTAATTCTGAACTTTGTCAAATCATCGTAGAAGATAATGGTATTGGTTTTGAAGAAAAATATCTTAATCGAATTTTTAATGTTTTTCAACGTTTGCATAGTAGCATTGAATACGAAGGCACTGGCATAGGTTTAGCTATCTGTCGGAAAATTATTGAGCGTCATCACGGAAATATCACAGCCCAAAGCATACCTGGGCAAGGATCAAAATTTATGATCGTATTGTCAATGAATTCCCATTCTTGATTTTTATTTCTGGAGAGGGATAATGCTAAACCCCAAAATTAGCTTAATTGTACAACTGCGTCCTGTAATTTGTCGGACTGATGCATTGTACAAATTGACCATCATGTTAAGTATTAATGAGATTCGATTATTCTAGGCTATTGGCGGCTACAACATGCAGTTTGTTGTTAGATATTAACGAAAAAGTGAGCTTTCACAGCTAAACATATAAATTGCATATTTGATTATTTATGTCAATGTAAGAGTTGCCATCTGTGCCAAGTTAATAATTTGTTTCATACTAATACAAAGGAGACGATGCATAGTGAAGGGTGGAGAAACAAACGTCACAATCTTAATGGCTGATGATGAAGACGACGGCATCTTGGTTCGTGAGGCATTGGCAGAAAGTCAATTGCCAATTGAACTATATATCGTAAGTAATGGCGAACAGTTGATAGATTATCTGTACCACCGTGGTGGATATGCTAACAACAGGAGTTTACCGCATCCCGATTTGATTTTATTAGATTTGAATATGCCTAGAATTGGCGGTCTTGAGGCGCTCAAAGAGATAAAAACTGACCCACAATTGCGGCGAATTTCAGTTGTCATACTGTCAACATCACGAAGAGAAGAAGATATATATAATACTTACGATTTGGGCGCAAACTCCTTCATTACTAAGCCAGTGACTTTCGCTTCATTAGTTGAGGTCATGAAAACTCTAGTCAAATACTGGTTTGAAATTGTGAAACTGCCACTAGAAGCAGTGGGAGATAAACATGGACAACAGCCCTATCAAAGTTCTGTTCATTGATGATGACGAAGATGACTATATTTTGACTCGTTATTGGTTGAGTGAATTTCAGGTAGCAAACTGCGAGTTGGAATGGGTGAATAATTATGAAGAAGCAAGGAATGCGATCGCTCGCTACCAACATGACATTTATCTTGTAGACTACCGTTTGGGGCCAGACAGTGGACTGGAACTTT
Source organism: uncultured Nostoc sp. (assembly GCF_964245445.1). Classification (GTDB taxonomy): domain Bacteria; phylum Cyanobacteriota; class Cyanobacteriia; order Cyanobacteriales; family Nostocaceae; genus Nostoc. Next base: position 2,339 of record NZ_CAXTNE010000427.1, read on the forward strand.
TGCGCGAAGCAATTGCCAACGGCTGTTGTTCTCCAATAATTTTGCTGACTGGTCAGGGCGACTGGGAAATAGATATCGAAGCGATGAAAGCCGGAGCCGCAGATTATCTCGAAAAAAGCCAGTTGACTGCACCTTTGTTAGAGCGTTCTATCCTTTATGCCATTGAGCGCAAACAAACAGAACAGAAAATCCGCGAACAAGCCGCTTTACTAGATGTTGCCACCGATGCGATTTTTGTGTGTGATTTAGACGAGAAAATTTTATTTTGGAATAAAGCCGCTGAGAGCCTGTACAGTTGGAAAAAAGAAGAAGCTATCAATAAAAAGACACGAGAACTCTTGCATGAAAAACATGTGTCTCAAGTTGAAAAAGCACTCAGTATTATGATGAAAAATGGCTCTTGGGAAGGTGAGTTACATCAACAAACAAAATCAGGTAAAGAAATTATTGTTGAAAGCCGTTGGACACTGGTGCATGAATTCGGTAATAAAGCACAATCGATCCTCATTGTTAACACTGACATCACGCAAAAAAAACAACTGGAAGCACAATTTCTCCGCGCCCAGCGATTGGAAAGTATTGGCACTTTAGCCAGTGGTATTGCCCACGACCTAAATAATATTCTTGCCCCGATTCTGATGACAGCCCAACTGTTAGAGCTACAAATCCATGATGAGCGTTCTCGGCGACTATTGCAAATATTGATTACAAACGCTAAACGTGGGGCTACTTTAGTTAAGCAAGTATTATCTTTTACTCGCGGAATTGAGGGCGATCGCACAATATTGCAATTAAAGCATTTAATAGTAGAAATTCAGCAAATTATTAGAGAAACTTTTCCTAAATCCATTGAAGTTTCGACTCAAATTTCGCCAAATCTTTGGACTGTATACGGCGATGCTACCCAATTACATCAAGTACTGATGAATTTGTGTGTCAATGCTCGTGACGCTATGCCAAATGGAGGAACTTTAAAAATATTAGCGGAAAATCTCTTAATTGATGAAAATTATGCAAAGATGCATATAGATGCTAAAGTTGGTCACCACATTGTTATTATTGTTAGTGATGACGGAATTGGTATTCAAACAGAAATATTAGATCGGATATTTGAGCCATTTTTTACTACTAAACAACTTGGGAAAGGTACTGGTCTTGGTCTTTCTACAGTACTTGGCATTATTAAAAGCCACGGCGGTTTTATCGACGTAGTAAGCGTTCAAGGAAAAGGCAGCCAATTTAAGGTATATTTACCAGCACAAGAGACGGCAGAAACTATAGAAGAACAAGAACAGGGATTACCTTCAGGACAAGGAGAATTAATTTTAGTTGTAGATGACGAACCTGCAATTAGAGATGTGACAAAAACATCTCTAGAAAGCCATAACTACAAAGCAATCACAGCTAGTGATGGTATTGAAGCAATAGCTTTATATGCAGAATATCGAGATAAAATATCTCTTGTATTAACTGATATGCTCATGCCGTCAATGGATGGGATAACTACTATCCGCACCCTACGAAAAATTAACCCAAATGTCAAAATTATTGCTGTCAGTGGACTGACTTCGCAGGATAAAGTTAATACAGCTTATGACATGGGTATCAAAGCCTTTTTATCCAAGCCTTATACAGCTAGCCAATTATTGCAAACTATTAGTACAGTCAAAAATAATTAGGAGTTGGGCATTGAGCATTGGGAATTACTAATTTATTTTTCAATACTGAGAGTTATAATTTAGGAATTCCTAACTCCTAACTCTTCACTCATAACTCTTAACTATTTAATTCCCCATGACTAAGGATGAAGTTTTAGCGGCCAATGCGGCTTTTTATCGAGCTTTTGAAAGAAAAGATATTGAGACAATGAGTGCAGTATGGTCACAAGGAACTGGTAGTTTTTGTATTCATCCTGGAAGTAATATACTGCGAGGTTGGAAGGAAATTCGCACCTCTTGGGAGCAGATATTTAAAAACACCGCTTATATTGAAATAAATACAGATATAATTGCTACAGAAGTTACTGAAAAAATTGCTTGTGTTGTGCTGAGAGAAAATGTCTTCCAAGTGGTAGGTGGGAGAAGACTTGAAGCACAATCAACAGCTACAAATATATTTCAGTTCCTTGGCGAGAAGTGGTATTTAATACATCATCACGGTAGCCCAATTTTGCGGTGAGGGAGTCGGAGAGTGGGGGATGGGGGATGAAGGAGCAGGGGAAGTAGAGTAGG
>NZ_CAXTNE010000428.1:0-4525 GCF_964245445.1 uncultured Nostoc sp.
GGAAATGCAGAAGCATGGGAGCAAGTAGCAGGGGGAAAAGACGAAACTTTCTCCCCTGCCCCCCGCACCCTGCCCCAATTCCTCCTTTCCTTCTTCCCTTCCCCCTGCCTCTTCGTTGAGGAGCAATCCAAAATTTCAAAGTAAACAATATGGCATTAACTAATGGCGGCGTATTTGCCATTAGCAGGACTGGAAGATTTCACCAGTAAACTCGGAGTTGATGACCGAACATCGTCTAGGAAGCCTAAGTGTTCGCCAGCAATTTGGCGCAATTCTTCTGGAGAACCTTGGATTTGCAAACGTCCTTTCTCTAGTAATACAATCCAATCGCCTCGCTCAATGACTCTGGGGCGGTGACTAATTAAAATTGTGGTTTTGCCTTGGCGATAAGTAAGCAGTCGATCTAATACTTCAGCTTCACTCACCGGATCGAGAGCGCCAGTGGATTCATCCAAAATCAGTATAGGTGGGTTAGTAATTATTGCTCTAGCGATCGCTAATCTCTGCCGTTGCCCACCAGAAAGATTAGCTCCAAATTCTCCTAAGACAGTATGATATTTATCAGGTAATTCGCTAATAAATTCATCAGCTCCTGCTATTTTGCAAGCTGTGACAATTTGTTCAAAAGTCACATTAGGATAGCTGAAGTGGAAGTTATCAAAGATTGAGCGACTCCAGAAGTGTGGATCTTGCGGTACTAAGACTACCTGTTGTCGCAGGCATTCTAAAGATAAGTCTTGTCTGTTATAAAGACCATAACGAATATTACCTGACTGGAGGGAGTATAAACCAGCCATCAGTTTAGCTAGAGTACTTTTACCACAACCAGATTTACCAATTAAAGCAATAACTTTACCACCAGGGATAGTCAGGGAAAAATCTTGTAACAGGTCAACTCTACCAGCATGGTGAAAGTTAACTTTAGTGCAGATAATATTTGCATCAGTGGATATTTCTGCCCAAGGCTTTTTCTGTTCATTCGAGTCTTCTGCGGTAGCGTCAATCACTTCTGCCATCCGTTGGATGACAATTTGAGCAGTAATAAACTCATCAGCTAACCTGATTACTGAAGTCAGGAAACCGAGAAAGTTGCCACTCATGCCATTAAAAGCTAGCAGTTGACCAATAGATAATGTTTGATTAATTACTAAATAGCTGCCTAACCAGAGTAAACCTATATTAGTTAAAGTTGAAAGAATATTAGTGAATGTACTACTGTATAGTTCCAGTTTCATCGTACTCCAGCCCAAGTTAGCAAGGCGACCATAGTTGGTTTGATACTCTTGCCAAGCTTGGGGAGTTGCTTGTGTTGTTTTGAGTACTTGAACGCCGCGAAACGTTTCCACCAAAAAGCCTTGGTTTTCAGTACCTAATACGATAAGTTTACGGGTTTTCTGACGTAAGGCGGGTAGAAAAAGCAGGTTAACTAAGGTGACAATGACAAATGCCAATACAGAAGCCAGAGTCAATTGCCAACTCAAAAAGAGCATAAAGCCCAAGGAAACTAGTGCAATAAAAAATTCGCTAGGTAAACCAAGGACAATTTGCGAAACTAACTCATTGATGGCATGAATATCGGCAATTCGGCTGACGACTTCCCCACTACGGTGTCCTTCAAAGTAAGATAAGGGCAAGTGTAAAAGTTTTCGACCGTAGTCCAGTAGCAGTCCTAATTGTAAGCGCTGCCCGAAGTGACCAATCAGGTGAGACTGTACCAAACCAATTGCACTTTTAAACAAGTTTATGGCAATTACCCCAATTGCCACAGTAGTTAGTAATTGAGTATCTCCCCGCACTAGTACATCATCGGTGAGGAGTTGCATCATCAAGGGATAGGCGAGAGACAAAAGTCCGATCGCAATATTGATGGCGATCGCCTGACCCAGAAGCAAGCGATAGGGCCAAACACGCACCAAATAGCGTCCAAAGCCAGTCATTTTGTCATCCGGCTGCTCAGAAAAACGGGTGTCGTCTGGCACTAGCAGTAGCATAATCCCATTGCTCCAACCCTCGGCTAATTCTTTACGGCTGAGGTAACGGATACCAAATCCAGGATCAGAAATTACATATTTTTTCCCCTTATGCCCGTATAAAACTACCCAGTGGTAACCTTTCCAATGTATGATTGCGGGCATTGGAGCTTTATCTAAACTGTCGATCAGTTGAGCAGAAGCTTTGACCTGGCGAACATTGAATCCTAAAGCTTCTGCACCCCGATTCAAACCAAGCAGAGTAGTACCTTGCGACCCCGTGCCTACCGCTTCTCGTACCCGGCTCAGACTTAAAGTGCGTCCGTAATGTTTGGCAACAGTTGCAAGGCAGGCAGCGCCACAATCTTCTTCACTGTTTTGGAGAACAACCTGATATTTCATAAAAATCCGGGGATTATTTGGTTACGCCGTTTGTGACTTGATTTTCATGCCGTTCGCGTACTCTTACGCTCAAAGCTTGCTATGGGTATTACCATTTACGTTATTTGTATTATCTTTATTTAAATGAAAAAGTAGGAGCGAAAACGACCTCGCCCCTACAAACTGCGAGAAAAGGATGTTACTCAGCTAAAAAAGAAGGTGAGAGCATTCTTTTCTGTTTTAGGTTTTTCAGGATTCTAGTCTGCGGTATGAAATAGAACCGAGCTGATTATGCAGGTCTGATAGACTCGATGTCGTCGTTAGCACCGGCTAAATTGCCCTTGAAGTTACCTTTGCTGTATGGTGCTAGATAGTATTCATCACCTGTGTAATACTTACCAGTGTAGGCATACCAACCTTTGTTACCGGTTACCTGATACCAAGATGCTGTATCGTCATACTTGCCTAAATCCTTGATTCCTTTTGAGGCAGCTATTTCATATCCTGTATTATTGTATCCGCCCGAAAGGTATAATTTACCACCATTAACAGTAGCAGCATCTTCATGATCAAGGTCTTGCACTAATTCGATGCTATAAAGGTCTTGGGTGTTGATGTTAGACATTGTTTTTCTCCTGAGTTAATTAAGGGAGGTTAGGAAGTTGAGTGTGTAGCAGCACTGGCGTTTTGGGTGTTCGCCTTTACTGCACTCCTTTACAATAGGTAAATTTGATTAGACGCACATCGTCAAGTTAGGAAATTGACTTTCCAATTTTGGAAAGTCAATTGAAGAAGATAACTAAAACTTCTTAGGAACCCGAACAAGTAGATAATAGGACTTACGCATTGACAGAAAAAACTAAATATGTCTGTGGATTTCAGGCATTAAACCCTGAGTTTTTGACACTTTTTAGGCGATTGCTATTTATCAAACAATGATTGATAAAAGCCTGAAACGACGTATTTTCATTGATGCACAAGATAATAAATTTGTACAGTGCGTAAGTCCTAGATAATTGTGAGCAACAAGTGTGAGGAGCAACGGTAGGTGCAGAGCTAGAGAGAATCACCTCAGCATTTGTGTTATCATCAGGCAAAAGAAAAAGTAGGAGCATTACGACCTCGCCCCTACGAACTACTTCTCTTTTAAGTTTTTCAGGATTCTAGTAGTATTGAGGTGCAGGTTTTGCAGACTCGATGTTGTTGTTAAGATAGGTACCGAAAAAGTTACCTTTTGTGCCTGCTTTTAGAGTATATCTTGTACCTTTGTAATTCTTCTGAGTGTAGACATACCAACTTCTGGTACCCGTTACCTTGTACGAAGATGCTTTATTGCTGAAGTCGTTTACACCAGGAAGTGCGCCTAAATTAGCATCTGCGGCTATGAGAACTTCCTCCTCTCCTCCAGCATTAGGATTGTCGAAAAGGTATAGGGCACCACCACTAACAGTAGCAGCGGCTTCGTGGTCAAGGTCTTGTACCAATTCGATGCTGTAGAGGTCTTGGGTTTGGTTGTTAATATTAGACATTGTTTTTCTCGTTAGTTAATTGAGGCAGGTTAGTAATGTTGAGTCTATAGTGCGTCTGTAATGTTTGGCAATAGTTGCAAGGCAAGCAGTACCCAATCTTCTTCACTATGTTGGAGAACAACCTGATATTTCATGAAAAATCCAGAGATTACTAGGTTATACCATGTGCAACTTGATTCTCATGCTGTTCGCTTACTCCTACGTTCAATCAAGCTAGTTTATTTGTGCTATGTTCATTTAAATGAAAAAGTAGGAGCGAAAATAACCTCGCCCCTACGAATTACAAGAAAGTAGCACTACTACGTCTCTACATTCATTTTCGGAAATGTCTAATGTCATTGCGAATGAAGCGTTCGCAGTAGCGTCTCGTAGAGAAGCCTAATTAAGCAATTCGCTTGCGGCTGAGATTGCAACTCTTGGAGACGCTCTGCGAACGCTCGCAATGACTGTAAATATTTTTTTGTCCGACTACTTATAACTAGGGAATCTTAGGAACCCAAACAGGTAGGTAAATGTAACCAAGAACTGTGAGGAGCAACAGTAGGTGCAGAGGCAGTGAGAATCACCTCACCATTAGAGCCGTACATCCATCCGGGAGCAACGCGATTTGGTGAGGTAGGATCAAAAACCAGCGATCGCTAACAA
>NZ_CAXTNE010000429.1:0-4502 GCF_964245445.1 uncultured Nostoc sp.
ACAACTAAGAGAGGACAACTAACAAATGACAGATGACAAATGACAAATGACAAATGATTTACAAATCCAATTGAGTTGGGACGATCCAGCGACGGGTGAACGGCGACAACCAAGGTTGAGTATGCCGATCGCTTTTGGTCGAGAATTCGCTCGTTTACCTGCTGAACTCAGGGGAGTACGGGTTTCTCGGATGCTGCTTAACAGTAACGAAGTTTCTCGCTACCATGCCCTAATTGACTGGGAACAAGACCATCTAGTAGTGATTGACCAAGGCAGCGTTAACGGTGTATATGTCAACGGTCAACCACAAACGCGCAGTGTTCTGGCTAATGGCGATACGTTGCAAATTGGCCCCTATGCGATTACAGTGACATTTGCTGCTAACGTACCCGCACCAGATACTAGCCCTCCTTCAACGATTCATTTCAACGCAAATACCAATCTTCCAGACCCCAGCTTGCCTGTAGCCCAGCCGCTAACGCCCTTGACGAGTAATTTCCCGCCGCTAGCGTTTCAGGCACAAAAAGTCGCTGTGCAAGCACTTCATGCTACAGGACTGCCAGTAGATGAATCTGATTATCTAGCGATCGGGGCGGGACTGGGTAGCTTCGTTTGGGCTGATTTGCTGCGAATTAGTGGTGTGCGTGCTGACAAAATTGTGGCTTTGGGATTAGAGGCGGAACCTTACGCTCGTTATAAGCGCCTTTGTTTGAATTCACAAATTCCCTTATATGAAAGACTGCGCTCTAATTCTGACTCTTGTCCTGATAATATTTGGGGCTGGCCTAGTTATGCCTTGCGTGAAGCTTGGGGAGACTTAGCCAAGGGAGAGATAAAGTCAGCATTCAAGTATTTGTGGCAAGTGTTTGCTGAACCAACATTTGCAGAAACTTATACTCCCCGTGCGGGTAATGTCTTTGATTCCATAGATAGGGAGGCGAAACGCATTGGCTGGAATCAAATTTATCGCTATGGGCGAGTTAGGGGAATTCGCAAAACTGATGATGGCAGGTATTGTATAGCCTATTCTCGCGCCCCAGGAAATTATGCTTTTTTAGTTAGTCGTTATTTACATTTAGCTACTGGGTATCCAGCAATTCAGTTTCTCCCAGATTTGCAAGCTTATAGAGAAAAATATCAAGATTTTAAATCTGTAGTCAATGCTTATGAAGCTCACGATCATGTTTATGAGCAACTAGAGCAACAAGGTGGTACGGTATTGATTCGGGGGCGGGGAATTGTGGCTTCGCGGATTGTACAGCGCATTTATGAAGCCAGAAAACGAAATCAGAATATTGCAGTTTTGCATTTAATGCGATCGCCAAAACCTCAAGGCAACAAATTTCAAAATACTCAGCGCCTAGTCAAAAATCATTACGAATTTCAACCCTTTAACTGGCCTAAAGCCTGTTGGGGCGGCGAACTCCGGGCAATGTTAGAAAAAGCCACCCCCGATGAACGCAAACGTTTACTAGTAGACTGGGGTGGAACTACCACCGCCGACCGCCAAGACTGGCAGCAAATTACTGCCCAAGGGTTAAGCGAAGGCTGGTATCAAATTACCTTCGGTGAGGTTTTGGATGTAGAACGAGATCCCCAAAACCGGACTATTACCCATATCCGAGAAAAAAGCTTTGGGGAAACGAAATTGCTAGCTGACTTTATTGTTGATGCTACTGGACTGGATGCCAAGGTAGATGCCAATCCCCTCATAGCAGATTTGGTAAAACATTACAACCTTCCAGTGAATCATCTGGGGCGACTGACTGTAGCGAACAATTTTGAATTGGTAGAAATGCGTAGTGATAGAGGTCAAATGTATGCTGCTGGGGCTATTACTTTAGGTGGCCCTTATGCAGCAGTTGATAGTTTCTTGGGCTTGCAGTACGCCGCATTAGTCGCCGTTGATGGACTCGCCGCCGCCCGTGCGCCTGGAGTTCAAAGGTTGAATGTTGTAAGTTCCTTTGGGCAGTGGTTGAAGTGGGTGTTAAATCGGTCACCTTAGTATTAGGAGGCAGGAGGCAGTAGAAATAGAGTATTTATCTGGCTGTTTTGAGTAGCAAATCCCAACTTCGAGGATAAAAGGTGCAACTTCGAGGATAAAAGGTGCAACTTTGAGGTTCAGAGGTGCAACTTCGAGGATAAAAGGTGCAACGTTGAGGATCAGAGGTTCAACGTTGGAGTTCAAAGGCTCAACGTTGGAGTTCAGAGGTGCAACGTTCGAGTAAAAAGGCTCGACGTTCAGGTTCAGAGGCTCAATGTTCAGGCTCAAAGGCTCAACGTTCAGGCTCAAAGGCTCAACGTTCAGGTTCAAAGGCTCAACGTTGGAGTTCAAAAGCTCAAAGTCTCAAGTGACGGGCGATACCTTCAGCCTGCGTGCGATTCAAATCGCAGGTTAACAGCGCAAGTCAGTTAAAACTAACTCAAATTAACTAAAATTTAGTCCGTTTGAACGGACTTCGGCTATTAGCCTCGGAATTGATTCCGAGGCGGGATAGCAACGAAGCGAAGAATTTGCCTTTGCCAGTACCCCTACTTTGTTTTTTCGCTTGTCGGGCGTACTAAAGTTTTAACTAAACCTGTAATCGCCACAATCACAGAGGCAATTCCCCCAATCGACAATGAAGTTAAAATTGCCGCCGCTAGAATAATTTCAGTCGGACTGTATCCATTTCGCATCCAAGTAGATGGATTCTCTACCGATGTTGGCGAGGCGGGGATTAATTGCGAAGTTTGGGCGGTTTGATTGGAGTTGGCTGGAGTTGTTAAGGCAGTTTTCATGGCTTGAATCTCTTTTAAATGTTTCTATGCAAATGATATTTCTGCCAGGAGAAGAAGAGATTCCATAGAAATAGAGACAAAGTAGAGAGAAAGTAGAAATTAAGTAGAATCGAGAAGAAATCTCACAAGCTGTCTATGCAATGGGCTGATTTTCTAGCCAATGAAGCTGCTACTAATAGCTTATCCCCAGAGCAAACGGCAGCTTTTGTAGAGCGGTTGAAGACTGAAAACTCAGGGAAGAGTGAGGCAAAACTTGCCAGCGAGTTGAACATTGGCGCTGCTGCTTTCAAAAAGCGGATGACTGAGGTTTATGACAAATTCGCCCAAAGTTATCCTGAGTTAGCCGCTTCTAAAGGTCGGGGCAAACTAGAAAAGTTACGGGCTTGCCTGACAAGGAAATATAATGGCGGGCAAGATGCCCAACCCACAATTAAAGAAATTCATCAAAATATTCCCCCTGCTGTCCCATTTGAAAAATTTGTGGGACGTGAGGCGGAACTACAAAAACTGCACCAGCAATTACAAACATCTCGGCAAGTTGCTATTGTAGCTGTGGCGGGTATGGGTGGAGTAGGCAAGACTGAACTGGCTACCCAATACGCCAAACAGCATTTGCAGAAATATCAAGGTGGGGTTTGCTGGTTATCTGCACAGGGAATTGATGTAGGAATTCAAATTCTCAGATTTGCGGAATTGAAATTTAAACTCATTGCACCGGACGATTGGGAATTAGTAGATAGGCTGAGATATTGCTGGCAGAATTGGCAACAAGGTGAAGTGCTGCTGGTGTTTGATAATGTCACCAACTACAAAACACAGGTTCAGCGTAATCTACCCCCACAATCACCCCGGTTTAAAGTATTGCTGACAACGCGCGAGGAATTTAATAGAACTTTGCCGCAATTATCTTTGGGTGTTCTCAAACCATTGGCGGCGATGAAATTATTAAAAGCGCTGGTTGATAGAGAACGACTTAAAAGCGAACCTTGGGTTGCGAGAGAAATTTGTAAATTCTTGGGATATTTGCCTTTGGCCTTAGAGTTGGTGGGGCGATATCTGGATACAATGCCAGATTTGTCTTTAGAAAAACTGCTAAAGCGGCTAAAGAAAAAGCGATTGGAACACGAAGCAATAGCCAAGGCTAACCCATTGATGCGTTATGAATACGGCGTTGCTGAAGCTATTGCATTAAGTTGGGAACAATTGGATGAGAAAGCACAAGGCTTAGGCTGTTGGCTGAGTTTGTATGCTTTGGCTGATATTCCTTTTTCTGTTGAGTGGATAAAAGATGACGATGAACAAGAACTTTGGGAGAAAGCTATAGCTGAGTTGCGGAAACTGCATTTAATACAATGGCAGGATAAAGGAATTTATCGTCTACATCCACTGATTCGGCAATTTTTCCAAATGAAGTTGAATGAGTCAAGTAATGCAGATAAGGTAAAAATAATCTTTGCAGCGCAGATGCTAGAGGTGGCAAAGCAAATTCCTCCACAGCCTAACCGTGAAGATATTTTAAACCTCACTCCCTTTATCTTCCACATTGCAGAAGTTGCAATCTACTTATCCCAATATCTCAGCGACGAGGATTTAATTGGGCTTTTCAGAGGTTTAGGCTGGTTTTATTACGGTCAAGGACTTTATCAACAAGCAGAACCTTGGTACAAACTATGTAAAGATATAGCTGAAAATCGTCTTGGTTTAGAACATCCTGATGTCGC
>NZ_CAXTNE010000430.1:0-4500 GCF_964245445.1 uncultured Nostoc sp.
GGGCACTTTGCTGGGGGCAGGGGAGAAAGAATTCTCTGGGTCTGCTTCTACTCATACGGAAGTGCATAATTTGTATGGGTTGATGATGGCTAAAGCTTGCTATGAAGGGTTGCAACGGCATCGAAGTTCAGAGCGATCGTTTGTGTTAACGCGATCGGGTTATGCTGGTGTGCAACGCTGGTCCTCTGTGTGGATGGGGGATAACCAATCGTTGTGGGAGCATTTAGAAATGTCTCTGCCGATGCTTTGCAATATGGGACTTTCAGGTGTGGGGTTTGTGGGTTGCGATATTGGCGGGTTTGCTGGTAATGCTACAGCTGAATTATTCGCTCGCTGGATGCAGGTAGGAATGCTTTATCCATTGATGCGCGGTCATTCGGCAATGTCTACTGCTCGTCATGAACCTTGGGTATTTGGCGATCGCGTTGAAAATATCTGTCGAGAATACATTAATCTACGTTACCAATTACTTCCCTATATTTATAGTCTTTTCTGGGAAGCGGCAACGACGGGCGCACCAATTTTAAGACCATTATTATACCACTTCCCCAATGATCTAAAAACCTATAGCCTCTACGATCAAGTATTATTAGGTGCATCGCTGATGGCTGCACCAATTTACCGTCCTGGAGTTGAGCATCGAGCTGTCTACTTACCTGCTGGCACTTGGTATGATTGGTGGAGTGGCGATCGCTATGAAGGCCCGATTCACATTCTTGCTCATGCACCGCTTGAAAGAATGCCACTGTATGTCCGTGGTGGTGCGATTATTCCCATGCAACCTGTCAGACAATACGTTGATCAAGCCCCACTAGACGAGATCCGATTACGGATTTGGCCTGGTAATAATGAATATCAACTATTTGAAGATGATGGACAGACAAACGAGTATCTAGATAAAAAGTTTTCGCTAGCAAGTATCAGCGTATTTACTAACTCTGATCAAACAGTAGTTGAAATTGGAGCGAGAATGGGAGAATGGACACCTCCACCGCGTGAAGTGATTGTAGAACTTTTTGGTGTTGGAGAACAACGTTTCCAAGATGATGGTAAGCGACATACTCTGCAATTTTGAAATACTCGCAAAGGTGGTTTAAAAAACCACCCTTATTTCCTACTGTAAATTGTGCAATAAAAAATATGCATAGAGGTAGATGAAAAACAAGTCAAGGAGTAACATACAATACAAAGGATAGAAATAGTTAAACCGTAAGAAAGAGATAAGTTTACTACGCTAAATAGATGCGGTTAGAGAACAATCAATGTTAAATGTTAACCGCTTGCGGCTGCAAGATATATCTAAAATCCTTATAAATTCACTTGTCGCAAAAGTCGCAAGTGCGATCGCAGTACCTTCTATATTGGGATGGGTAATTGTTGAAGGTCAACGTGCAGGACAATACGATCCGGCTTTTGCAGTATCGGTATTTGCGATCGTCCTGATTGTGATTTTTACTATTTTGATTTGGCAAAGTGCTAGGGTTATTGAAGGCCTCAGCCATCAACGCGATCTTGCCCAAGAAGCACTCAGAACCTACGAAGCTAAACTGGGAAGTTTTGTAGATTCTAACGTCATCGGCATTCTATTTGGCGACGTGTATGGCGGTATCGAGCAGGCAAACGACGAATTTTTGAGGATGATTGGTTACACGCAAGAGGATTTGTTAGCAGGTAGGTTAAGTTGGCGCAATATCACACCACCAGAGTATTTATACTTGGATGAGCGAGGTGTCGCCGAAGCAAAGGGAAACACCAACGCTGCTTGTACGCCTTACGAAAAAGAATATATTCACAAGGATGGTAGGCGTATCCCGGTTTTAGTTGGTTACGTGCTGCTAGGAGAAAACCGCGAAGAGTCAGTAGCGTTTATCCTCGACTTGAGCGAACGCAAGCAAGCAGAAGCAGAACAACAAAAATTAGTATCACTGGTAGAAAATAGCTCTGACTTTATCGGCATCGCCACTCTCGATGGTCAATTACTTTACATAAATGATGCAGGTCAAAAGCTGGTAGGGCTTTCCAGCCTTGATGAAGTCAGGCAAAAGGCAGTATTAGATTACTTCATGCCCAAAGACAAAGCCTATTTTCAACAATATATACTGCCGACTGTGCTACTACAAGGGCGCTGGCAGGGAGAATTCTGCTTTCGCCATCTCCAAACAGGTCAACCGATACCAGTTGATTACAATATCTTCACTGTTACAGACAACAACACAGGTCAGCCAATTGCCTTAGCAACTGTGACTCGCAACATCAGCGAACAAAAAGTGGCTAAGGAAAAAATCTTACAATTAAACAAGGATCTACAGCGCCGCATTACTGAGTTACAAACTCTGTTGGAGGTAATTCCTATTGGAATTGGCATTGCCGAAGATCCCAAATGCCAAAATTTCAAGGTCAACCCAGCTTTTGCCAAGCAATTGGGGATATCCTCAAACACAAATACCTCCCTCAACGGCTCTTTGGACGAAAAACCGACAAGCTTTAAAGTCTACCGCCAGGGAAGGGAACTGGCAGCAGAGGAACTCCCAATGCAGTACTCCGCAACTCATGGTGTTGAAGTTGTGGATTTTGAACTTGATGTTGTCCATGAAAATGGAAAAATTGTCAACCTGTTGGAGTACGTCGCACCCTTGTTTGACGAAGAGGGGAAAACCAGAGGAAGCGTTGGTGCATTTTTAGATATTACGGAGCGCAAACAGGCACAAGAAATACTTCTAAATCAGCAAAAATGGCTAGAGGATGTGTTAAATCTGATGCCAAGACCGTTGCTATTTATCGAACCAGGAACGGCGCGGGTAACTTTTGCCAATCGCTCTGCTAACGAATTAGCTGGGGGCGAATTTCCTAAAGGTGTATCAGCCGCAGAGTATCACACAGTCTACCACTATACAAATGCAGCTGGCGATCGCATCCCCAATGAGCAAATGCCAGGAGTGCGAGTTGCCCTTGGCGAACGCCTGAATGGATTGGAAGTAGACTGGCACACCCCTGGTGGTGTGCGCTCTCTACTAGTATTTGCTGATACCTTACCAGCAATGCACGGTCATCCGGCTACCTGTATTTTGGTGTTCCAAGAGATTAGCAACCTCAAGCAGGTAGAAAAAGCCCTCTTATTAGGTTACAAAAGGCTAAACCTACTATTTGACACAGCCAACGATTTACTATCAAGCCAGGAACCAGTACTACTAATCGATAGCGTCTACCGAAAACTAAGAGAGCAAATTGGAATAGAAGTTTATTTGAACTATTTGGTTGAGGATAACTCTCAGGTAATGCGGTTGGGGTCTTACAGTGGTATTTCCCAGGAGATAGCAAAAGAAATTGAGTACTTGCCATTAGGTCAAGGGGTTTGCGGTACTGTAGCGCAAGAACGCAATTCCCTAGCTGTAGAGAATGTGCAGCAATCCACTGACGCGCAAACAGAATTGATTCGCTTTTTAGGGATTACTGCTTATTATGCATACCCATTGATCGCCCAAGGACGTTTGTTAGGTACTCTTTCTTTTGGCAGCTGCACTCGGTTAAGCTTCACCGAGAATCAAAAGGGGATGATGCAAGCAGTATGCGACCAAATAGCGATCGCAATGGAACGAGCTAGTTTAATTGCTTCTTTGCAACAACAAACTGAGCAGTTGCAAGAGGCTAACCGGCTGAAGGATGAATTCTTAGGAATATTGTCCCACGAATTGCGATCGCCTCTCAATGCCATCCTTGGCTGGGCGCAACTACTGCAACGAAGTAAGCTTAGTGAAACCCTAATGGCTAGGGCAACGGAGACAATTGAACGCAATGCTAAGGCGCAAACCCAGCTAATTGAAGACCTGCTGGATATATCACGGATGATGAGAGGCAAGTTACGCCTTAATGTCCGTACTTGTAATTTGGTTCCAATGATTGAGTCGAGCCTAGAGACTGTTAGCCTCGCCGCCCAATCCAAAGAAATCGATTTAAGATTTTCCCTTATTCCTTTAAAAGAAACACAAAATTCAGATTTGGAATTAGAAATCAATCACGAAAATTTAGAATCAAGAGAATCACAATCCCAAACCATGTTGGGCGAAAATTCTCAATTCTTAGTATCCGGTGATTTCGAGCGCTTGCAGCAAATAATCTGGAATCTGCTGTCCAATGCCATCAAATTCACACCCACAGGAGGACGGGTAGAGGTGCAATTGTCTGTAGTCACTAGTCAAGAAAAACAAGACACAACGGATAAATACGCCCAGATTCAGGTAATTGACACAGGTATTGGTATCAGCCCTGATTTTCTTCCTTACGTTTTTGATCGCTTTCGTCAAGCTGATAGTTCTAGCACTAGATCCTATGGTGGATTAGGACTAGGATTAGCGATCGCGCGTAATTTAGTAGAATTACATGGCGGTATTGTTTACGTAAATAGTCCCGGAAAAGGACAAGGGGCGAGATTTACTGTCAAACTACCACTTCTGAAGAGTCCGCCCCTCTACCCCATTGCGCCTTTACCCCTCTCTCCCTACA
>NZ_CAXTNE010000431.1:0-4425 GCF_964245445.1 uncultured Nostoc sp.
TTCCCCACTCCCCACTCCCTCTTTATCCAGATAATGTAGCGAGATACAACGCGAATACGCTGGACGTTTGCTCATGCTTACAAGTAAAATACGGTAAGTGCATCGCCTTACCGGCTTTTACATGTAAAACCACAGACAAACCAGTTAGAAGTTAAGTTTAGTAGATCAACTGACCCATAAGCAGTTATCACAGGCTGTTTCAGCTAAATGCCAGTTGTCATGCTACCAAAATACTTCTAGACAGGTTTTAAGTTGTCCAGGAATCCTCTGCCCTAACTTTTAGCTGGATAACCTTTGTGTAACTCATCCCTAGAGAAACACAATAACTTGCCATCACTAGCTCTGTCTACGACTGGGCTATAGTTTGGCACAATTGCTGCTCTCTAGCAGTGAAGCTTTAGCTGATTTTCAGTTATAGCTGCTCGTAGTTAAGTCAGTGAACAGTTATTAAGGCTTTGTTTGGAGATTTAAACCCTATGTTGCTCACTTAATAGAAGTGGGAGACTCAACAGGACTTTGATAACTCATAACTGATTGTTGAAACCCCGGAAGAGTATGGAATATTTATTACTACCGTTCTTAAGCTTTTTTGTTGGCATCATCGTTGGTTTGACGGGAATTGGCGGAGCCTCTCTCATCACCCCAATGTTGATTTTTGTTTTTCAGGTTCCGCCTTCTATCGCTGTGAGTTCTGATGTTGTGGCTGCCACATTGATGAAGATTGTTGGTAGCGTCAAGCATTGGGAACAGAAAACCCTTGACACAATAGTTGTTAAATGGCTGGCATTCGGGAGTGTTCCAGGCTCACTGTTCGGCGTGGGGATTTTGCACTTTCTTAAACGTACAGGTGAGTATAACCTGGATAACATCTTGCTCCGTTTGCTTGGTGTGATGATTTTGCTAGTCACAGTATTAGCACTAGTGCAATTGCTACTATTAACTTTTTTCCCCAAATTTAATTTACCCGAACTGCCAAAATTAGACTTAGAAACTAACTTTGGTCGTTGTGTAACAATCACTTTGGGAGCAATTTTAGGCTGTTTGGTTGGTTTAACTAGTGTCTCATCAGGTTCAATGTTTGCCCTGGTGCTGATTGGGTTTTTCCGGCTTGATGCACGGAAGTTAGTAGGTACAGATATTTCACACGCAGCAATTTTACTACTGTTTACTGCCCTCGGCCACCTCAGCTTGGGAACAGTTGATTGGAGTCTGGTAGTACCTATATGGCTAGGCTCTGTTCCAGGGGTGTTAGTAGGCGCTAAAATCTGCCAAGTAGCTCCGCAACGCCCACTACGTTTTATCATTTATACTATCTTAATGATGGTGAGTTGGAAATTAGTTCATCAGGTTTGACAAGACTCGGTAATAGAGTTTGGTTGTAAAAGTTTTTCGCTGCTCACTCACTCTCCAGAAAGACGGCACCCAGATTAGGTGCAACTAAATCTATTCCTCCGTTCGTTCCAGTATTCGTAGGAAAACAAGAATTAGCGACATTCAGCAGTGTTTTCGGAGTGCAAGTAACATCAGGGGCAAACAGCGAGTAGCCGTAGACTTTTTTTCCATGTGACACGAGTTCGTCGGTGCGAATCAGAAGACCTCCTAAAACTTGGTTCGGTGGAATAGTGAGTGCAGGGTTTGTGGGAATTCCACTATTATTTTTGGCAGCATTGTTCAGGAAATAATATTGTGGAATCGGATCTTGTAATGGTGTTTTACCCCAGGTGGAAGCTGCGACCACGTAAATGGGGCCGTAGGAAGTGGGATTTCCATGTTTATCCACACTTGTAATTGCCGCAATACCGAAACCATCGTGTCCAGTAGGTAATCCACGCTCAAAGACGGTAAAGCGAATTTTATTACTTGCCTTCACAGGTCTAACAAGTACAAAGTCAACGCGCTCGATACTAGCGTTACCGTTGTAAAGTGTGCCGCTTAAATTTGCACCTGTATTAGTAAAAACGTTATCTGGGCCTGCCAAGATATTGTTGATACTAAACAGCGTTTTTTCTGGAAGTGGACCCAAACTGAGAAAGTTAAAGGTATTAGAGGAAGAGTCAAAACTACCTTGGTAGTAAGCCTGCTTTCTGTCATCTGTAGCAGGGTTACGGCGAATCTGCACAACAGCAGGGATGGATCTAAATGTTGTGCTGCCTTCTGTGGTGGTTAATCCTGTAATTGATTGAATTTGCCCCCCGAAGTTGAGAGTAAAAGTCTTGCTTGCAAATTCACTGTCACCTGCAACGTCGGTAATAGATATAGTAGGAAACGAAGCAGTATCAGTAGTTATTGAAGTGATATCTTGTCCAATTATCTGCGCTTGTGCTGAGGTAAAGCACAAAAACGGAGCGATCATTGAAATCAGACAAAAAAAAGGTTGGATACTTGGGCGAAAATGGATAGAGTTGCACCCAATCGCAGGTATAAGGGAGTATTGCATTACATAGCTTCTAATTAAGTCAAATTATTATATTGCTTCTAAACGTCGTCTAGGTTAAGAATTGCTAAACAAAAACTTTTCCGTGGAAGATCGAATATTAACCATTTTGTAGATATTTCTATGACAAATTTCAGATTTCAGATTGGAGTTTTCATCGTTCAATCTCAAATCCAGCATTCAAAATTCAACATTGATTAACCTCTTACCCAAGGTAGTAGAGTGAATGTACCTCGCTCATACATAATGAACAGACCCAAGCCAATCAACACAAAAGGTACGACAGCTTTACCGTAGCGACTTAAAATATTAGCAATGGTAGGTTGACGGCTTAAAAAATAAGCGATCGCACACCAAACCCCTACCATGATAAAAAATATACTTAGAATTACTCCCAAGCTGGCAAGGTCATGACCAGCGAATAAAGGGATATATATACTAATATTATCACCACCATTAGCGATCGTTACTGCCGCTACTTTATGGGTTTGGGGGTGTAAAATACTCAAAATAAAAGACAATACAGGATTACTAGGTGTAGACTGCGTAAAATCACTACTGACTGTCTGAACTGTTGTAGTTTCTTCTTTTCTGGATACTAATTGTTGAATTCCAATTGCTATTGGTAGCAATCCTAGCAATCCTATCCATTCTCGCTGTACGACTAAGCCACCAAAAAATCCTGGTAAGCTAGCGATGATAATGGCTGTGAAACCCAGATATTGACCGAGTAAGATATGCCGTCGCCGAAAATTAACATCTACTTGTGAAAAAAATATTAACAAGATAATGATGTCATCTATGTTAGTAGCGATGAAAGCAATTATCCCTTCACTGAAGGCTGTCCCTAGCTTACTCATCCTGGATTTTTAGAACCTACGATTTATCACCATACCAAATTAACCTTCTAGCACAACTAAGCTTTAAAATAGACAAAGTAATTATTCAAGGAATTTCAACAATTTACGAGATTTATTGCAAAAATTTAAATTTGGTGTTTGGCATTGCAGATAAACACAGATAATTTAAGGTGTGTATGTGTTGTTGAATTTCTTTGTATTCTTCTGTTTGGGACGTTTCTCTACGAAAGGCTTTGCCAATGCGAACGCGGTAGCCTGCTGCAAGATAAAAGCATATCTATGTTTATCTTAAAATATGAGCGAGTTAGTTACTGCAATTACTACTGGGGCAATTGCGTTCATTGCCACTAACATTGATGATATTGTCATTCTATTGTTGCTTTTTTCTCAAATAAATGCTACCTTTCGCCGCAGGCATATAGTTGCTGGTCAGTTTCTAGGTTTTACAGTTTTGTTAATCCTTAGCCTTTCTGGTTTATTTGGTGGGTTAGTTTTATCAAAAAGCTGGATTGGATTACTTGGTTTACTACCAATTGCTATAGGTATCAGCAGCTTAGTCAATAAAGAAGAAGATGCATTGGAGGAAGTTGTAGCTACATCTGAAGAATCTGAGGCATCAAACATTACTAGTTTCCTATCTCCTCAAACGTACAGCGTAGCAGCCATTACAGTTGCAAATGGTAGTGACAATATTAGTGTCTATGTGCCGTTATTTGCTAGCAGTAATTTAGAAAGTTTTGTGATAATTATCGGATTATTTTTTCTATTGTTAGGAGTATGGTGTTATGCGGCATATAAATTAATTAACTACAGAGTAATAGCTGATGTATTAACTCGCTATGGTAATAATATTGTACCTTTTGTTCTTATAGGATTAGGCACTTTTATTGTATTAAAAAGCGGAGCTTTGAACTTAATAAAGCTAGCTGCTAGTTGTTTCTGTTTGATGATTTTGGTGAAAAAGAATGAAAGCACCGATGAAATTGGCGAAAATTCTAGTAGATAATCAAACCAATTTTAGATTTTTCATCAAAATCTAAAAAATCGGTTTCACGAAAAAGGATTGCTCCTTGGGTAATACAGCAGATTGCAGGTAGATAGAGTACACTAAACGCTAGTGCATCAACCGGG
>NZ_CAXTNE010000432.1:0-4422 GCF_964245445.1 uncultured Nostoc sp.
AGATAGTTCGGTTCCGACACCCACACCAACACCTACTCCCACTCCCATTCCCACCCCAACACCTACTCCCACTCCGACACCAACTCCCAGGCCCACTATAGAATTAACCGATATTACGAATCATTGGGCAGGTGGCTTTATTCGGGAATTAGTCAAGTTAGGGATAGTTAATGGTTTTCCCGATCACACATTTAAACCGGATGCTACGATGACACGGGCGCAATACACCGCATTACTGGTAAAAGCTTTCAACCCACCGCCAAACCGCCCCGTGATCAAATTCAAAGATGTACCAGCAAACTTCTGGGCATCGAAAGTAATTCAGCAGGCATATCAAGGTTCATTTCTTTCTGGTTTTCCTGACAATTCCTTCGCCCCCAACAAAAATATCCAGCGCGTGCAAGTGATTGTTTCCTTGGTGAATGGATTGGGGTTGTCTGCTGATGGTACACCATCTATCAAAGTTTTTGATGACCAAGCAAAGATTCCTGAATATGCCAAGGATGAGGTAGTAAAAGCTATAAACAAGGGGATTATCGTCAATTACCCAAACCTGAGACAACTCAATCCTACCCGCGATGCTACACGCGCTGAGGTAACGGTGATGGTCTATCAAGCCTTGGTAGACGCTGGTCGTGTAGTTGCGATTGACTCGCCTTATATTGTTGCTTAATTGGTAAAATAATTTGTTTTGCAAAATTGCATGATTTTTGTAGGGGCAATTCATTAATTACCCTTACAAAAAGGGTTCTAAATTATAGGCAGAGCAAATTCATACTTAATTTCAAAAAGGTGGTTTTTAGTTTCTACTCGAACGGAGGCAAATTATTCGGGTTAATACCCTGAGATTGCAAATAAGCAATCAGTCGTTCTTTTTGTTGACGTTCTTGTTCGGCGCGTTGGTGTTCTTGTTCGGCGCGTTGGTGTTCTTGTTCGGCGCGTTGGTGTTCTTGTTCAATCTGTTCTACAGCCCACGGTAATAAATTACCAGCTTGATCCCACCAGCGCAACCAATAGCCAGTGCGAGCTTCTTTTGTTCCTTGCCAAGTTCCCAAAAATAAACCCATTACATCAATCCAATGACGACCATTTTCGTCAGGTTGCTTTAACTCATAACGTTTATTTTCCAGTTGATAATATTCTAATAAACCGCCATCTGGTTCAAAAATAATGTAGATGGGAATCTGTAAAATTTGCTCGTAGAAAAACCATTTTCCTGGTGGGTAAGTTCGCTTTACCGAATATTCTCCACCCTCAGTATCGGATAGAAATTCGATGGCGATCGCTGGGATATCCCCTTCTAAATTAGGTGTATAACTTTTACGATTACCCACAACTTGATTAACCGATGGCACATAAACCCAGTCAGGTGCTTTAGCAATAAACTGACCGTTGACTGTGGCACAAAGACCAAAGTTTGAAGCTATCAACATTTGGGATTGGATGAATCCACTGATTTCTAGGCTTTCACGCAAAGCACCAGCCAAAAGTGGCTGACCTGTATTCTCCACTGGTTCATCCTCTAGTTTAAAATCCTTGGGTAAGGCTTCCCAAGAGATTACCAGTTCAGTTTGGGATTCGGCTTCACTGAGTTGGGTTGCCATAAACACAGTATGAATTTATTTTTGATCTTATCGCTTCTATTAATATTCTCTAACCGTTGGGTTAATTCCGTATCCCAAGCAGTTTCTAGATTATCATCTATACCCTCATCTAGAGAATGAATTAAAAAGTAGGCAATTTCAGCACGTTTTTTTGCAGAAAGTTGAGAAAGTTCGAGTTTAAGTTTTTCCGCAGTTTCACTCATGCTTTGGAGTCTTCCCAACAATTTTAATTATAGGCTCAACTATCTGATCGTAACACCGAGGTTGCTACCCGTTTCTCCTATTCCTTGGTAGCAAACCATTGTAGTGGCAAAAATTTCATAATATTTGTTACAGTTTTTAAAGTTTTTAATTCTGGTATATCTGGTTTTAATTGTTCTGCGATCGCTAAATTTTGTTCAGCTTGTGCAGGTTGAAAATTATATAAATAAACAAAAGCTAAATAAATCCATGTGTAAGGATTTTGAGCATCATATTTAGTTAATTCTTTTAAATTTTGGATTAATTCTGGGACTTGGCGCTGTAAAAGTTGTGATAAGACTAAGGTGTAACGCCAATTTAAGTTATTTGGCTCTGTTTGCAAATAATAATTAGCCGCAAAATCAATTTGTTTTAAATAATCTTGAGTAGGATCGTATTGATTGAAATGAGCTATCTGCACAAATATATTATTTATTTTACCCTGTTGTAATTCTTGGGCTAGCTGTGAAGTTCGAGTAACTAAATCTAAAGCTGGTGATTTTTCTACTGTTCCGACATCTGTCACATTTACAGTAATATCTGGAATATTTAAAGATGTGGTTTTGTTGCTTCTTCTATCTAAATATAGTGCTGATAGCTGATATTTTCCTAGTGCTAGTGTTTTAGGAATAAATGTAGCTAAAGCTTCTTTCACCCGGAAAGTTCCTTCAGGATGACATTTGATGCCACAGTATAAATTACCCAAGGCAATGGCATGATCGTGATACCAAGATGATTGGCTATTTCGCCATTTTAACAGTAAGATACCATTTTGCAAATCATCCCATGAACCTGTTATTTCATAATTTACAGGGTTGTTTTTATCTAAAATTAATTGCTGAGAAATCGCTACTTTTTCTAAACTAACTACAGACTCAGTATTATTTATCTTTTCAACAGCTACAGGAGGATTCTTGCAACTATATAATCGCATTTTATCTCCATGAGGTAATATCCAATCGCCCTGTAATTTCAAAGCAGCAGAAGATTCGACTAAAGATTTTAATTTTCGTTTAGTATCTCCACTTTCTCCAGGTCTATATGGTTCATTATCCCTAGTAATATACCAACAAAAATATTGTAAATCTTGCTCTATCTGAGATAATTTGGTTGTTAATTTTCTGCCAGATACGCGAAAATCTGCTAATGCCCCAAAATAATTTAAAGTGTACTCATTGATCTGCGGTGTAGAAACAGGAATTACCCCTAAATTCGACCTTAAATATAAATTTGTTCCGGTGATTTTGTGTATCAGTTTATCCAGAGGATATTCCTTAGCATCATTATTAGGTAAATGTCTACCACCCCATGCTTGAATTAGGGGTAATGGAAACAAATTATTTAGTAAAACTATACAACTTAATACTAAAGTAGCTAATCTCAGTCTATCAAAATATATATTTTCAATTAAGTTAAATAAATCAGCCAATATTAAACTAATTATCGGAAAACATGGTAAAATAAATCTAATGTCTTTATTTGTGCCTAAAGAACAAATTATATAGCTACTTACTAAAGTAACTAATAACCAAATTCGAGCCGATTTATGAAGATTTACTGAAATTAAATTATTAGTAAATTTATATTTAATCAGATAAACTAATAAAATGCCAATACTCACACATAATATTGGTAAACCAACGGTTTCTGGGATCATTTTTGGATAGTATAACCATCCAGCAATAGTTGTGGGAGAAGGATCACCCTCCCTTTTTCCGACTTGGTTAGCGTTTAATGCAGATGTAATAATTGTTAACCAATTTAAGCCATACCAAAAACTACAAATTAACCAAGCTATTATCAAAGATGAGCAAGCTTGAATTAGCTTGATCAATCTGCGTTTTCTAATAAAACTAATTAATGCCCAAATACTAGGAACCAAAATAAAAATAAAACCTGTAGGTTTAGCCAGCAAGATTAAACCTATTCCAACGCCCAATAGGATAGTTAACCCCCATGACAAAAACCCAATATAACTATCTTTCCAAATTGTCAGAACTGTAAAAGTTACTGTAATAATTGCTGTCAAACCATAATCTAATAAATAATCTGTCCGAATAACTCCCAAAATAGGAAATAACACACAAAATATGCTGGCAGTTATGCTAGTTTTTCGGTTTTTAAATAAAAAATTACCTAAATGATATACTGAAACTATAATCATTGCAGTATACAATAAGTTAACTAAACTTGCTTGGTCATAGCCACGTCCAAACAACATCAAAAATGGGACAGTGCAAATATATACAAAAGGAGCGCGATAACTTGGAGTTAATTGCCACAGAGATAACCACCAATCTCCTGAGAAGATATTGAAGTTTTGAAAAATTCTATAATGATGTAATGCTGTAGCTAAATGTGCGCTTTGATCGTAGGCTGGAATCGATTCGTCTAAGAAAAACCAAGCTCTATCTATAGCTAATGCTATCAGCCATATTATTAAGAGGATGATATAATCTTTTCTCTGCTGATAATGGTCAAAATCACTCATATTTATTTGCTCAAAAACAAAGTTTAACCAATTATATACAGCGTATTTGAGGTTTATGAGGTACAGTAACAACAATTAGTAAACCAA
>NZ_CAXTNE010000433.1:0-4414 GCF_964245445.1 uncultured Nostoc sp.
CCAATGCCCAATACCCAGTCCCCATTCCCCATTCCCCACTCTCTAATTTTTAACTTCACACAAATATTCTTAAAGAATTTGAATATTTGGTACACCAGTTTGGTATTTCTTAAAAAGTCCTGACATTAGGAGAATCGCATTATGACTGCAAAAACGACGAAGAATTTACCAGTTGCCGACAGTGGAGCTAAACCTCCCTACGCCTTTCGCACAGGCTGGGCACTGTTCTTGTTAGCTATCAACTTCCTGGTAGCAGCCTACTATTTCCACATTATTCAATAGTTAGAAGTGGAATGGTGCTGCTCAAATCGTTCCTTTGAATAAACCTTTGGGACGAATGAGCAGCACCAAAATCATGATTAACAGCGCTACACCTTGTTTGTACTGTGAACCCAGCCAAGGAGTACTGATTTCTTGGACGATACCAATGATAAAAGCTGCTGCGATCGCACCGTAAGGGTTGCCAATCCCACCAAGAATTACTGAAGCAAATAATGGTAAAATTAAAAACCATCCCATATTCGGTCGCACGGCTGTAATCAGCCCATACATACTGCCGCCCAAGGACGTAAGACTGCCAGCAATTACCCAAGTCCATAAAATTACCCGATCAACATTGATACCTGAAACCCTGGCTAAGTCCAGATCGTCAGCAACTGCTCGCATCGCTTTACCAATTTTGGTATTTTGCAGTAGGTAATGCAGTGCCAAAATTACTAATACCGCCAAACCCAATACCAATAATTGATTTTGCGGCACCTTTAAACCCGCGATGTCTAAAGCTGGCGTAACAGGTAAATTATAATTTTGGTTCTTGCCACCCCAGATAAAAATAATGCCGTTGCGAAGAAATAAGGCAAGTCCGATAGAAATAATAATCAGCGTAGTGGAAGTAGCACGGATAGAGCGCATCTTTGACCACAGTAACTTTTCCGATAACAGCATTGCTGCTACTGTTCCCGCCGCCGCCAGGATCATCGACAGCCAAATATTGACTCCAATAGTGTTTATCAGCCAGGTCAGATAGGCTCCAAGAGTGAGAAAATCACCATGAGCAAAGTTAGATAGCCGTAAAATTCCGTAGGTAAGAGTGAGTCCGACTGCCGCTAAAGCAATAATGCTTCCCACCGCAATCCCATTAACTATTAATTGGGCGAATTGTGTATCCATAAGCCTTCAGTTGCTTTAAAAAATTTTACGTCAGTGGTTCGTATAATAATTTTTTTAGAAGAGATGCTAAATTTAACATCATAAGTTATGGTTTATAACAACATAAGTTATGGTTTATAAATAAAAAAGAATTGTCAGTTAATATACATAGAATCCTCTTCGGATTCTTATGCGAAGCTAAACTAGTTCAACGGTCTAGTTGACCATGCAGCAGTACTCAAGCTTACCAGACCATAACTCACAGATAGATGTAAGGCCAAAACCTTTGACAACAATTCAGCAACTTCGCGCCAAGTTGTGGCTGGAGAGCAGCTTGAACCAGTTGCAAAGTCGCCTTAATGATTGCCTGCTTTCTGCTTGTAAAACAGTCCCACAGGCAGGAGCCGCAGAAACAAAAATTCTTCAAACTGTTGTTAACGAGATTAACAGTGCTG
Organism: uncultured Nostoc sp.; assembly: GCF_964245445.1. GTDB lineage: Bacteria > Cyanobacteriota > Cyanobacteriia > Cyanobacteriales > Nostocaceae > Nostoc. The sequence goes on from NZ_CAXTNE010000433.1 coordinate 1,605, forward strand.
TGAACAACAGCAATTTGGCGGTTACAGATTGTGCCGTAGGCATAGCTTTGTTTGAACCACAAGCAACTGTTGCCACAGTTTGCTATGTTTCGTCTTCTCCATCCCCGAACTCACAACCTTTATTTCTAGAATTGCTGACAGCAGAAAAAAAGCTGCTGTTGAGATTACAAGGGGTTATAGAACTTGAAGATTTGCAGGAGCTTGAAAATCAACAACCACCGAGCGCTTGGCGGTTAGCTGATGATTCTGGCAACGTCATGGGTTGGCTAATTCTCGCCACCGCACCCCTAAACTCTGCTCGTGATTCGCTGATAAAATCACTTGCTCAACTAAAATCACAATTGATGGCAAGGTCTGCCGAGCATTGTACAACAGCTTTGGTACAACTTAGACACATTCTATCTTGGCAGCAACAGCATCAAGAGTTAAATAACTCTAATCAAGAATTGGAGCGCACCAATCAACTCAAAAATCAGTTTTTGGCAAACACTAGCCACGAAATTCGCACACCCCTTAGTTCTATTATTGGGTTCACCGACTTCCTTTTAACCCCAGGGTTTGAACCAACTCAAGAACGCCAGCAAGAGTATTTAAGTATCATTCGGTCTAGCGGCAAGCACTTGCTAGCTTTGATTAATGATATTTTGGATCTCTCTAAAATTGAAGCAAATCAGCTAGAGGTGCAGTGGGAAACAATTGATGTGCCAATGCTATGTAGGAATGTTTTCGCATTGGTGAAAGAGAAAGCTGCTAATAAGGGTTTGAAACTCCGTTTAAAACTTGACCCCAATATCACAACCCTAGTAGCTGACCCCTTGCGACTCAAGCAAATGCTGTTGAATTTACTCTTCAATGCCCTCAAATTCACTAGCCAAGGAAGTGTTGGCTTAGAGGTTGTTGCCAAAGGTCTATTTGTGTATTTTACAGTTTGGGATACTGGCACTGGCATTTCCCAAGAAGACCAGGCTCAACTGTTTGAACCCTATTTCCAAATTGCCAAGGCTGTCGCTGGTGGTGAAGGTACTGGTTTGGGTTTAGCAGTAACTCAAAAACTCGCCCAAATTCACGGTGGTTCTGTGAACGTGGAATCTGAAGTAAATTGCGGTTCCCGTTTTACCCTTGTACTTCCCTTTAAACAAGAAGTGGAAGTGGGGGGAGATGAGGGAGCAGGGGGAGCACGGGAAGAAAAATCCTTCTCACCTCCTTTGCCTTTCACCACTAATTCTTCTCTAGATATTTTGCTAGTAGAAAATGACTTACCCAACGCTCATTTGATGGAAATTTATCTATGTAAATTGGGATATCAGGTGACTTGGGTTAAGAATGCTGCCGAGATGTGGGAAGCTTTACCACAGTTAGACCGAGTGTTGATTTTGATGGATGTTCATCTGGCAGATGGCAATGGTCTTAAGTTGGTACAGCAGCTGCGAGAAAATCAGCAATATCAGGCGATTCCGGTAATTGTTCAAACAGCAATGGCAATGAAAGGCGATCGCGAAACTTGTCTAGCAGCTGGAGTAAATGACTATATTTCTAAACCAATTGATTTACCACTTTTAGCCAGTCTGATAGCTAAATACAGCAAACCGCCAACAACAGGGGAATTAGGGGAGTAGGGTAGCAGAGGGAAATGACTACAATAGAAACTGTTGGGTGCTATAGGGTTTGGGCAGGATTGGTAAATAATGCTGACAGAAAAATTTGAGCAATTAAAAGCCTTATTTCAAGAAATGGAGCAGGCGTTGATTGCCTACTCTGGGGGCGTTGATAGTACTTTGGTTGCCAAAATTGCTTATGATGCGTTGGGCGATCGCGCTTTGGCTGTGACGGCTGTTTCTCCTTCGCTGTTACCAGAAGAGTTGGAAGATGCCAAAATTCAAGCCGCAACTATTGGGATTCCTCATAAAATCGTCCAGACTCACGAGATGGAAAATCCCAATTACACCTCTAACCCTGTTAATCGCTGTTATTTTTGCAAAAGTGAATTACACGACACTCTCAAACCTTTAGCTTTACAGTTGGGTTATCCATACGTGGTGGATGGGGTAAATGCCGATGATTTGCATGATTATCGCCCAGGAATTCAGGCGGCGAAAGAGAGAGGGGCGCGATCGCCTTTAGCAGAAGTTGGTGTCACCAAAGTTGAAGTCCGCCAACTTTCGCAACAACTCGGTTTACCTTGGTGGGATAAACCCGCTCAACCTTGTCTCAGTTCCCGCTTTCCTTACGGTGAAGAGATTACTGTAGCTAAGTTACAACGAGTTGGTAGAGCAGAAATTTTCTTAAGAAAGCTAGGTTGGCAGAATTTGCGCGTGCGATCGGAAGGAGATACAGCACGCATTGAATTACCACCAGAACAAATTAAAGAGTTTGTGTTAACTACGGATTTACAGAAAGTAGTTTCTGCATTTCAGGATTTCGGATTTCTTTACGTAACCCTGGATTTAGAAGGTTATCGCAGTGGGAAGTTAAATCAGGTTTTGAATCGGGAAGCCTTGAGCCTTAAACTATAGCATTTTGCTGGACTGTGTAGACACGGTTGTGCTGTTTTCACCTATCTCACTTATCTTTGCCAACTGCATCAGTGTCTCATACCAATCTGTAATCGGCAGATCGGCAGGTGCTGTTAGGTCTTGATAAACGTGTTGGCAGAGTTCTCGAAAAGCTCGGTAGCGCTTTTGACGCCAATGCTTAGTGAGTTCGCCCAGAGATGCCTCATTAAGATTTCCTAAAGCATAATTGCGGTCAAAACCATGGGGAGCGATGCGATTTTGTGAGATGCCTTACTTCGTTTGGGCAGGGGGCAGGGG
>NZ_CAXTNE010000434.1:0-4383 GCF_964245445.1 uncultured Nostoc sp.
TTATAAATGTCAAATTATCATTTTTGCTGAGTAATTTATTTCTTGGAAGTCCCTTGAGCCATCGCACAGAAACTTGTGTAAAATAATATAAAAACATACTGATAGAAAGAATGGCACAGGCTAATTTCCCTTCTTTACCGTTGCCAACTTCCTTTGAGGGTTACAAATCAAAATCAAGGCTGAATGTTTCCCCTGAAGAATCTTCTTCTTTCTCCTCTGCAAATGGAGTTGGAGTCCAAGAGGTGAGTTGGTTTGACTCAGTATTAATGGGTGTGTCAGCTAAAAGTTGTGCAGGTAATCCAGCCTTGATGAAAACAAAATAGCAATCAACGATAAAGTAAAGCGTGTCCAGGTAACTTTTATCTAGTTTTTGCGATTCTGCAAATATGCGCTCTCGGTAATTATCTTTGAGGCGAACTTTTTCCGGTGCTAAGTCTTTTTTATCTGCCATTGTTATAACTTCACTTAAGAGATGTAGTAGTTGGGTTCTTACCAAGAATAGTTTTTGCCATTTCTAGAAGCCCAGAGACATTGGCTTCTGCCGGATTGTCCAGGATTTTGAAGCCGTTTTTCTCCAACAGCTTTTTAAATCCTGGTATAGCAGTCGAACTATAGGTTAGGACGTTAACAATGAGCCTAAGTCAGTTTTCTAAACGATTCTTTTGTCCTAAGCTTTGCTTCCGTTGCTATAAAAGACAGCCTCCACCAATCGCCCAGATTTCATCCCCTTGGTGTTTGGCATCAAGCGTGAGATTCACTACTTTCTTCAAGTATTTTTCATACCAATCTTTTAAAGAAGCGCTGTATATATCTTTAATATCAATGTCACGGCTGTACCTAGTGTGCCCCATCTCCAGACAAAATCGGATTTTGGAGGCATCCCCGATTTTTCCGCCATTTAGATGTTTCATTTTTTGGGAAATATCATCGATGAGAACTTCTACACCGATGGGGTAGGCAGTGTGAACTTCTCGTTTCCCTTGGTTGTAACGAGAATAGAGAGTCGTTCCATTGCCAAAGTCTAAAATGGTTAATTTTTTCGGTAGTGGATGCCCAAACAATGCACCCATTAATAAACTATCTTGAATGGAAGACACAATAAAAAAGACAAGTAATTAGTTGGATCATATATTGATATATGATCTCAGCGTCACAATATATGATTCGGAAATAGCACTCAAAGCGAAGCCATGCAAATTCGACTAGCTGTAATTAGCAATGCTGGAGGCAGTGGTAAGACTACACTTTCAGTTCATTTAGCTTACGACTTAGCAAAACGCAAGTACAATGTAGCCCTACTAGACCTCGACCCACAAGGCTCATTAACGTTATTCTGTGGTTTGAATCCACCAGAACCAGAACAGACTTTAGCAGGAGTTCTCAAAGATCAATTTGACGGTGTTTGGCCATTAACTCCTTGCTGGAGCCAGTACACCAATAATGTTGTCGTATGTCAAGGGGGAATGGTATTAACCCAAACAGCAGATGAACTTGTCCTACACAAAAGAGGAGCCTACCTTTTAGCCGACTGTTTAACAGATTATCCACTAGCACACGACGTAATTATTTTTGATTGCCCAGCAACCCTTGGCCCTTTACCTTTAATGGCTCTAGCCGCTTGTACACATATTATTATCCCCGTACAGCTAGAACCAAAATCAATTCAAGGTGCAGCACATTTATTGGAATGGTACTACTATCATTGCAAACACTTACGTTTAAACCCAACTCCAGAAATTTTAGGATTTGTTCCCAATCAATATGATGTTCGCAGAAGTACTCATAGACAGATGCTTGCAGGATTGCCTGAACAGTTGCAACAGATGAAGATTCGAGCATTTCCAGCAATCCGGGATAGCGCAGAATTTGTCAATGCTAGTGGTCAAGGTTTACCATTGCATATTTACCGTCCTAGTCATCCTGCTAAGGATGATTTTAAAGAAACTACTTCTCATATTGTGGCTTTAATTGGAAAACCTAAGACAACTAAAAAGACAAAATAATTATGTGCGCTCGTAACACTCCTAATCTTACAAATTATTTTTCAGGTGCAAAGCAATCTCAGCAATTATCTGAAGCAGAGGAAGAAATACAGCAATTAAGAGCAGAGATTGAAGAACTTCGTGACAAAAATTCAGGCGAGTTGGAAACACAATTGGAAGAGTTGCGAACACAACTTCAGTCACAAATAGGTATTTTGTCAATTCCTATTGAGCAAATAGAGCCAAATATAGAACAACCTAGACAAACATTTTTAACTGAAAGTCTTGAATCTATGTCTCGCTCTTTAACTAGTTATGGACAGTTACAACCAGTTATTCTGATTCAAAGGGAGAATCATCTATTAATTTTTGACGGAGAGCGACGCTGGCGCAGTGCTAAAGCTTTAGGTTGGCAAACCTTGTCAGCAGTTATTATTCCAGAACCAACTGGTTTACATCGTAAAGCACTACTAACTTCTCTACATCGAGAAGACCTTAATCCTTTGGATAAAGCCGAGGCGATCACGCGTGAATTGTCTACAATTACTGGATTAGAACTTCAAGATATTCCGCGTATTCTTTCAACAGTAGTTCGACGTTTGAATAGTCAAAAGCGTATAACATCGCTGGTGGATTTAATAACAGCAGATGCAAAAAAACAAGAAAAAGAACTAGAGTCTTTAGATTTAAGCGACTCAGAACAAGCAATCTTAAGTCTACTCTTAGATTTACAGCTAAATCCTGCTTCTATCGATGCCAATATTTTTCCGATGCTATCTTTAGCAGAAGACCTAAAACTTGCCATAAGAGCAGGACTTAAAGGTGTTCATGCAATGGCTCTACAAAAACTTTCCGCAAAAAATTTGGGATTGACTGAACAAAAAGCAAAATCTATTAGGGAAGAGACTACGCACAAAGTAATAGTAGAAAAGTTGTCTGTTGTTGCTACTCGAAAATTAGTAGCTGAAGTGATAGCATCTGAGTCCGAGGTAGCAGTAACCGAAAATACGAAGAAAAAAGCAGTATCCCAAGCATCTAGTCGTTTGCAAAAACTCTCTTTAGAGTTGCTCAAGCAAGCTAACCCTGCTGAATTAATAGAATTACAGGAAGTCTTACGTCACAAATTAGTAGAAATTGAAAAAGTACTAAAACAAAATTAAACATCGGTCGCTACCCTCTGCTAACTAATTGTCACTATTTTAGTAATTAGATGCACCAATATATTGATGCTTAGAAATTATCCTTAAAAATAGAACACCGATTACAGAACCGATGCCCAGCAAAACAATAGATGTCCGAGAGTACACCGTCAGAGCGCACAAGCGGGAAATTCATACTTGCGTTTTCAACTTCGTATGTAAGCAGTGTGAGCAACCCACGCAACGAGAAACCTTTGGTGTGCGACCGCTTTATTGTGAGAAATGCCGTCCACCACAAGCACCCAAGAAATCAGTAGTCCCTCTCAAGAAGAGAAAACCCAGAGCTATGACTTACAAAAGTGGCAAAGACATAGCAGGATGATTTGTTGTCTCAAGGTTAAGAGTGATGTCTACGACGGGCTATTCGGTGTCGCACTTTGTGAGTGAAGCAGTGCGCTGATTCGCCCAACGTAACTCAAACTGGTAAAAAGTAACTCTAATGTTTAGGAGTCAAAACAATTCAAAATTCAAAATTATCAATTTCATTATTACAATCAGTCCTTGCTCTGAAACCCGCCACTGCCTTGTTGACCACTGAATTTTATTCAGTGCTTGCTCTGTACCCAGAATTAATCAATTAAAAATTTTTATTTCTTACAAAATGTTTGAATTTTGAATTTTGAATTTTGAATTTCATTAAATGGTCATTCAGGAGGTGCAAACTGTGCAAACACCTCAGCCCCTGTCAGGTTCTTAGTTTGATTGGCAAAACAGTAATATTTGGGCTTTTCATCAATGAATACCTGATGATCGAAAACAAGACCTTCACAGTTGTCGAATAGTCCAACAGGTATGAAATACTGGTTATTTTGTTTTAATTTATAAAAAAGATGGCTACCACACTGCTTACAGAATCCACGTTCTGCCCACTGTGACGATTGATAAAGCCCAATATTTTCTTCACCAGAGAAGCTAACATCACTTTCACACTCAACTACTAACAAAGGGCCTCCACCCCAGTTGCGGCACATACTACTTCCGACACGCTGTCACATTTTCACTCATACTAGTTGTGGAAATGCTTACGGCTCCACACAGGCAGCTACGGGAGCAATGCTTACGTTAGACATATTATTTTCTCCGATTCCACGCAGGCGCTCCAATTGCTCACATTTCCCCTATTTCATACTGGAAATGCCAAGAATATCAAGGGAGCAACGCGATTTGGTGAGGTAGGATCAAAAACCAGCGATCGCTAAAAA
>NZ_CAXTNE010000435.1:0-4331 GCF_964245445.1 uncultured Nostoc sp.
GTTGAGAAGTCCATTTCATCATTTTTTAAATCTTATTTAGCGACAAGTCTAATATATCTGGACAAGAAAATAATTTACCAGTGCGAGACTTGGACGGTAACAAAGAACCAGAAATAATTGCCGATTTCTTTACAGGTGGAGCGCACTGTTGCACTTATTCATTAATTTATCGCTATGACAATAAATCCCAAAAGTATATTAAGATTCGTCATGAATGGGGCAATGGTGGCTATCGGCTCAGAGATTTAAACAAAGATGGACTGCCAGAGTTTGATAGCCAAGACGATCGCTTTGCCTATGCTTTTACAGCTTATGCTGGTTCTGGCTACCCCCTGCAAATTTGGCATTATCGCCAAGGGAAAATGGTTGATGTGACTCGTCGCTATCCCAAATTAATTTCCAATCATGCCTCAGAGCTATGGCAAACTTATACCCAGGTACGGCAACAAGGCGATGATGGCAAGGGCTTTTTAGCAGCTTATTTGGCTGATAAATATCTGCTGGGTCAAGGACAGGATGGTTGGCAGCAAGTGCAGCAAGCTTACAAAAACAGTGACCGCACCAAATATTTCGCCGATTTACGTAAGTTTTTACGTGAAACTGGCTATATTAGATAAAATTACTTTTTTTCCTCTTTTAATTCACGTCGTGCTGCTGCTAAAATTATGCGCTGTTCAGCACGAGCGATCGCCTGGTATGTTCGCTCTACTGCTTCCGGTTCAACGGAAATGGATGTTATGCCACATTCCACTAACTTATCGATAATTTCTGGATAGATGGCTGGTGCTTGACCGCAGATTGAACAAGGTATACCGGCACTTTTAGCCATTTGGATCAGTTGAGCGATCGCACTCATAACTGCCGGATGACGTTCATTAAATACTTTTCCTAGCTGTCCTTGCTCTCGATCCACTCCGAGCAATAATTGGGTCAAATCATTTGTACCAATAGAAATTCCAGCTGCACCTGCTTTGACATATTCTGGCAGTAAAAACAGGACGCTTGGCACTTCTGCCATCATCCACAATTGAAACTGTGACACCTCAGTTAAAAGAGCTTGCTCAACTTTACGACGGCAAAAGACAAATTCTTCCACAGTCCGCACAAAAGGCAACAGTAGATTTACATTGCTGTAACCAGCTTGCTGTACACTCGCTAAAGCTTGCAGTTCCAATTCAAAGACTGCGGGATTTCGTAAGTAGCTGAAAGTACCACGTTCACCCAACATCGATTGTGTTGCAGATTGTAAATTATCACTCAATGATGGTAAATCCTGCGGCCAATCTAAAGAACGATAAAAAACTGGTCTTGGTGCAAAGGCACGGGCAAACTGGATAATCTGCTCAGACCATAGCTCTAACAATTCTGCTTCCCGCCCACCTAAAATCCAACTATTAGGATGTTGCCCATCTAATATATTTAGTACCATCAATTCTGAGCGCAACAATCCTACTCCATCCACAGGAAAGCTTTGCACTTGTTCTATTAAACTGGACTGGCTCAAGTTAACCAGCAGTTGGGTAGCAATCATAGGTAGATGAGAAGTAACAGGACGGGATGGGGAGATAGGGGAATGGAGAGGATTTTCTGCGACTTTCCTCCTCTCCATCTCTTTTTCTCTCCCACTTTCCCCTTCTGCTTTGATCCGATAAACTTCTCCTCTGTCGCCATCGAGTAGCAGTCGTTCGCCAGTTTGGATTAAGCTTGTAGCAGATGTTGCGTTAACTACTGCTGTGATACCTAATTCTCTGGCAAGAATTGCAGCGTGGCTAGTTAATCCGCCTTGTTCAGTAATAATACCACCAACTTGGTGCAGTAATGGTAACCAATCAGGTGCGATCGCTGCTATTACTAAAATCACTCCCTTGGGTAATTGTTCGGGTTTGTGTTGCGGATTATTAATTACTAAGGCAGTCGCCACAACACGTCCTCCTGCCGCCCCTATTCCTCTAATGAAGTGTCCGTGGTTAATTATAGATTGGGGAGAACTAACTTGTGTTATGTAGAGCTTGTCATATGTAGTTTGTTGGGCGATAGTCCATTTAATGGTAAAGCTTTTACCCAGTTCACTCACCAATTGAGTTCCTAGAGCAATTATTTGTTGTATATATTCTTCTTGTAAAGCGTACTGTTTTTGTTGGGCTTCCTGAATTAAGTAGGTACTTAGACAAGTGTGATCTGATGTTAGCGCTGACTTGGGCACGGGTTGCGAAAAAGCTCCAGGTGCTGCATCATCCACACCATAGGCGAGCATTTTATTGCCCAACTGCTGCTCAAGCACAATCCCGGTTGCTTGTTGAATGTAGTAAACATCTGGCTGGACTTCGCCAAGAGCGATCGCAATTCCTAATCCCCAAGTAGCTTCAATTTCCCATCTAGAGGAGTTGGCACTCAGCAAGCCACTGGCGATCGCATTCTCAACAGGTTGAACCAAAACCGCTAAACTGATTTGTTGCAGGTTAATTCCTGAGTGCTGCCAATATAGTAGACTTCTAGCACGAAATATCTGACTCCAGGTACGCTTGAGGGCAAAAGCGATCGCTTCTGGTTCGCACTGGCAAAACACCGACTCCAGCAAACCAGATATATTCTTTATACTTGAAGTAGCATTTGATACTGCTAAAGTAGGTCGAAGAATCAAACAGCTAGTTTGCCATTCTCTAGCTGCTTGGAAAATTGTACTTACCCAATCCTGTGGTACAGTTGCAGTGAGAATTTCTTGGCGCAAGCGACCTGCTACCTGCTGAAGTTGACGCCAATTAGCTACATCTAGATGTAATGAAGAATAGGGTAAATCAGCCACTAATGACTCTGAACTATTGAGATTTTCGAGAAATTGTCGCAAAATCTCTGCTGAAACGACAAAACCAGGCACCACCGGATAGCCACGCTGCATGATTCTGCTCAAGTAAAACGCTTTGTCACCTACTTTGGCGCGGTCTTGTAGTTTAATTTGGTCTAGCCAGTAGAGTTTGTCCACTCAATTTGTTAGTTGTCAGTTATTTATTTGTAGCCATAGCCATTTCCTTTTAGTACATTATCAGTCGTAAATCCACTGACTCCCTACTAAAAGAGGAGTTTCCAGCATTTACGTTTAATTTGCCGACCTTATTAGTGGTTAATTGCCAGTTACATGATGTACTGCTAGAATTCAACTCTTTTGTAATTTAAATATTTTCCTTCATTTAGCCTCTCTTCCCTAAAATCGGGGGTTTAGTTGTTTGAGCGAGTTGTAGATGGCAGTATCATATTTAATTATTGAGTGTATGGGTTAAATCTAGCAATTTAAGGTAAAACTTTATAGTTCAGTCATTTTAAATAGTTAAAAACCCTATTTAATAAACTTAAAATTTATTTTTGACCAAAATAATATCTTATTGGTAAATAATCCTAAGAAGCTAAGAGATTAAGTTGTACCAAAAAAGTATTCACGAATTCATAGAATCGAAATATGATATAGGCTATTAAATTGCACTCATTAAATTAGACTCCATCAATAAAAGATTAAAATATTTTTGCACTATTTTTGTAAAAATATTATTAATTAACCTAGTACAGGTCGGCGATAATAAACTTACCATTTCATTACAGCCAGAAAGCCTAAAATTAAAGCGTGCGTGAATTTTGACACTTTGACTCCTTTCGACTGCCCTCAAGCAAGTCGCTCAGTGTTAACTTTTGGCTTCCGCCTTTCGGTACTAGTAGCTGTGGCGAAAGTTTGCCTACCTTTAACAATGGGATTTTGCTTGAAGTCTTGTTAATTTATATGTATAGTACCTAGATTTATGCCGTGCTGTACTAATATATAAAGTTTTCTACACCAGACTAAGCATTGTCAAACACTTACTATCTTGCAACTAATGATTGGCTAAATATCAGCTTCAGGCTGTGCCTTGCATTGCTTATTGGAGCAATTATCGGCTTAGAACGCCAAATTAGGCGTAAACCAGCCGGTTTAAGAACTCACATGCTGGTGAGTTTCGGTTCAGCCGTGTTTACTCTTATAATTATTCAAACAGATGGGTCACTGTCGAGCCGTGATGCACTTAGCCGCGTGATTCAGGGGATTGCAGCCGGTGTAGGATTTCTCGGTGCTGGAGAAATTGTGCGCCAATCTTCTCAAGAATCACAGCGACTTGAAATTCACGGACTCACATCAGCAGCAGCTATTTGGGTTTCGGCTGCTTTGGGAATTGCTGCTGGCTGTGGTTTGTGGCAGTTAGCATTAATCGGTGCTTTGCTGACTTTTTTAGTTCTCACCGTTTTTAAAAGGTTAGAAAAACGTGATTAGTCAAAGAAGAGGAAAGGGGGCAGGGGGCAGGGAGCAAGGG
>NZ_CAXTNE010000436.1:0-4313 GCF_964245445.1 uncultured Nostoc sp.
GCATCAGCAGCTTCCACTACTGCTGGAAAGCCCTTCGTTTCAATCATCCCAACTGCAATTGGCATCGCAGAACTCCTACAATATTAATCCAATCTGTACTGTCGCTTAAAATTTTTGACGGGGAGAGCTTGATCTTAATAGCTAAGAAAACACTTCCAAATTAAGCATAGGAAAGGTTGGCCTTTCTGGCAATATAAATTACTATAATAGTTTATGATAAGAAAGTTTTAAAAAACTTAACAAAAATTTATCTGTCCTCTTGAGCAATTAAAGTTCACTGATTCCTAGAGGAGCCACTTATGCTTTATAATTTCTTTATTACATTTACAAAACGACATTCATAACCAGGGGTAATTTTATCTGGAGAGGGACGACAAGTTGCTATATCTTATGCTGTGTCTAGGTTCTGCCAATTTTTGCTATATGTACAAGGACTAAGTGAAAAATATATAATTTTTCCAAATATATCCTATAAAGTAGTTTGTTCAAAGTAGAAATAAAAATGTAAAAACAAAAGTGAGGTTAAAGCATTTACTTGCTTTAACCTATGTAAAGTTATATTTTATCAAAGTTTAATAGGGGAAAAAAAAGTAAAAATACTTATGATAATTGAGTTGAAACAAGAGTAAAAAATATTGATATTTGTACTAAATTAATTTTGTAAAATCAATAATAGTATAAAAGCTTTTTTAAAATTAAGGCTGAGTCGTCAAGGTGAATTTAAATGGATCAAGTTCTATTTTTAACAAGTTGGTTTGTGCCTTTATATAGCTTATTAGGCGCAATTTTGACCTTGCCGTGGGGAATAGGAATAATTCGGCGAACAGGGCCAAGACCTGCGGCATACATAAACTTGTTGACGACCGTTTTGGCTTTTGTCCATAGTCTGTTTGTATTTAACATTATCTGGGATAAAGAACCAGAAAAGTTACTGGTGACGTGGTTCAAAGCTGCTGATTTAGACTTATCTTTTGCCTTGGAACTCTCACCAGTCAGTATTGGGGCAACAGTTTTAATTACAGGGTTAAGCTTACTTGCACAAGTTTACGCTCTGGGTTATATGGAAAAAGACTGGTCGTTGGCACGTTTTTTTGCGCTGCTGGGATTTTTTGAAGCAGCGCTGAGTGCTTTAGCAATCAGTGATTCTTTATTTTTCAGCTATGGTCTTTTGGAAGTGTTGACGCTTTCAACTTACTTGCTGGTGGGATTTTGGTATGCTCAACCGCTAGTAGTGACGGCGGCGCGGGATGCGTTTTTAACCAAACGGGTGGGAGACTTGTTGCTGCTGATGGCTGTGGTGACACTTTCCACCTTAGCCGGCAGTTTGAACTTTTCAGATCTATATGAGTGGGCGCAAACAGCTAATTTAAGCCCAATGACATCAACATTGCTGGGGTTGGCCTTAATTGCTGGGCCTGCTGGTAAATGCGCCCAATTTCCCCTGCATCTTTGGTTGGATGAGGCAATGGAAGGGCCCAACCCCGCCTCGGTAATGAGAAACTCACTAGTCGTAGCTGGTGGTGCTTATTTACTGTATAAACTTCAACCATTGTTAGCCCTGTCGCCAGTTGCCTTGAATGTATTAGTAGTAATGGGAACGGTAACGGCAATTGGGGCGACATTAGTATCCATAGCTCAAATTGACATTAAGCGATCGCTGTCTCATTCCACCAGTGCATACATGGGCTTAGTGTTTTTGGCGGTGGGCTTGCAGCAAGGGGGTGTAGCCTTGATGTTGCTATTAACTCATGCGATCGCTAAAGCATTATTATTCATGAGTTCGGGTTCAGTAATCTTGACTACCCAAAGCCAAGACTTGACAGAAATGGGCGGTCTGTGGTCAAGGATGCCAGCCACAACTACTGCCTTTGTTGTCGGTTCAGCCGGGATGGTAACACTGCTACCATTGGGAAGCTTTTGGGCAATGTTAGCATGGGCTGACGGTTTTGTGAATATTAGCCCTTGGGTAATTGGGGTTTTATTATTGGTTAATGGCTTAACAGCATTGAACTTAACCAGAGTATTCAGATTAGTATTTTGGGGTAAACCGCAACAAAAGACCCGTCGCACCCCAGAAGTTGGTTGGCAGATGGCCTTACCAATGGTGATTCTCACAGTCTTTACTCTGCTTGTGCCTTTGATGCTACAGCAATGGTACTTGCTACCAGATTGGGAAAGTATTAATTGGTATGTAGCGTTAGCGTTATTTACTTCTACCGTCGTCGGGGTAGGTGTAGGGGCTACAGTTCATCTACACAAAGCTTGGTCAAGATCCAGAATTTTGGCGTGGAGATTTGTGCAGGACTTGTTAGGTTATGATTTTTATATTGACCGAGTTTATCGCGTAACGGTAGTTGGTGCAGTAGCACTGCTATCTAAAATTTCTGCTTGGAGCGATCGCTATTTAGTCGATGGTTTAGTCAACTTGGTTGGATTTGCGACTATTCTCGGTGGACAAACTTTAAAGTACAGCATTTCTGGGCAATCTCAGGGCTATATGTTGACCATCTTAGCGGTCGTCAGCGTCCTGGGTTTATTCATCAGCTGGTCATCTGGTTTACTAGATAAATTACCTTTTTAAGCGAGTTAGGAGTAGAGACGCGATTAATCGCGTCTGTTAGGAGTTAAAAGTTTTAAAAGTTATTATTCTCCACTGCTCCCCGTGCTTCCCCTGCTTTCCCTACTCCTCTAACCTGAATTCCGTCTATGCTTAGTGTTTTAATTCTAGTGCCGTTAATCGGCGCAGCTTTAATTGGTTTCTCGCCCTCTGGCATCAATAGGAAATTCGCCCGTGGGGTGGCTTTAGTCTTTGCCAGTATTGCTTTCTTGTGGACAATCATACTAGCAATTCAGTTCCATCCAGGGGAAATCACTCAACAGTTTGCCGAGTCTCTACCTTGGATAGATGTCTTAGGCTTGAACTATAACCTGGGAATAGATGGTTTATCTTTGCCACTGCTGGTTTTAAATGGATTGTTAACTTGCATTGCCATCTACAGCAGCGATGAATCCCTACAGCGCCCTAAATTTTATTACTCTTTGATACTATTATTAAGCGCTGGGGTGACTGGAGCTTTTCTGGCACAGGATTTACTGCTATTTTTCTTGTTTTACGAATTGGAACTAATCCCGCTATATCTGTTGATAGCCATTTGGGGTGGGGAAAAGCGGGGTTATGCTGCAACAAAATTTCTCATTTATACTGCCGTTTCGGGAATCTTGATTTTGGCAAGTTTTCTCGGCATGGTTTGGCTGAGTGGTTCCTCTAGCTTTGCACTAGCAACCTTGAACCCTACGACTCTACCTCTAGCGACACAGCTTTTACTGTTAGGGGGAATTTTGGTAGGTTTCGGGATTAAAATTCCTTTGGTTCCCTTCCATACTTGGTTGCCAGATGCTCACGTTGAAGCTTCCACACCAATTTCTGTGCTGTTGGCTGGAGTGTTGTTGAAGTTGGGAACTTATGGCTTACTGCGGTTTGGCATGAACTTGTTACCAGAAGCTTGGGCTTATGTGGCTCCTTGGTTAGCAACTTGGGCAGTAGTCAGTGTACTGTATGGTGCATCCTGCGCGATCGCCCAGACCGATATGAAAAAAATGGTGGCATACAGTTCTATTGGACACATGGGGTACGTACTTTTAGCGGCGGCGGCGGCCACACCATTAAGTGTGTTAGGTGCTGTTATGCAGATGATTAGCCACGGCTTGATTTCCGCCATGCTGTTTTTGCTGGTAGGGGTTGTGTATAAAAAAGCCGGAAGCCGGGATTTAGAAATCCTCCAAGGACTGCTGAACCCAGAACGAGGTATGCCCGTAATTGGTAGCTTGATTGTTGTGGGAGTAATGGCCAGCGCTGGTATACCAGGAATGCTTGGCTTTATTTCCGAATTCATCATTTTTCGGGGCAGTTTTCCAGTTTTTCCAGTGCAAACGCTGCTATCAATGATTGGCACAGGCTTAACTGCGGTTTACTTTTTAATACTTCTCAACCGTGCCTTTTTTGGACGCTTGTCTGCACAAGTTACCAACCTACCACGGGTGTATTGGAGCGATCGCGGCCCAGCTGCTATTTTAGCTGTGCTAATTGTTATTTTCGGCATTCAACCTGGTTGGTTAGCACGCTGGACTGAACCAACAATTACAGCAATGGTGAATACTCAAAGCATTGTAGCAACAGTGTCCTTGGATAAGAAAATGGAGAATGGGAAGTAGAAAGTGGGGGAGATGAGGGAGATGGGGAGGCTTTTAAGGCAGGGGAGCAGGGAGCAGGGAGCAGAGGAAAAAGAAGTAATTTTTCATTCTCCCCCTTGCCC
>NZ_CAXTNE010000437.1:0-4270 GCF_964245445.1 uncultured Nostoc sp.
CGCAGTTCTTGCTGGGGGCAGGGGGAAAGAGGCTTTTCCGATTTTTGCACAGATGCGGTAATCATAAGTCAATACGGTTCAGTTAAGCACTTCTTTCTTCTCTTTGCGTCCTACCCTTCTCCTTCGGAGACGCTACGCGAACGGGAAGCCACTTCCTGTCTATGCGTCCTACCCTGCGGGAAGCCGCTTTGCGTCTATGCGGTTCGTTAAAAAAATTGACTTTGACAAAGAGTTTTAGCCTTAACTGAACTGTATTGAATCATAAGTGATTAACCGGACTTGATATCAAGCATCATAAAAAATTGCAGTAATTGCAGCAGATTTATTAAAAATATATACATCAAGCTGTTGATCAAAAAAATTTGGCGTGAGTTTGAGGTTTAAGCAGATGATTCATCATTAATTTTTTGAGCATTTGCTCCCATCTGAGAACTACTGCGCTCAGTGGTGAGTAGTTTCCGCAGGCTCCTTCGGTTGTGTGTGGGTTGGCTTTTGTTTGGTTCTGGGCGGGATTACGTATGCTACTGCACCAACCCCAACCATTCCACCGCCTATGATATACATAATATTTCTAGTGAAGTATTGGGAACCGATGTATCCAAAAGTGATTGCTGCCACTGTTGTGACGATCATTTGAGGTAGTTTCATATTTAAAATGCTGTTATTTGCTTAATAAATAAAGGAGTCTTTGACAATTAGTCTATTCATTGATTTGTCGCTGAGGCTTTTCACCCAACGAGGCACTAGCAACAAAGCTGGAAAACCCAACAAGCATCCAGCCCAAGCAGATATGTTTTCGTGTCTGCCATTCATGCTCTTTACTGAGGGAAATTGATTTTGTGTTCGCCTCAATAATCTCTAACCCCCAACACGAAAGCGTGCTTATCCCAAATAAGCAACTAGTGGCAATAGAGGCAACCGCGATTGTGTTTAGAATCGGAACAGTAAAACTTGGATTTATCACAACAGGCTTTTGCTGACGGCGATTACGGAGTAGGGCTAATTCGTCTGTGCCTAGACGCTTTATATGCTCTTGTTGAATCAGAGGATAAGCAATTTGTTGATTATTAGTCATTTATTGTCACCAGCATTTAGTTTTAATAGCATCCATATCAGTGAACACATGATAAACTTCCGTGACAGGTTGTACTACATTCCACAGGGAGGAATCAAATTTTCTTTGGTAAGAAGTTAGAGGTAATTGCACTAATAAGGCTATAAATTTTAGTTTTTAAACTGGTATTTTTCGAGTAACTCTTTGACTTGAGCTGCTACCAAAGGATGTGGATCTTTTTCTAACTGAGGGAGGATTTGCAGGAGAACGCGATGTGAAACCATATTTAAATATGCGATCGCAGCCTCTCTAACAAAGCCGGTTGGATGACGCAAACTCACTAAAATTTCAGAACTTGTCAATGGCGTGCGAGTCACTTGAGCAAAATGAAAACAGCAAGCTAAACACCAGTCAGAAAGGAAGTTACCCAACGTCAGCAATCTGTGGAGGCGATCGCTAACTATCATATTTTCATATTCTACGATTTTAGCTTCTACCAGATGTTGCAATTTTTCTGGCTGCGGTCGGTTATCTAAAATATTCAGCAACAGAGATTTTGAAGACAAAGTTATGGTATGCTCTAGGATTTCTAACCCTCGTGCTAAGTTTACCACTGAGAGCGATCGCAAATTAAATGCTGCTGCCTGCATCTTTTCTGGCGAGTAAAGCAGTTTCAATAGCAGTAACAGCCGCTCTTTAACATCCAATTCTAATTCTAAAAGGGCGCGTTGCAATAACTCACAGACAATCACAATCCTCTCACTAGATTGCTGATTTCCTTTTTCGTCTAGTGTTTTCAAGTCTATATATGCGGCGTAAATCTCGCCTAAAAACTTTAATTCCTGCTCAATTAAATTTTCTACCCGACTTTCATAAAATCGATCTACTAAACCTTTAATTCCTGGTTGTTTGTGTATTTTTAGTAAGCTGCGAAGAATATGATCCCTAGTTGTACCCCAAGATGTTTCCAACTTTTCCCATAAAATCTCCAATGCTTCCTGAGTACCAATTTGAGCAATGGTACGCCAAGCATACATTCGCACTACTTCTGGTTTGTAAATATTAGTAGCTACCCGCAACAGCATCTCTATAACTTCATTCTCTAGTCGTACTAAAGCTGACATTGCTGTAGTGCGGGTTGATTTGTAATAAAGTGCTGCTATCAATGCACAATAGTACTCTTCTAAATGGGTTGCTGCAATCATTTCCAATACGGCACAGCGCACCCGTAACGACTCATCTTGTAACAAATTCGGAATGTGAATTCGTAACGCCTGCAAATAAACTGCTTCTCTAAGCGCCCTGACTCCATTTACCCGTTCTCGTTCTTTCTTATGAGTCAACATCCGGCGCATGGTTTGGGTAGCTGCTACCTTTTGCATAGGCGTTCCCTGACGTAAAACTAAAGCGGCGGCGGTGGCACGGATGAGTGAGTTATGCCGGGGGTTCAGGTATTCCTCTAGGATGCTTAAATTGGGATTTGGTTCAGCTAGCCAAATGTAGCGCAGCGCTAGGGCAAAAACTTCGGAGTTAGTCTCTTGAGGTTGTTCTAGCAAAGGACGGATGGCGGATAGATAAGCGGGATTTGCACCTGCTATCAGCATGACTTCCAGACTTTGGCACTGCAAATCTGGGGTTAACTTGACTAACAGAGGTGCTAAAACTTCCGCAGCTCCTTGGGAATCAATTTGGGCTAAAAGTTCAATACAAGAGCGTTTATCTGCTTCGCTACCTTTTTCTCCCAAGGCTTTGACTACACCTTGCTTAAAGAATCGTAAGCCTACATTGGTTGCACTTAACTGGCCCCGTGCCACACTTAAAACTAACAGCTCAACATAGCGCGATCGCAATTCCCAAACTACTTTTAAACAGGTGCCAGTTATCAGCATTGTTTCTGCTACTAACACCCACTTTTGCAAAGGTACGGGTATAAACTGCCCACAAAACAATATAGTTGCAAAAATTAGCACTCCTGTCAAACCTGTAGCGATCGCTTCGGCAGTTCCGCCAGATAAAGTCTGCATCCGGCTGCGAATTGCCTCTGGAATTGGTTGGTACAGGATGGGGCCGCTACTCATGACAAAGGTGTAGCGCAGGAGTTCATCAAAGAATTTGACAATTACCAAACCCCAAAAAAAGCTTTGCGATTGGATGGCGGGAATTAAATAAAATAATACCAGCACTCCTGGTAGTGAAAAGCCTACGGTGATAGGTAAAAGCGTCGCTGTGAAAAATACCCCCATCCGTTCGATGAGTCGGCTGGAAATAAACCACTGCAACAACAACTCACACAATCCTAACGTCCCACCAAAAAGACCTAAGAAGCTGGCAAGTTCTCGGTCGCCCAAATTAGATTGGAGTTCGCGTAGATATTGAAAATCTATTAACAACCCAATGACTTGCAACAGACCGACAAAAGCAAACAGCTGCCAAACATAGCGCTTCAGAGGACTTTTAATAAAACGCTGTCGTGAAGCTTGTTCTTCAGTAACTAGTTTTTGTGGCGTTTCAGGAAAAGCCGCTCGATATTGATGAGTTAAATAAAATAAAATCCCCGATCCTAATAAAATTACTATACATGCGATAAAGATGATCTTATTCAGCGTGGTGTATTGCACTAGCCAAGGCAAACTAAAGCCACTGATCACATCTGCGACTAAAAGCCCACTACTCACCAGTGGGTAAGTCCGTTTAATCTCCCGAATATTAAATATTTGGTTGGCAACAATGGAAGTGTTAAGGTCATTGACCACATAAAGTGCATCTACCCACAGCCGCAGCAGAAACGCCGAAATAACTGCCAGGTATGAAACATGCGCTCCCCAACGTAATACAACTAATAATAGTAATGGCATCAACATGCAAGGTGCGATCGCTACAATCACCCGGCGCAAAGGAAAAATCTTTTGCAGCCAAGAGTATAAAAAAACCAGTGCTGCACTCATGGCAGCACTAGCAATATACATCCACGGCAGTAGCTGAGTCCCATATTCATCCAAAAACAGCGCCACAGTACTGTCCTCTGCCCACCGTAATCCTACACATATAATTGTGTAAAAAAAGAACATGAGTTGAGTTCGTTCGCTCTCCTCTGGTCGGAGATTCACCCACTGTAGTAGTCTTAGTCGTGGTAAAGCAACTTTGTTTGCAGCCAACCAGTGATTTTTCAGTTCCATGCAGTTTTCTTTTCTGGTAGTATCACCGCGTAATGGGGAG
>NZ_CAXTNE010000438.1:0-4252 GCF_964245445.1 uncultured Nostoc sp.
ATTCCCCACTCCCCACTCCCCACTTATAAAAATTCATGCAAAGTCAAACTATTGACCCAGCTAAAACCGAACTAAATCATCACCACGCGGCGGAAGCGTCCGTCGGCCATCACGAAGAACATCCAGACCATCGTATGTTTGGACTAATTGTCTTTCTGATTGCTGAAGGGATGATTTTTATGGGGTTGTTCGGAGCCTATTTGGCTTTCCGTGCTACCTTACCTGCATGGCCGCCAGCAGGTACTCCAGAATTAGAACTACTGTTACCTGGAGTCAACACCATCAATCTAATTTCTAGTAGTTTTGTCATGCACAATGCTGACACTGCTATCAAAAAGAACGATACGCGGGGTGCAAAAATCTGGTTAGCAATTACGGCTGCGATGGGTGCTATTTTCTTAGTGGGTCAAGTATATGAATATACCCATTTAGAATTTGGTTTAACTACCAATTTATTTGCCAGTGCATTTTACGTTTTGACTGGTTTCCACGGATTGCACGTTACCCTTGGCGTTTTGGCAATTGTTGCTGTGTTGTGGCGATCGCGCGTTCCGGGTCATTACAGTAACGAAAAGCACTTTGGCATTGAAGCAGCCGAAATATACTGGCACTTCGTTGACGTGATTTGGATTATTTTGTTCGGATTACTGTATTTACTGTGAGTATTAATTATTAGTTGTTCATTCCACGCGGACAACTTAAATAGGCCCCCTAGTGGGGGCTTTTTTAATTAATAGAATGCTGCCGTTACAGTTATCTGCCCTGATATCACATTATTTTATCTATCGACTGGCAGCAAAATCTAAATTAGGACTGTTTCTAGAAGATTAAATATCTGGAAAATTATCTAAAACGTTTTTTATTCTTTATAAAACAGTTTTATTCTTTACCTAGCAAGAGTTACAGAAAATATATTAAAACCAGGGTAAACTTTTTCCACTATGAGTTTTGCTAAATGCAACTGATTTATTGCAAGTGATACAGGCGCGAGTAAAAGGTGGGAAAGGTTGGAAAAGTTGGATGTTTTATAGAAACTATTGAATAACTAGTTAATATACTGTAAGTTGATATGTGAGTGATTGACAACTAACACTTGTTTGCCTCCAAACCATCACTGAGTTTTTACCTCAAGAACTTACCTGTTTTTTTGATTTTTGTCTAATTAACGTTGATATGACGAAGCGATCGCCGTTATTAATAACTAAAATCTGGTAACATAATTCTAGTGGACACGTAAGAATACTGATGCCTTTAAATGCCACTGTTCTAGGTGTTATCAGCAATCAGACCCAAGACTTAAAATAAATCTCCTGACTCATGAATGTTGTCATCTGTCGGCAATTATAAATACTGTGGGCTAGTGTTAAATTTACATAAATGATAAGATTATAGAATTATTACAAAAATAAATTTTTATATTAAGATACCCATATGAGGGATGAAATCAACCAATCATGCGGTTAAGCATAAAACTGCTCAAAAGCATAAGTCGCCTGAGAAGCTGACTGCCTCAAATACCAACAAATTTAGCGGCAGGTGTTCATAACCTCACCTAAGCTCTGAATGGTCAGTAAATTAACGAGTAGTATACGCCACATGAGCCAGAACCCTCTAGTTAGAAAAAAACTTCGGAGTCGCTTTGAGACAGTCAAACTGCTGGGAAGCGGAGGAACTGGTAATACTTACTTGTTATCAGGTGGTACACGTAAAAGACATCAATACTCTCTCGCCAGAAAAACACTTCGGAATCGCTTTGAGATTGTCAAACACTTAGGAAGCGGGGGTTCTGGTGATACCTACTTAGCCGTAGACCTAGATTTACCAGGACGACCCCATTGTGTCGTCAAACATTTCCACCCAAAAGATACCAATCCTGCTGTTCTACCCATCGCTAAAAGCCTATTTGATCGGGAAGCGGAAGTTTTATACCAGCTAGGCAACGACCACGACCAAATTCCTAGACTATTTGCCCATTTTAATGAAGATGGGGATTTCTATTTAGTCCAGGAATTTATTGACGGTTATGCATTAACTCAAGAAATTGTACCAGGTGAGCGTCTTAGCGAAAATGTAGTCTTAAATTTATTAAAAGATATCCTAGAAGTTCTGTCCTTCGTCCACCAAAATAACATTATTCACCGGGATATTAAGCCCCAAAATTTAATGCGGCGGCACTCCGATCAGAAGATTGTGCTAATTGACTTTGGAAGTATTAAGAAAATTGGTGCTTTAGGAGCAGGCTTAACAATTTCTGTTGGGACTCCTGGCTATATGCCAAGCGAACAGGCTAAGGGAAAGCCAAAACTTTGCAGCGATATCTATGCAGTAGGGATGATTGGTATTCAAGCTTTGACAGGTTTAATACCTGAGCAACTACAAGAAGATCCCAACACTGGAGAACTTCTTTGGCGCGATCAGGCACAGGTAAGCGACGCTCTGGCAAATATTTTAGATACAATGGTTTGCGATCGCTACAACCAGCGTTACCAATCTGCCGCAGAAGCTTTGCAAGCGCTTAATTCTGATCTGGCGTTGTCAGAGTCCTTACAATCTACTGACATAAACCAAAATACTGATGATAGCCATTTTCTAAATTATAAAAATTTTATTTTGCTGTTGGGAATAGGGCTTGGTGCTATCACTAGTTTGATAGTACTAGTTTTAATATATACATTTATTAATACAGGTACATCACCTCCAAAGCAACCTACTCAATTAAATAATTTTAGAGAAAAATTGCTTGAGCCACGGTTCACTAATATTAAGGTCAATCGCCAAGTAGCTAAATCAGTAGCTAACAGAGGAGTCTATAAAAGCAATTCCACCATTGCTAAAGGCTACCAAAGAAGAAATGGAATTGTACTACATTAGAAAGAATTAATCATCTACCAGCAATCATAAAAATCACTATTAACTGGCTTATTCCAGATTTATTCTTAACCTAAATATTTATAGATTCCTGTAGGATAAATATAATAAACAACATTTAAAGATTTAAAGATATGGACAATACAAATCAAAGAAGAGCTTTAATTAACGGTGAAATTGGCCTCTTTCTAAGAGGTTTGATTATTGGGAAAGTGCTGACACTTATGGTTATTGGCGGACTGCTTTGGTGGTTACTCAAGCCGAATTTATTGTCCCGCAATAGCGTTAATTCCTCTAATGAAAATTTAAACAGCCTCGCTAGTAGTGCATCAACTTTTCAGACAGTAGCTGATGTCCCTAATGCCTCATTTAACTATGGAGGCAGTACAGCTTGGGCATCTATCCGGCAATTGGTAGATTCTGAGATCCAGAGCGATCGCCCAGAATTACAATTACACTATGTAAACCCTGTTAGTGGTAGCCCTGGTTCTAGCTCCGGCATTCAGATGTTGCTTGATGGGAAACTAGACTTTGCTCAGTCTTCCCGTCCCCTGACAGATGAAGAACAAGCTATGGCAAAAGAGCGAGGCTTCACCCTTGAGCAACGTCAAGTGGGTATGGATGGAGTAGCAGTGGTAGTCAACCCATCACTCAATGTGCCTGGTTTAACTGTTGACCAATTACAGCAGATTTATTTGGGGAAAATTACTAACTGGAATCAAGTAGGTGGGCCAAACCTAGCCATCACACCTTTATCTCAAAGACCAGAAGACGCAGATACAGTAATATTCCCCAGCAACAGCAGCTTGAAGGGGCAAGCATTTGGCTCTAATGTGCAGTATGTCTACTCTACTACAGAGGCAGTGCGCCAACTCAGTAAAACTCCTGGTAGTGTCTATTACGCTTCTGCCCGTTCAGTATTACCTCAATGTAGTGTGAAGGCTTTGCGATTGGGTAGCACTTCTGGTCAGCTAATTGCCCCCTATCGCGAACCTCTGGTGTCACCTGAGCAATGCCTACGTCAGCGCAACCAGCTAAATACTCAGGCTATTAAAGATGGCAGCTATCCCATTATCGCTAACTTGTTTGTGATTATTAAGCAGAATAAAGGTCGGGAACAGCAGATTGGAAATGCTTATGCCAATCTTTTATTAACTGATGAAGGGCAAAGAGCAATTGAGCAAGCTGGTTTCGTCGCGGTTCGCTAGTAGCTCAAGTTGTTAGTTATTGTTGAGTGCGATCGCGCAATAAATTGTCTTGTAGGGTGCGTTACGCTATGGGAAGTGATGCCTACGGCGGTAAACTACGCACCATTCACTATTCATGTATTTATGAAACTATCCCACTAATAAAAAAGTATGGTAATCTACTTCTCAACAAGGAG
>NZ_CAXTNE010000439.1:0-4101 GCF_964245445.1 uncultured Nostoc sp.
TTTTAGCGATCGCTGGTTTTTGATCCTACCTCACCAAATCGCGTTGCTCCCATCTTCTATAGGTACAGCAGGCTTAAAAGGATCATCATAGTGAATAACCGTTTCCCGTAAAGGATAAGGATTAGATTCTAAAGGTTGGGGAAAACGTTCTAAAACAATGATTTCTACTGCTTCACCTGCTTGAAAGGGTAAATCCTCAAGAATCAAGGTTCCGTTTTTAATTAACTTTGTTTCAATTCGGTGTGCTTTCATAGTTACTCTGCTAGTTATGAATCTAATAAATGAGTAAATAATTTCATTTGTCGTAATCCTTCCTCACGCCAGTTATTATTATTCTCTCCTTCTTCTAAGTTAAATAATCTTTCTCTACAGAGAATCTGTAACAACAGAGGCCAGCAGCAACTTTGTGTCAAAATCCATTCCACATCTTCCTCAGTGAAGGGAATGGGCGAACTTGCTATCAATTCTCGCGCTTCTGTCTCAGTTAATGCTTCCAGATGTGCGGTGTAGCCGAAAATATTGAAAAAGGGTGAACTGTGTCCTGTATTATGTGCTAGTTCAATTGGTGATTCAGGGGTAGCTAAGATAAATGCCAGATTTCCGCCTGTGTGGTTAGTCGCCAAAGACCGCAAACTCTCCCAAAAGCCATCATCTAATTCTGGACAACGTTGCAAGCCAACACTAATCTCATCCAATAAGATGACTGTGGGAGAACACAAATTATCGCTGACTACATCCATGAAATGATCTAAATCACAAGGTGTAGGCACTTGCATCTTCAGTGATTCTAGGATGTACTTTAGCAGTCCTTCTCGGCTTTGCATTCGTGCGTCTTGCAAGTCTACAAAAATCCAACAGTAATTTTCTGGATGCGGTAGCCAGTCAGATTTTTGCTCAGGACGCAGTTGTTCTACTGGGGTGGTGGTGATATTTTTTAAGTAGTGCACCAGGGATGTTTTGCCACTACGCTTTTTGCCGATAATGGCGGCGTTTTGTAGGGGATGGCGTTTGAGTAAGTTGAAGAGGCGTTTTAATTCTTTCTCTCGTCCAAAAAAGTAACGCGGCTGGGTGATGGGTGCGCCAGTGATGAAGGGTGATGCTTCCCCGTTAGTTGGCTGAGGTTTATTTGGCTGAGTTTCTGGTTCTTTGTATGCAATGTCTTGCCACTCTAACCCCAGTTTTTTGCTAAGTTCTACAAAATTTAGATAGTCAACAGGTTTACCAGTGAGAAAGCTTTTGACTGTAGAGAGAGAAAATCCTGTGTCAGTAGCCAAAGACTGCTGGCTAGGATAGCCGTTACGCTGAGGTGCTGACTTGACTTTTTCAATATACTCTGGGGCTACTCGGAGCGATCGCGCCATCATTCCTCAGGGAGAATCTGCTGTGAGTATATCAGGTTTTTATACTAGCTAAATAGCCTTGCTGTTGAGCGCTAACCTCTTGCACTCTACTAAATTAGAGTCATCCTGAACTTAACCGATAATCAACTAATAACTCGTCTAATCGGTGACTATTTCTCAACTCCGTTCTCAGCCAGCACCAAGTTGTAATAGAAATGTAAGGAATTAAGGGCTTTGAAAATGAAACGAGAACTGGGAATTCTGCAAATTATCTTATCACTTTGCGGAGTGATGATGTTTGGTACAGTAACTTACGCCGCTATTAATATGGTAAATGGTCAATACCAAGTTGAAATAGCGCTGAATACTAAGGGACTCATCATTAAGTCAGATATTGACAAAAGGCAATGCAAAGCAGTAGAAAATATTGCCCAAAAGCAGGAAAGCACAAATTCCAACCAAAAGACGATTAATTAAGAGTAAAAATTAGTGATGAGTTAGAATCAATAACTTCTAATTCATTGTGGACGAGTCTTTAATACTCGTGAACGAGTCTTTGATACTCGTGAACGAGTCTTTGATACTCGTGAACGAGTCTTTGATACTCGTGAATGAGTCTTTGATACTCGTGAATGAGTCTTTGATACTCGTGAATGAGTCTTTAATACTCGTGAACGAGTTTTTGAGGCTCATAGTTTTTTTAGCGAACCCCAAAGAACGCATAGACACGTTCGTGGAGCGTTCCCGCAGGATATAAATATAGGATAGTTTGTCATTGCGTTCACCCTTGGCGTTTCCGTAGGGTACGAAGTGAAGCAATCTCAGTGTTTGCGATTGCTTCATTCCACTGCATTACGTTCGCAATGACATTTTATATTTAATTTCCTACAGCTACTTTTAAATTAAGCTCAGAAAAACGGTGCTTTAGCCAAAGACTAAAACTTTTGTACAGACGCGATTAATCGCGTCTCTACTCCTACTCTTGTACAGACGCGATTAATCGCGTCTCTACTCCTACTCTTGTACAGACGCGATTAATCGCATCTCTAATTTTTACAGCGCACAACTCAACTCGCCGGCTTTTTGACTGAAGCGGTGATTCTCCCGATAATCTACGGGACAATCTATCACGGCGGGTACATTTTGAGCGAGGGCTTCTTTCAAAGTGGGAATCAAATCTAAAGCTGATTCAACTCGGTAACCTTTTAAACCCATGCTTTCGGCAAATTTGACAAAATCAGGATTGCTAAAATGCACAAAAGATGAATTTCCTTTGCCAAATTGATTTTCTTGCTTCCACTCAATTAATCCATAGCCACCATCATTGAAAATTATGGTGACAAAGGGCGTACCGACACGCAAGGCTGTTTCTAATTCCTGAGAATTCATCATAAAGCCGCCATCCCCTGTTACAGCAACGACTTTGCGCTTAGGATGAACGAGTTTTGCTGCTAAAGCGCCAGGAATGGCAATACCCATAGCCGCGAAGCCGTTGGAAATTATGCAAGTATTGGGACTATGGCAATGATAATGACGAGCCATCCACATTTTATGTGCGCCAACATCAGAGATGACGATATCATCTGGGCCCATCACTTGCCGTAAGTCATAAATTAACTTTTGCGGCTTGATAGGAAATCCGTCATCATAGGCATACTGTTCGTAATCAGCCCGAATCTCTGACCTTAAGCTAATAGCAAAAGGATCGGGTTTGCCTTGTCTATCTGCTAATTTTAAAATTTCATAGAGGGAATCGGAAATATCTCCCACAACTTCGGCGTTGGGAATATAACTACTATCAATTTCTGCCGGATTTACCCCAATATGCACAATGGGAATTTCACCATTGCGATTCCATTTCTTCGGGGAAAACTCAATCAAATCATAGCCGATCGCAATTACTAAATCTGTGTTATCAAAGGCACAGGTAATAAAATCTCTTTGCTGTAATCCCACTGACCATAAAGCTAATTGATGTGTGTAGGGAATTACGCCTTTACCCATAAAAGTATTGGCAACAGGTATATTCAACAAGGTGGCAAATTGTGTGACTGCATCACTTGCATGAGCGCGAATTGCCCCATTTCCTACTAAGATTAATGGATTAACTGCTTGGCAAATTGCAGCTGCTGCTGCCCGAATGCTAGCAAAAGATGCATAGCTTTTTTCGCTATTATCCTTACGCAAAGGTTTGCCTTCCACGGGCATGGCAGCAATATTTTCTGGTAAATCGATGTGAACTGCACCAGGTTTTTCTGATTGCGATCGCTTAAATGCTTTCCGTACTACTTCTGGTGTAATACTCGGTCGCACTATCTGCTTATTCCACTTGGTAACAGGTGCAAACATTGCCACCAAATCTAAATATTGATGGGATTCAATATGCATTCTATCTGTTCCCACTTGACCAGTAATCGCCACTAAAGGCGCACCATCGAGGTTAGCATCTGCTACCCCAGTCATCAAGTTGGTTGCCCCAGGGCCAAGAGTAGAAAGACACACTCCAGCTTTTCCTGTCAGGCGTCCGTAGACATCCGCCATGAATGCTGCACCCTGTTCATGACGAGTTGTAATAAATTTAATCGAAGAATGTTTTAACGCTTCCAATACGTGCAGGTTTTCTTCGCCAGGGAGTCCAAAAATATATTGCACTCCTTCATTTTCTAGGCACTGCACCAATAATTCTGCTGTATTCATTTTATTTCCTAACTAGCAACGAATAAGACTGGGGACTGGAGAATGGGGACTGGGGACTAGGGAC
>NZ_CAXTNE010000440.1:0-4096 GCF_964245445.1 uncultured Nostoc sp.
AATCGCGCCCCCGTTCCCTGCATTGCCTGAATCAGAGTGCGAGGAAGATAACAAATCGCCAGTAGTAATGCTGCCCTTTCTAGCGGAGAATATAATGTCCCCTCCCTTGCCACCGATGCTCGAAGAAGTATCGATATTGCCAACACTAATCCCTAGTAGCAGCTCTGAAGTAGCCGTGAACCCTGTACCTTCAGCATTCTGAGGCAGGTTAGGAGTGTTGACTGCGGCTAACCCTGCCCGTAAAATCACCGATGGACAACTTGTGAGTGTAGCGAAATCTGGATCGGTTGTGGGAATACCGCCCACACATCCCGCAAAACCCGCTACACACTCAGCTCCTGTAATAGTAATATTTCCACCCTGAATACTGCCCGTTGCTTCAACCTTCAGACCAACGCCTGTATAGTCCCCAAACAGAACATCCCCATTCGCTTGAATAATCGGGTCAAACATACTGACAAAGTTACCCGGTGTGCCTGAACTGGTGAGCATCGACAGGTTACCACCACTCTCAAAGTGAGCATCAAGAGAAATATCGCCATCACTGACTAGGTTGAGATTCCCCCCACTCCCAATCTTTGAGAGGGGATGGGAAAGCGCCAAGATATCAATATTCTGGTTGCCTTGAATGGTTAGATTTCTCCCAGAAGTAGCAATAATTGGGCTAGTGATCGCATCGCGCACTTTCACCGTATCAGTTGCCTGTAACGTCAAATCTCCCCCAGCAAGTAACTGTCCCTGCAAGTCGAGATTACCCGCCGCTAAAGTCAGATGTTTCGGTGTTGATAAATTCCCCCGGTTAATAATCGAACCCGGTTGACTAGCAACTGCATTAAAAAACAGCGCTCCCGGAGTCACAGACAGTAAACTACTCGTTTGCGGTTGTGCTGCACTGAAATAGCCACTATCACCCAACTGTACGCGATCGGCTGTCGTCGCCACAAATGACCCCTTAATATCCAAACTGGCATTTGCACCAAATACAATTCCGTTCGGATTGAGTAAAAACAAATTCGCCCCACCCAAAACCCCTAACCTACCCAAGATGTTAGAAGGATTATTGCCCGTAACCCTAGTTAAAATGTTCTCAATTCCAGCAGGATTAGCAAAATAAACACCCCTGCCTTCACCCACATTAAACTTCCCAAAACTGTGAAACAGGTTAGCGCCGCGAGTTGCTCCACCATCAATGCGATCGCCTTGAATTCCCTGTATACTGACATTAGGTGTAACAACAGAACCTTCAGCACCTAGCGTCTTGTCAGGCACGATTTGAGCTAAGACATTCTCGCTTACTCCTATTGAGAGTGCCGCGACTAAAGCGACACAACCCCCAATCTTCCACTCCAAACCTCGATCGAACCAGCTTTTAATAATCATTTGGTAGTTTTCTTAATATTTTTGCAAACCTCTACGCGCCCATATCTCAATCACCTCTATAAGATGTATTTTCCGTATTTACCTCTCTTTATAGAGTTGGTTTTTTTGACGCCGACTTATTTAAATTAATTAGGATAAGTAAGCTGGCACAATCAAACCAAACTATGTAAAGAAAAGTAAACAAGGCTCAAGCCCTTTTTCTCCCTACCCCTGCAATAACTGCTTTATCCCAATGAGAATTCTTGACGCCGACCTACTTAACCTGAATTCGGGATAAGGAAAGGAGCAGGTAGTAAGCTGAAAATAACGACAAATCCAGCAACCTGCCCTATGTTTAGTTTAGAGCTTTATTCTGCCATGTAGACGATTTCTGTCAGATATTTGAAGTGCAATGGCGCAAAAAGCTGTTGAGTAATGGAGGAATCAGACGTAACCGGAAAAGAAGTCTATGTTTGAGCGAGATAATCACGATTCTTGTTGCTTTCCATCAAACTCACTATTGGAATTTCAAGTATTTTTATTTGAATCAAGTGAAACAACAATGGAGTCATGCTTTTCCATGCTCTATGCTCCAAGGAATTTGCAGTGTAAAGGTGATCCACTTCTGCTCGCTAGATACAATAATGGTGCTTTGGAGTTGTTCCACTCGCTTACGAAGCAATGCCAGCCCCAATCCTGTTCCTTTATGCTTCCAAGGGTTATGACTGGGAATGCGGTAGAATTTATCGAAGATATGAGCAAGTTCATCTTTAGAAATTTCTATACCAGAATTGCTCACGCTTAATCGCAAAGTTGACGGTGTGCCACGTAGCAATACTGCAATAGTTTCGTTGGCAGGAGTATATTTGTAGGCATTGTTGAATAGCTCCACTAAAATACCCTCTAATTGGAAGAAATCAGTAGTTAAGACAGGTATTTGAGTCGGAATATCTATGTGCAATTGTTGCTGCTGAGTACAAAATCGTTCTTCAAAAGGTTCAAGAATCTGAAGAATCCATGAACTAGGATTCTTGCTGGTTAGCACTAATGGTTCGGTCTTGGTATCAAGACGAGTTAAATCCAGCAGGTCATTAATCAGATTCATTTCTCGCTGGCATTCATCTCGTAAAATTCGCAGATAACGAGTGGCACTACTGTGTCTAGGTTCAAGTGTCTGTGATTGTTTCAAAATAGCTTCTAACATCTCAATTGCCATTCTGATGTTAGTCATGGGTGTGCGTAACTCATGTGAAACTGTACTTACGAAATCATCTTTAAGATGATTCAATCGTTCAAGTTCCTCAATTCGCTGTTGAGATGCCTGATCTAAACGGGCTTGACGAATAGCAAAAGCACATTCATTTGCGACCTGTTGCACCAGCCCGATTTCTAGCTCATTAAAGGCATCCGTTCTCTGTTTGAATAGCCAAAGGTCTCCTAAAATGGCTTGATTATCAATAATCGGGCAAGCCAAAATTGCCAACGGCTTGCGAACCGCGCTAACATCTATTTCACAGAATTGGAAATGCTCACCTTGCAGAAGCTGACGGTACACTTCAGGGAAAGCGTTCATGAAAACTACCTGACCAACAGATGAAAGTGACGAGGCAATAGTTTCATATTCAGAGGTTGTGTACTGATAAAGGAGAGTGGAAGTGGCAGATTCGAGGTTATAGGAAGCTGTATGGCAGCAGATTGTACCTAACACCAGGGTTAATTCCTGCACAACCACTTGCAATATCTGACTTTCGTCCAGACTGTTGCGAATTTGATCAGTGATCCGTTTGAGTCTTACTTCAAAGTCCAGTGCTTGCTGCAACTGAGCGATTCGCTTTTGTACCTGGCGTTCAAGCTCCATATTGAGACGTTCTAAAAGCAGTTTCACCTGCTTGCGCTTGGTGATGTCGTGTAATTTTATTTAGATATGAGGCGACAGATCAGTGCATAATCAGACCATCAGGTAAGCGATCAGACTCGAATGACACGCTTGTTAAGCGCAAACCCCAGATATAACTGGCTTTTGGGTGTGGGGTGTGGGGTTGCAGGTTTGGGGAATCAAGAAAATGTTGAACTCCTTGACGCAACTAAAGTTTAATTGTCTTAAACACGAACCTGCAACCCTACCCTCAACAAGATAGCCAAGCGCGAAGTTTCACGTTTTCAAGCGTGACATTCGATTCAGAATCTACAACTATAACTTTTTGGTTCGATTTTCTACAGTGTGCTCGGTCGGTGGATTACCTTGTTTTTCTCCTTAATGAATCATTACTTGTATAACGAGTGCTACTAACGCTTGTTCATCTGTAATAGTTCGATTTCCTATTCAAAACTAATAGGTTGCCCTTTCAGATTTGGTCAAAAGACCCATCCGAAAACTAAATTTTCGTAAAGATAGGACATATAATTTTATTTTTATAAATCCTAATATCTACCATATATAGCTTTGGCGGATTGTATAGCATAATAAATTGTGTTAACGCTTAAACTTTAAAAATCCTATTTTTTGTTTATAAACTATCATTAACTATCCCAAACCCTTATTGCTATGTTGAGCGAAGACATATAAGCACCCTTTAAAACCCTTGTACAGAATGGGTTATAAATTTACGGACAAGTCTAAAGATATTTGCTAATTTTCTCTCCTTTCTATTGTTTGTTTTCTTCAAAGAGCAGTGTTTTTGCCTGCTTGATAAATACAATAAAAGAAGCTATTAGATAATGCATTGGGTGCTTGTGC
>NZ_CAXTNE010000441.1:0-4069 GCF_964245445.1 uncultured Nostoc sp.
ACTAATAACTAATGACCAATGACTAATGACGAATGACTAATGACTAGTTGAGACATGGCAATGATTTGGGATAATTAACTGCGTCCATCAGTGTTGATCTGTGGTTCCAAATCGTAACTGTAAGAAACGCTGATGATTTTTGGATAGTTATCTGCGTTCATCACGTAGAAAGTTTAATCGTCGGTTTTTGACGATCGCACTTTTCTTGAGACAGCGTTGATATGCGGTTCAAAATCCACAATTGCACTAAGGGTCATGGGTTCTGAAAATTTGTCACAAGATACACTAGCAGAACAGCTGCTGGAACTAGCTATAAAATCTGGAGCAGAAGCTGCTGAGGTGTATCAGTCGCGATCGCTTTCTCGTCCAGTGTTTTTTGAGGCAAACCGACTCAAACAGCTAGAAACTAACCAATCTGAAGGCACAGCACTACGACTTTGGCGAAACGGGCGTCCGGGACTCACGGTGGCTTACGGTTCTGTCCTAGCCGAAATAATGGTGGAAAAAGCTCTGGCTCTAAGTCAACTGAATCTACCTGAAACAGTAGAATTAGGCTCTAACTCTCAGCCCTCTTACCCAGATTTAGGGGAAAGTGTACCGATAGAAGTTTTGGTAGACTGGGGCAAAGAAGCGATCGCACTCATCCGCGATGCCTATCCAGATGTTGTTTGCAATGGTGACTGGGAATGTGATGCTGAAACTACCAGAATAGTCAACACTAAAGGTTTAGATTGTTACTACACTGATACTACCCTCAATTGCTATATATCAGCTGAATGGGTGCGCGGTGATGATTTTTTAAGTGTTGCCGATGGCCAAACTAAGCGGGGCGAACTCGACCCGGAAATATTAGCTAACCAAATTTTACAACGGTTAATTTGGGCCAGAGAAAATGTCTCATCTCCTACTGGCCGCGTACCGATTTTGTTCACTTCTAAAGCTGCTGATATGCTTTGGGGCACTGTCCAAGAAGCTTTGAATGGCAAACGGGTTTTAGAAGTAGCTTCCCCTTGGGGAGAACGTTTGGGTAAGGCAGTAGTTGCACCCAGTCTCACCCTCTACCAAGATCCAGAAGCCGGCCCTTATAGTTGCCCTTTTGATGATGAAGGCACTCCTACTCAATTTTTAGTATTTATCCAAAACGGAATTTTACAGCATTTTTATGGCGATCGCACCACCGGACGCCAACTGGGTACTGACACCACTGCAAATGGTTTTCGCCCTGGTTTAGGTAGCTATCCCACCCCTGGTTTATTTAATTTTCTAATCCAGCCAGGTTCAGCATCACTAACAGATTTAATTCAAGAACTGGATGATGGCATAATTGTGGATCAAATGCTGGGCGGTGGCGGCAGCATTTCTGGAGATTTTTCAATCAATGTTGATTTAGGCTACCGCGTCCAAAATGGTCAGGTAATTGGGCGCGTTAAGGATACGATGGTTGCAGGTAATGTCTACACTGCCCTTAAGCAATTGGTTAAACTAGGTAATGATGCTGATTGGAATGGTTCTTGTTATACTCCATCTCTGATAGTAGAAGGACTATCCACGACGGGGAGAAGTAATTGAAGAAAAATACAGAATACAGAATCGGTGAATACTCTACCTATAGAAGGGTAGAGTTTTAATCAGAAAGAATATTTAATACTAGTTTCGCCCACCAGTGGCGAAAGCGGGTAGCGGGACGTTCGCGGTAGCGTCTCGTAGAGAAGTACGGTTTGAACCAATATTTAGCCGCTCTCTACGAGACGCTGCGAGAACGCTATCATCCACTCGTACACAATTCATACTGAATTCTAACTCCTAAGTTCTAAATTTTTCTTGATAAATTTGACATTATGTGGTATATGCCTATCTTCCAACGCATTCGGCAACTGCTACAACCACGGCGTCGTTTAGCAATTTTTGAAGCTTGTCTGATTGGTTTGGTTTCTGCTCTTGGAGCAGTCTTACTTAAATCGGGGGTAGGATTGCTAGGTGCTTGGCGAGTGCAGACATCGCTGCTGCTACCAGCTTGGTTGGTGCTACCAGGTATCGGACTCGCCTTTGGATTCCTCGCAGGATGGCTAGTTGAGCGTGTAGCACCAGAAACTTCGGGGAGCGGCATTCCTCAAGTGAAAGCAGTGTTAGCCCGTATACCAATTGCTTTAGATTTGCGGGTTGCTCTGGTCAAGCTAGTGGGTGGTATTCTGGCACTAGGTTCTGGGCTAGCTTTAGGGCGGGAAGGGCCAACAGTTCAACTTAGCGCAGCTTTAGCAGCTCAACTCAGTCGGTGGTTTCCGACTTCACCAGATCACCGTCGTCAGTTGATTGCTGCTGGTGCAGGAGCAGGGTTAGCGGCTGCCTTCAATACGCCGATTGCCGGTGTGTTGTTTGTAGTAGAAGAACTGTTACAGGATTTTTCTGAATTTACCTTGGGTACTGCGATTCTGGCTTCTTTTATCGGTGCCGTTGTCTCGCGCCTGTTGGGTGGTCGCAGCCTGGATCTCAATCTAGCATTAACTGCTTCTAAAACAGAGTTTTTTGTTCAAGATATTCCCTTCTATTTGGTGTTAGGGGTTGTGGCTGGGTTGATGGGGGCGTTATTCAATCGCGGGATTATTGCCAGCTTAAGTGTTTACCGCCGCTCTCTACGTTTTGGATTACCTGCTCGTGTGGCCTTAGCTGGGTTAGTGTCTGGGGTGATTGTGGCATTACTACCGCTAGCGTTTCGAGATAACACGGGACTGCGGGAAATTTTAATTACAGGTGAGGCTAGCTGGTCAATAGCCGCGATCGCCTTTGTCTCCCAGTTTATCCTAACTCTCGTAGCTTATGGCTCTGGTGTGCCAGGAGGATTATTTGCTCCCGCTTTAACCCTTGGGGCTGCCCTTGGCTACTTGGTGGGTATGGGAGAACAGAGTTTGCTGCTTCCTTTTGGGATAGCGAGTGGATTACCAATTACCTATGCCTTGGCAGGAATGGGCGCATTTTTTACTGCGGTTGCCAGAGTGCCAATGACGGGGATAGTAATTGTGTTTGAAATGACTACAGATTTCAACTTAGTGCTGCCCTTAATGATTGGCTCTGTAACATCATATCTAGTCGCCGAAAAGTTAGCGCCAGGATCGCTATACGACAAACTTTTGGCGTGGAATGGCATAACTATCGAAAAAGCAGCACCTGCGGGGGGAATAATGACAAATTTGACAGCCAAAGATGTCATGCAGCAACAGGTAGAAACTCTGGATACAGAGATGCCTTTAGATGAAGTCATGCAGGCATTCGCCCGTTCCCATCATCGTGGCTTTCCTGTGGTAGAGGACAGCAAGCTTGTAGGGATTGTGACACAATCAGATTTACTCAATATTCGCGATCGCAATTTAGCAAACGATACTCCCTTAGGCGAAATTATGACCGCCACTCCGGTGACAGTAACACCAATCCACACCCTAAGCAATGTACTGTATTTACTCGATCGCTATCAAATCAGTCGCTTACCTGTGGTGAATGGACGAAAACTGATTGGAATTATTACTCGTGCAGATATTATTCGGGCGGAAGCAGATCATCTTAATGGTGAAAATAAAACACCTAAACTGCGACCAGATCCTTCATATATAGTTTACCAAACGCGATCGCCCAGCATCGGCAGTGGTAGATTATTAGTGCCAGTAGCTAATCCCGAAACAGCAGGTATTTTACTACAAATGGCAGCAGCTATTGCCCGCGATCGCCATTATGAAATAGATTGCGTGCAAATAATGCTGATACCCCGCCACAGTTCCCCATCAGAAACACAGGTAAAGACAGCAAAAAGTCGCCGCTTGCTACGACAGGCGGAAGTCTTAGCAAAAAAGTGGCAAATTCCTTTGCACACGCAGATACGAGTTACCCACGATGTAGCGCAGGCAGTTTTGGAGACAATCAATGAACAACACATCGACCTAATTTTAATGGGATGGAAAGGAAACACATCGACCCCTGGTCGGATTTTTGGCAACGTTGTAGACACCGTAATTCGCCAAGCCACCTGCGAAGTAGTATTAGTAAAATTAGGCAAAACTCCCCAATCCCCAGTCCCCAATCC
>NZ_CAXTNE010000442.1:0-4056 GCF_964245445.1 uncultured Nostoc sp.
CGCTACTATCCACATCTGGATTCACAAAATATTATTAGTGGGATAGGTTCAGGGTTTAGCCATAGCAAATCAAATGAGAGTAGGTAATGATAATACTTCTAGTCATGTCCTAATAAATTAGACAGTTGCTATATCTGGCTCGACTGCATCGTAAAACTTTTTGTTATTATAAATCAGAATAAATACTTAAACTTTATATTCCCCTAGTAATACATTATCTTAAGTATGGTTCAGTAACACTCAAGATGTCCTGCTCTCGCCTGGTTGCAGCGATCGCCTGATTCACATTTTGACTCAGCAAGGCTGTTTGAGGTCATAACCAATTTGTCAATAAGTAATAGTGCTTGAATTTTTGCCGAAAACAAGGATGGAAAACACAATTTCTGGGCTAGCGATGCCGAAGGCGGGCTACGCCTATGCCTCATTTTCAAAGGCATCACTCATTCTTACCTGACAAACGCCGTACAATATTTAATTTGATACCTAAATATCGCCCTAGCTTATCACGTAACTACTATTGACAAAACTAATTTTGTCCTAACCTGTCACGAATGGAGATAGCTTTAAACTTTGCTAAAAATATGACATGGAAAGATAAGCATCCTCTCATTAAATTAGTAACTCAAACTTACGAAAGCGGAGTTAAGCTTATTAAAAAAGCTATGTCTAAAATTGAGCGACAAATTGAGCGTCTCACCAATTCTACACATTAAAAATTTCCCAATCTAGGTAAATGCTTTATTGATATCTATAATGGAATAACCTAATTGGAGTCAATTTTTCTCAAAGATTGAAGTAGTCAAAGTAGTCAATACTAATTATTATGCACCTTTTTCCCTATCACGACCCGATGCCATTCGGTATAGTAACGTTGTCAAATTCGAGGTTTCAACAATGAGTCAAGATTTACCAGAACAAGAGAGGCTCAAAATACTTGTGGTGGATGACCATGAACTAATCCTGAATGGAACGCTTGATTTGCTGAAACGTCACTACCCACAAGCCAAAATCCTCACCGCCAAAACAACCCAGAATGCTATCGAGCAAGTCGAAGCATTTGGGCCCGACTTAGTTATTATGGATCTTTCCCTGCCAGAAACCTCCAAAGACACTGCCGAAATCAATCGAGGTATTAAAAGCTTGGAAACGTTAATGAAAAACTATCTTACCCTCAATCTGGTCGTGCAAAGCAGTTATGTCAAAGCACTGGTGCGGATTAAAGCGGACATCGATGCTCATGAAGGAGGATTCACTGTGGCGGACAAAGGACTTTCCAGCCAAGAGATGTTGAGCCGGATTGACTTGGCACTCAAAGGAGTCACACATACCAAAGACCTCAAAATGCCTCCAAAAGAAGTCAAGCCAGAGTGGATCGAGGTACTCAATCTAGCCTTTGAAGAAGGATTGGAAGATAAAGTCATTGCCGAACGGATGCGAGTAGCACCTAGAACGGTACGCCACTATTGGGCTAAAATTCAAGACGTTTTAGGTGTTTACCCTGAAGAGGGCAAAAGTCTTCGCATTCAAACGGAGAAACAAGCCAGAGAAGAGGGGTTTATTGATTGACCAAATTTGTTAAGGAAGAAACTTTTGCTACCAGGTATTTGGAACAAATTTAAACAAGGAATTGCCATCTGGTCTGTAGCAGCACGGCCAGTAACTGCTTTTTTGGGACTGGTTATCCTTCTTCGCCTGAATGGGTCACTGCAATTTATAGAATGTGTAACTCTCGACTCCTTTCTCCGCCTGCGCCCTTGGGAACCTATCGACGAACGAGTTGTTATTGTCGGAATTGATGAGGATGATATCCAACGTATAAGAAATTACCCTATACCCGATCGCGAGATTGCCAAACTGCTAAGAACGTTGCAGAAGTACCAACCCAAAGTGATTGGTCTTGATATTGTTAGAGATATACCCGTTGAACCTGGTCATGCCGAATTGGTTGCAGCCTTTAAAGACATCAAAAATCTGATTGCGGTTGAAAAAGCTTTACCCAAAGTCATTAAGCCACCCCCCGACTTACCCTCAGAACAAATCGGTTTTGCAGATGTCCTTTCCGATGATGACGGCAAAGTCAGGCGTGCAATACTTGAAACGAATAGACCTGAAGACGATAAAAAATATGCATTTTCCCTGCCTTTACGTCTGGCACAAAGGTATCTCAAGGCTGAAGGCATTGAACTGAGCAATGGCATTCGCGATCTCCATGCGATGCGGTTTGGTTCCACTGAACTCCCTCGCTTTTTCCCAAATTCTGGGGGCTACGTGCGAACTGATGATTTTGGAGTTCAGTTACTCCTCAATTATCGCAATACTCGAGAACGATTTCGCACCCTATCGCTTAAAGATATTAACGATATCGAAACCGGGAAGGGTAATCCCAATCTGCTGCGCGATGCCTTCGGTGGACGCATCGTTCTGATTGGGATAACAGCTCCTAGTATTAAAGACTTCATCAATACCTCTGCGATCGCTAATTTGCAACCGCCTGGGAAAATTTATGGAGTAGAATTTCATGCCCATGTTGTTAGCCAAATTGTCAGTGCTGTTCTCGACAGACGACCCGTTTTTCAAACCTGGTCACAGGGTTGGGAATATCTTTGGATTGTCGGTTGGGGCATTTTAGCCATTTATCTCGGTCGGCTGACTCAATCTCTATTGAAAAACCTTGTGTATGTTGCTGTTGCCAGCCTTGGTTTAGTTGGAATTGGTTATACCTTCATTGTTAACGGATGGTGGATTCCAGTAGCTCCAGCACTACTTGTTTTGGTTATCAATGGTGCAATCTTGAGTACTTTTTATCAATACGATCGATTTTTGAAGTCTCAGATTGAGATCCGCCAACACACTATTGAGCGGACATTTGTTGTAATCCATAATGGACCCTTACAAACACTAGCCAAGATTTTGAGGCACGTTCAAGACCAAGATTTAGAACAAAGTCAATTGCTCCTTGACCTGCAAAATCTAAACTACGAAATTCGAGAAGTTGGCGAATATCTGAAACTAGAAGCCTTAAACCGAAAGGAAAGTCTCCGTCTCGGCAGTGGTCTAATCTTAGACTTAAAGCTGCCAATTCGCAACCTTTTATATGAAATCTACAGCCATACACTCCAGCGAGACTTTCCCTGCTTTAAAACGCTCAAAGTTAAAGCCTATTCGTTCGCTCCGATTGATGAGAAATACTTAAGCATTGAGCAAAAGCAAGAACTCTGCCAATTTTTGGAAGAAGCATTATGCAATGTCGGCAAACATGCCAAAGGAGTGACCCGTCTCTGTGCTACTGGCAAACAAAATGAAGGCTGGTACACTTTAAGCATTAAAGATAATGGGACTGGCATTCACTCGGATTATGAAGGGCAAGGAACGAAGCAGTGTCTAAATATAGCAAAAAAATTAAGAGGAAAGTTTCAGCGAAAGTCTCTTAAAGATAAAGGAACTTTGTGTGAGTTAACTTGGCCTATTACGAGTAAAAGCTGGATTTTTGCCCGCATAGGGCGTAATATCAATTTAATATGAAACTCCATAAAAAAGAGCTTTTAGGATAATACTTTTTGGCCCCTGCTTGTTCATTTACATCTGCGGCAGTGGTGACGACAATGATTAGCAAACCTAATATGTGAATCAGATATACCTGTTATGGCACTCTTATTTGTATATATTAATTAAATTAATTAATGTTTGCTCAACTAATGTT
Organism: uncultured Nostoc sp.; assembly: GCF_964245445.1. GTDB lineage: Bacteria > Cyanobacteriota > Cyanobacteriia > Cyanobacteriales > Nostocaceae > Nostoc. The sequence continues at coordinate 3,701 of NZ_CAXTNE010000442.1, forward strand.
TACTCAACCAAGATTATAATGATTCCAATCCGGTGGTTCCTAAACAAACGCATCAATATCAAACTAGTTATTAGTTGTACCCTAAGTTTAGGGCTGATTGTAACTTCGGCAGCTCTTGGAAGCTATGCACCCGGCAATCAGAAACCTGTCCCGAAAGACCGCAAATCGGATGCAGGAACGACTAGAGGATGTTCTGGAGGAGATATACCGCTAACCGTTATTGCCTCTGGCGATTATGTTGGACGGACAATATCTTCACATCCTACGTTCGCTTGGTTTGTCCCTGGTGACTCTGCTTCCAAGGAACCTATCCCACTAATAATATTTTGTGAATCCAGATGTGGATAGTAGCGAGG
>NZ_CAXTNE010000443.1:0-4047 GCF_964245445.1 uncultured Nostoc sp.
CTCCCTGCTCCCCTGCTGTCTTTATGATGATCTCACAAAATCGCATTGCTCCCTTAAAGAACTTTCAATTACGTAGCTTGCTGCTAGCTAGAGGCTAGGATTACGAATTACGGATTAGTATAAGTGGGTGTGTCAGAGTTTTGCCTTTACAGACAATGTATGATTCTTGGGAACAGGGAGCAGAATAAAGCGTGATAAAAACAGAAGTAGCGTCTTACGGATGTTGGCGATCGCCCATAACAACAGACTTAATTACTGCAAGTACAATTGGGTTGGGACAAATTGCCCTCTGTGGCGAAGAGATTTACTGGAGTGAGCTACGACCGTCAGAGTCAGGTAGAAATGTCATAGTGCGGCGGGGTGCAGACGGTAAAATCCAGTCCCTCACGCCTAGTGGCTTCAATGTGCGTACTCGTGTGCATGAATATGGTGGCAGTTCCTTTCTTGTGGTGAATGGCACTGTTTACTTTTCCAACTTTAGTGATCAACGCCTATATTATCAAAAGAGCAATCAAGAGCCGCAAGCCATCACCCCAAAAGCTGCCACACGCTATGCAGACGGTGTTTTTGATCGTCAAAACAACCGAATTATTTGTGTGTATGAAGATCACACAGACGTGACAAAGGAGGCGAGTAATAGTTTAGTCGGCGTGGAACTAGACGGAGATCATAAAATCCAACTATTAGTATCTGGAAATGACTTTTATGCTTCGCCTCGCCTTAGCCCGGATGGTTCACGTTTAGCTTGGCTGACTTGGAACCATCCTAATATGCCTTGGGATGGGACTGAACTATGGGTTGGGGAATTAAAGGCAGATGGTTCTTTGGGAAATACTCAAAAAATTGCTGGGGATTTAGATGAGTCTATTTTTCAGCCACAGTGGTCGCCAGATGGTCAGTTGTATTTTGTTTCTGACCGTACAGGTTGGTGGAATATATATCGTTGGCAAGATGAAAATTTAGAAGCGCTAACTCAAATCGAAGCAGAATTTGGTCAGCCGCAATGGAATTTTGGGATGTCCACTTATGCTTTTGGGTCTGCCAACCAGATTATTTGTACTTATACCCAACAAGGCATTTGGTATTTAGCAAGCCTTGATACACTAACACATCAGTTAGAACTAATAAATACGCCCTACACAGATATTAGCTCTCTGCACGCCACCTCTAAACAGGTGGTTTTTCGCGCAAGCTCGCCAACTCAATTAGCAGCAATTGTCCGTTTGGATCTGACAACTAAAGAGCTAGAAGTACTACGGTGTTCTAGTGATGTAACTATTGATGCTGGTTATCTTTCTTTACCTGAAGCCATTGAGTACGAAACATCTGATGGCAAAACAGCATACGCCCTTTTCTACTCACCTCGAAACCGTGACTATACGGCTCCTGAAACTGAAAAACCGCCCTTGATTGTCAAAAGTCACGGTGGTCCCACCGCAGCAACTTCTAGTAGCCTCAATTTTAACATTCAGTATTGGACTAGCCGAGGAATAGCGGTTTTGGATGTAAATTATGGTGGCAGTACAGGGTACGGGCGGGAGTATCGGCAACGGCTTTCTGGGAATTGGGGAATTGTAGATGTGGATGATTGTGTTTTTGGTGCGCGTTACTTAGTGTCACGAGGAGATGTAGACGGTGCTCGTCTAACCATTTCCGGCGGGAGTGCAGGTGGTTACACAACGCTTTGTGCCTTAACTTTCCGAGATACTTTTAAAGCAGGAGCCAGCTATTTTGGTGTCAGTGATTTGGAAGCTTTAGTTCGAGATACACATAAGTTTGAATCACGGTACTTGGATGGTCTGGTTGGCCCTTATCCACAACAGCGTCTGATTTATCAACAGCGCTCGCCAATTAACTTTAGTGAGCGTCTAGCCTGCCCAATGATTTTTTTTCAGGGATTAGAAGATCGAGTAGTTCCGCCCAATCAAACTGAAGCAATGGTTACAGCGCTAAGAACAAAAGGTGTACCTGTGGCTTATGTTGCTTTTGAGGGTGAACAACATGGTTTCCGCAAAGCCGCAAACATCAAGCGTTCTTTGTCAGCAGAACTTTACTTTTATTCACGAATTTTCAATTTTGAAATTGCCCAACCAGTTGAGCCTGTAGTCATTGAAAACTTTTAGCTAAGTAGCTGTAATCAACTGCGGACACTAGAACAACGATTCAGTAATCGGAATCATGACGAAAAATCGAGTTTTGAGCAGGAGTCGGGCCAAAATGAGGCTTTGATTTTTTAAGCATTTGTCAGCTATCACTAAATTTGACCACTGTTTTGAATTGCTATGCTTGGCATCAGTATTGGGATATATAGATTTAAAAAGGAGGCTGCCGGAGCTTAATGATAATTCGAGTTATCAGTTATAAAAGTGATAGCTATAATCATAGAAGAGTCTTAAAAAAAACACTCTTCTACTCATTATGAAATAAGTTTTAATGCACAAACTAATTTATTAAAAATGGTGTACTTATGAGCAACAATCAATTATCTAACAGATATAACGACAATAGACTGTACACTAGATTAGTTCCTACACTCAAGATTCTTCAGGTTGTCGGCTTTTTTATTGTAGCCATTTTTTTCTTATAATATTTCAATATTTGACCGAGCTTTAAGTTTTGGTGGAGGTAATATATTTATTCTCTTGCCTTGAATTTATTTAATTATTCCCTGTATTATTATATATATTCTGACAGCAGCTTTAATAGCAATCATTGACCTTTTAAGTCGTATAGAAAGGAATACAAGGTCTGAATAATAGCTGCTGAATAAAGCTTTTAGACCGACAAGGGGATTAGTGAATCGGTGTTCTAGTGGCCAAATGAAATTTTTGGTTGAGGGATTATGGGAAACATTCTGCATATTGATTCAAGTCCACGGGGCGATCGCTCCAAATCTCGCAAATTAGCCAAGGAGTTTATTGCTGCGTGGCAAGACTAACATCCTGATGATGTGATTACCTATCGTGATTTAAGGCAAACGCCAGTTCCTCACGTCACCGAAGATTGGATTGTGGCTTGTTTTACTCCACCAGAAGCACTGACTCCAGTTAGGGCTGAACTGCTGAAGTTTTCTAATGAGTTGGTGGATGAGTTTTTGGCGGCTGATCGGTGTGTGTTCAGCGTGCCGATGTACAACTTCAGCATTCCGTCCAACTTCAAAGGATACATTGATCAAGTGATTCGTGTGGGTCGCACATTCACGGAGGAGGATGGTCAAATCAAAGGACTTGCAAACGGTAAAAAAGTGTTGTTCATCACATCACGAGGCGTTGAATATGGAGCAGGTTCTCCTTATGAAGGATGGGATTGTCAGCGTTAATTTTGACATTTGGGTATGGAAATCGGAAAAATTATGACGAATTTTTAAAATACCTAAAAATGTTTAATGTTAACTGTGTTGTGGATGTACGTTCTATCTAAATAATAATCTGGAACAAGATCATCGATTTATTAAACGATTGGTTAAACCAGGAATGGGATTTGCCTCGTTCAACACGGCGAGGCGAACCTTGAGGGGATATGAGGCTATGAACATGATTCGTAAGGGACAAGTCAAGGGAATTGAAAAAACAGACATCGTTGCTCAAATTTTTGGAGTAGTTGTATAACTCGTTCTGATTTATACAGAGCTTTTATCCTTTGCAAGTTTTTGCAACACAACCGCGACGAAAGTATTGCCAGAGGAAGCAAACGCAACTGTGAAATCGTAGTAAAAGTAGGCCTAGAGGTTAGTTTGAGAGTTTTGCTCTCTTGCTTATTGTTGAACTTAACGGTAACGCCCAATTATCTACTCATTTGTGCGTTCACCTACCCCCACGGGAAGCAATTTACGCTTTTGGTCTTTGATAAGAGCAGATTTGAAGCTCAGGCTTCTGTTTGCGTTTAGAGCAGTACTTTTTGTTATGGAGTTTAAATATGATATCGACAGTAGAAACAATGGCAGCAATTGACTACAAGCTATCCAAGCGATTTTTAGAACTCGATCCGGCAGGTTATATCATGTCCGGCTAAAGACTTATCATTAAAACCGCAGGGGGCAGGGGGCAG
>NZ_CAXTNE010000444.1:0-3953 GCF_964245445.1 uncultured Nostoc sp.
CCCCACTCCCCACTCCCTACTCCTACTCCCTACTCAACGCTGTTAGTAAGCGTTGGTTATCAGACTCTTCACGTATAGCAACCCGGAAAAAGCGATCGCCTAGTTCTTTAAAACTAAGGCAATCGCGGATTAAAATCTGGTGATGCTTGAGTAATTGTTGCTGTAACTGCAAAGTAGACTCTTGGGATTCAACCAGTAAAAAATTAACAGCGCTTACTTGGGGTTGCAATCCTGGTATTTCAGCCAAACCCTGAAAGAGTTGGTTTCGTGCAGGTGGTAGCCATGCCCAGGTTTGCTGCTGAAACTCCGTATCCTGGAGTGCCGCAATTGCCGCCGCGGCCGCTAGCGTGTTTACGGGCCAGGGGTCACGCCATAGCTGCCATTTAGCTAGGCAGTCGGGGTGTGCGATCGCATATCCTAATCGCAGTCCAGGAAGACTGTAAAATTTGGTCAGCGATCGCAATACTACTAAATTCCGATATTCTTGCACCACCGAAATTAGGCTTTGTTCCTCATTGGGCGACACAAAATCCATGAATGCTTCATCCACCACAACCAAAGCAAATTGCTCCAAGTAGGGCAAAATAGAGTCCCGCGAAAATATTTTTCCAGTTGGGTTGTGGGGATTATTCAGCAATAGCCCTTTGTCCTTTGTCAATGACAAATGACCAATGACCAATGACCAATGACCAGTGACCCTTCGGGTTCGCAGTTGCTCATGGGGGAAACCCCCAAGACCGCACTGGCTCACCAATGACAAAGGACACTCCAGCACATTAGCGTTGTACGACTTCAGGGTTCGGTAGTAGTCGCCAAAGGCTGGAGTTATTAAAATTGTCGCGGCTAATTGGGCTAATTCCCTACCTATAAGAGTGAGTAATTCTGCGGAGCCGTTACCCGGCAGAATCCACTCAGGCGGCAATTGATGGAAGTGACTGAGAGCTAGTCTCAGTTCACTATAGTTTGGGTCTGGATAGTGCTTAAGATTACCAATTTGGGACAGGATAGCAGCGATCGCGCTATTTGGAGGCCCCAACGGGCTGATGCTAGCAGAAAAATCCAGAATAGCATCAGGGGGACAGCCAGCCAGTGCTGCTGCCCAGGCTAAATTCCCCCCGTGTGCAGGTTGCCGCATTAAAAAAGGGTTCCCGAAGACAGAACCTATGCTTTTGGGGGTGCTACCTTTTCTCTAAACAGTTTTCCTGCCGAGAAGGCAGGAACCCTCGTGGCTGGAATTTCCATTTTTTCATTTGTTTTCGGGTTGCGACCTTCGCGGGCTTTACGTTCCCGTGATTCAAATGAGCCAAATCCTACCAATGTTACCTTATCACCAGAGGAAACCGCTTCAATAATCGTTTCCAAAGCAGCAGTTAAGACTGCATCCGCTTGTTTCTTGGTAACACTAGCTTTTTCAGCTACGGCATCAACTAATTCACCTTTGTTCATGTCAAACTCCTGAAGGTTTACTTGAGATTCTTTACGGATGCATCATGATACATCTGTACTGAAATCTTTGTTTGCGAAAATACAAAAATCATCCTTTGGGAGTAGCTTTACTCAAAACGGCTGTACATCCCATCGGCTCGACTTTTCAATGAATCATTCTAAGGTGTTGTAGCCTGATGTGGATAGATGAAACCATTAATTTATATAGATTTCAGGATTTTTTGTAATTTTAGGGTACTTGTTTCACTGAAAACCACCCAAAAAGTAGGAAAAAATACCTAGTAAATTCCACAATCGCTAAGAAAATAGGGGAATGAGGAGGTGGGAGATGGTCAGCATTTGTTGGGATTTATTACCGATCTTGAAGAGTTATTGCTGAGATTAATTAATATTTATGAAAAATAGTTTGTAATAAGCACTTTAGTGCTTAATAAATAAGGACTGAAGTCCTTACTACGAACTTGCTTACCCATCAATCCAAATATTCATGCAGTCAATTAAGCAAAGTCTGTGCGCCGCGCTGCAAATAAAAGACAGGCTTGGATATCTTCTGGTTCTAAATCAGGAAAATCTTTTAAAGATGCTGGCTGAACTCACATTTTCAGCCAGCATCTTTAAAATATCACTTACACGGATTCGTATTCCTTTAGTACAAGGGCGACCTTCGCATTGCCCAGGATTTTAGGTAATTCGACTCATGAGGCTAGCTTTAGTCATGATTTTACTGTTTCCCACCAGAAATTTTTTGTTGCACCCAAGCCCGAAAAGCACGGGTAGTAGCAATTTCCCCATTCTTCTTCGCTTCTTGGATAAACCGAGGAATCTCCTTCACCGACACAGGCGCAAAAGTAGGGCTGGTTTCGACTTCTGAATATTGTCCACCTGCAAGGGTGTAGACTCGTAACACACTGCCGTTATAACGCCAAAATTCTGGGACTCCCATCGCAGCATAAAGCCTCAGCTTGTCTATCGCAGACCTGGAATATTCCACCTCTAGCACCAGGTCAGGAGGTGGGTCGATTGCTATGTCAATATTTTCTTTATGTCGAACTAGGGCTTCATTTTGAATATAGTAGCTACTATCTGGCTCGGCTCCCTTCTCTAAATCATCTCGCGTTAAAGTTAGCGAACCAGCGCGTCTAATTTCCCAGCCCAACTCTTCGCACAGGACAACAACAAAACCTTCAATTACACGGTTTGAGTTCTCGTGCGGCATTTGTGGGGTGATAATTTCTATCGTTCCATTGTCATAAGCAAATCGGGAATTACGTTCTGAACCCATTTCAGCTAGCATGGTTTTAAATGTTTGCCAGCTAATGTTTTGCAGTAAAACCCTATTTTCTGCGGATGTTTTTATTGCCACCATAGTTTAATTCTCCGCAACAAATCTTTTCCAGTACTGTATCTTTTAATATTACTGTTAAGGCTGAACGTAAGAAAGCGATATGATCGAAACGACTACTAGGGGTAATAGATTATGACTCAAGCCATACCAAAACTAGTAACCTTTGAAGATTTTGCAGCGTGGCGACCCGAAGGTGGAAGATATGAATTACATGATGGAGTGATTGTTGAAATGGCACAACCAGTAGGAGACCATGAGGATATTGTCGGGTTTTTGGTTGAAAAAATTACTATTGAGTACGTTCGTAATGGTCTACCTTATACAATTCCCAAAACTGTGCTGGTAAAACCAACTAATTCGGAATCTGGCTATTCCCCAGATGTGCTATTACTCAATCGCCCTAATTTAGTGAATGAACCGCTATGGAAAAAAGAATCAACTGTAAGTCTTGCAGCATCAATTCCCTTAGTAGTTGAGGTTGTTAGTACCAACTGGGATGATGACTACTACACAAAACAGGGTAAGTATGAGGGTATTGGAATTCCTGAATACTGGGTTGTAGATTATCTCGGTCTAGGCGCTAAAAAGTTCACTGGCAATCCTAAACAGCCTACTATATCTATTTATCAATTAATCGATGGTGAATACCAGGTTACTCAATTTAGAGGCACTGACCGCATCCTATCGCCTACTTTCGCGGAATTGAATTTAACAGCCGAACAGATTTTTCAAGCTGGAGGTCTACCAACGTAGCCACAACCCTACTTGCTGTTTTATACTACTAAACAATGTCAGTTCAATAGGCGTAAATATGAAAATTAAAGAACAACTTATCGAGGAAATTCAACCAGCACCAGATGCACTTTTGACTGAAACACTTAATTTTTTACGTTTTTTGAAAACAAAGCAAAACCAAGTACAACCAACACAACATCAAGTAGAATTTGCTAGTCATACTACTGTTAATTCCACAGGAAGCTCACTTCTAGAACATCTAAAAACTATAGGTACTTGGAAAGGTGATGACTTAGAGGAGTGTCTGAAGCTAGTAATTGCTAGCCGTGGTCAAGCAGAGTTTAATGAAGATAATCCTTTTGAATAATGTACCTAATACGAAGTTGCCGAAGATAGTATCGTTACATTTCGTTATATTGAACACAAC
>NZ_CAXTNE010000445.1:0-3932 GCF_964245445.1 uncultured Nostoc sp.
CTACCTCCCCACTCCCCACTCCTTACTCCCCTCTTACTCTTAACTGGGCATGACAATCTTCTACCGAAGTGCGTTGTCGCATAGCATTAACTAAAGTCTCGTAGGTAGACCAATTTTCTTGCAGTAGGGTTTTTGCCTGGAGGGTATGAAACCGCAGTTTCTGCTGATAAACTGATTCAGAAAATCCCAAAATTGTCAAGACTCCTATCAGCTTATTTTTATCATCGCCTCCCCCCTCAGCATTATTAAAAACTAGGGTTTCAGCAGCAATACCCGCCATCCAAACAGTGCAGTAGCGGTCTAGCATTTGGGCGCTGATTTTACCCACTTCTAGTTGAGATGCTAATTCGCCGTCATCAAAGCTAACGCCACCTTGCCCAGGTTGCCCCTGTTTCCAGGCTTCCCATGCGCTGAGGGTGTAGCCGGTAACGGGAATACCTAACAGGTAAGCAACCAAGAAATGCCCTGCTTCATGGTGGACGATGCGATCGCGGTGTTCACTTGAAAATCCAGCAATCCAATCTAAAAAGATAGTACCACCCTTGCCTTGCAAGCTAAAACTGTCAAAAGTGGCTATTCCCAAAATAGCGAAGGTAGCAAGTGCAGGTACTGCCGGGGATAAGTTTAAGAATGGCCCCAACAGTACCGATAGAGTCATCAGAAAGATAGATATTGCAACTAAATTTAGGCTAGTCTGGCTCATTGAGAGTTTTTTGAAAATCTGCTTAATCTCTCTTTATTATCAAGCAATGTCTACGACGGGCGTAGCTGCGGCACAGCTTTTTTATCAAGCTGCTTGTAGCGATCGCCTAATTTTTTCATCTTACACCTAATTAAATTACTGGCTTAATAACGGATGTTTTCTCTATCACTAGAATGATGGCTGCTTTTCCAGTCGCAGACATAATGTGACCTTAGTAGGTATAAAACATCCAACAGGAGATGAATGTGGCTGAACAATTCAAAAAGGGCGATCGGGTTGAATGGAACACTTCACAAGGCAAGACAACTGGCAAAGTAGTAAAGAAACTCACTTCACCTACAGATATAAAAGAACACCATATTGCTGCAAGTGAAGATAATCCTGAGTACTTAGTTGAAAGTGATAAGACAGGAAAACAAGCTGCTCACAAGCCTGATGCTCTCAAGAAAGTAGAGGAGTAATAGTTAATCATGAGCAAAGATGTTAAAACCGTGATTGCCGATTTTCATCAAGTTGTCAATATGACACCCAAGGAACTAGAGTCTTGGCTAGATACGGATGAGTCGCAAACTGTGGGGCAAAAGGATGGTGACGATGAGTCAATCGGCCATAAATCTGGGCGGCGTATCATTCAGCTATTGCAGAAAAAAGATGACTATACAGACGATGACGTTTCGCACATGAAGAAAGTTGTTAGTTACGTCCACCGTCATCTGGCGCAGCAGCCATCGGGCGACTTAGAACACACACGTTGGTGCTACTCTTTAAAAAATTGGGGACACGACCCACTCAAGTAAATTACAGTAATTCGGTCGAGTTTTTTATTAATTAAAATATGACCGAAACTATGTTTTGCAAATTACCCATGTGTGGGAAAAAATTACAGGAGAGAAAGTAAGAAAGGTGGAAAAGTAGGATGTTTTTTATACCCCTTGATTATCAGGTTATTACACGGTATTTTGATATGTTAAGTACAGTTCTTGAAAGGGAGTTTGGGGAGATGTAAAAAAGCTGCTGAAATTTTGAAGTTTTTTCAGAATTTTCAGATGAAAACCTGAAAGTAAATAGGAAAATGGAGTTAAAAAGATACGCTTTTTTTAACTCCTTTTATAGTTATATTTAATTAAAGTAACCTTTCGGGGCATTTTCATTAACATGTAGTATGTAATACCAATTAAAAAAAAATGCTACAGATATACACTCTCAAACCCTTGTGATATCTAGTTTTATTCATTTTGAATTTTGAATGCGTGAATTTTAAATTGGTATAACTTGTGACTTTCAATATTTTGTCAAAACCCTTAATGATTATGAGGGGAATGTCGGAAAACAGCAGTTCGCTGATTTTTATCTCAATCGACAATTTTAACTTCAGGATTGTGCAATCGATAGCAGATAGCTTTGTCAAATAAAACCCGCTTGAATGATTCATCTAAGCTGATAGTTGTTTCACCACTACCCAGAAACAAGTAGCCATCTGGTCTTAATTGCTGCTTGATCTTTTTTAGCAATGCTTTCTTGGTAACAACATCAAAGTAGATTAAAACATTCCGTAAAAAAATAACGTCGAATTGCGGCAGAGATGACCAAGATTGCAAAAGATTCAACTGACGAAAATCAACCATCTGGCGGATTTGTTCCTTTATTTGCCAGTCAGTATCTAGCTTTTGAAAGTAGCAATCGCGAATATTTTTAGGTAGTCCACGCTTCATTTCAAGTTGGTTATAATGCCCTTCGCAAGCACGCGCTAAAACCTTAGTAGAAAAATCAGTCGCAATTAATTTTACAGACCAATTACTAAACATGGGAAAATGTTCATGAATTAGTATGGCGATGCTATAAGGTTCTTGTCCATTGGAGCAGGCAGCACACCAAATGTTGAGCGATCGCTCAATTTGTCGTTGTTTAATTAACTCTGGTAGGATGTATTTTTTCAGTGCTTCAAAAGGGTGGCTATCACGGAAGAATGAGGTTTCGTTAGTGACTAGCGCCTCGATTGTCTGGACGTGAAGACTATTAAACGGGTGAGTTCGCAAGTAAGTAACCAAATCAGCGATAGAAGCAAATCCTGCCGATTCGATAATTGGCTGCAAATGTAACTCTGCTAAATAGGTTTTATCACCAAACAACACAACTGCTGAATGATGATGAACTAACTCCCGAAGATACTCAAAATCAGTAGTGCTTACACCCATAATCTGTGTCATTACAGGTCTGAAAAAGGAATTTGATTGAAACGAATTCTCTGCATAATTTCAGATGCGATTTGGTTAAGTGGAAGAATTTTATTAGCAAGCCCGGCATTAACTACAAAACTAGGCATTCCCCACACAACGCTAGTAACTTTATCTTGTGCAAGTACCTGTCCACCCGCCTCGCGTATGCACTGACAGCCATGCAACCCATCTTGCCCCATACCCGTAAGGATAACTGCGATGGCCCCAGCACCATAAACCTGTGCAACCGATCGCAACAGTACATCGACTGAAGGACGACAAGAATTTTCGGGCGATGCTTGATGGGTGACAAGTTGAACTCCAGTTTTCTCGCGTTGCACAATTAGATGAAAATCTCCTGGTGCAATCCAGGCATGTCCTGGTTTTAGTATTTGTCCAGAAACCGCTTCATCTACTGGGATCTGACACTTGGAAGCTAATTGTTTAGCTAGTAGTTTCGTAAACATTGGCGGCATGTGTTGCACAATCAAAATCGGTACTGATAAATCTGCTGGAAACTCCCTAAGTACTACAGCCAGAGCATTTGGGCCTCCGGTAGAAACCCCAATTGCCACAACCTCCACCTGCTGTATATCGCTACCAACGGGAAAAATAACTGGATGGGTAATTGTGCTTGGTGTGTAAGATGTAGCAAATACCTTAATTTTAGGAATTAAATCATCCTGAATATGTTGGGTTGCTGCCTCTACATTTCCTAAGTTACTAGGTTTTGTGGCATAGTCTGAAGCCCCTAAAGAAAGAGCTTCCAGCGTTGCGATCGCTCCACTGCGTGTAAAGGTACTATACATAATCACTGGTAAACGTGGATACATCTGTCGAATAGCGGACAGGGTTTGCAAACCATCCATCTCCGGCATCTCAATATCCAGGATAATCACATCAGGATTAACTTGGGAAATTTTGGCAAGGGCAATGCGACCGTTAGCCGCGACTCCTACCACCTCCAGTTCTGGATCGCTAGACAAAATTTTACTTACTCGACTCCGTACTAC
>NZ_CAXTNE010000446.1:0-3043 GCF_964245445.1 uncultured Nostoc sp.
TTTTATCTCCGTTAACGAGTCTTTGAACTGGATGAATCCACCTTTTATCTCCGTTGACGAGTCTTTGATACTCGTAGACAACAAAATTTAAAAACTCTCTGCGCCTCTGTGCCTCTATGTGAAACTTAAAACTCTGCTAACAGCGTTTCCAAGTAGCGAGTGAAATTATATACAATAGCTTATCAGTTGCCTACACTCACAGATACCGAGTTAAAACTGACAGTTAAACAAGTTTTTAGCTGGTTGAATTTGAGTTAAGTAATATAGCGGTTCTTAGTTGAGTGCAATATAGACCTAACCCCCAACCCCTTCCCTACTAGCGTTGGGGAGTAAGATTCAAAACCTCTCTCCTAAAAGGAGAGAGGTTTGGAGAGAGGTCAAAATCTATTGCATACAAACGAGAAGCTTTATAAAACTGCATTTTTACTAAATTGATGCTGTTGGAGAATAGTCTATGGCGATGACGAAACTCTGGAAGTTTTTGAGAAACATTCAGGATTTGAACTGGGGACAAGGCGTAGAGGTAACAAAGACTGGAGCCGAAGCAGCTAAAGCCGTGCTTGATTTGGCAAAAGCCATCAAAGAGCAAAAACCCAATGTTCAAAACTTTAAACCTTATCTAGAACAGATTTCGTCGCTATTAGATGTATTTAATTCTCCTCTGGGTCAAATTACCAAAGAAGTAATTCCCTTCGCACCCATCGCCATTACTATACTAAAGTTCATTATTGATGCAACCAACAAAGAGCCAAGTTTAGAAAACTGTGTGCTACTAGTTAGTCAGGCTGCTTACATAGATAGCTTTCAGGATATTCTCAAACAAGATTCGGAATTACTCAAGAAAATTGATCCAAACCGTGAAGCTTCTCATGCTTTAGCTTTGCAGATTCAGAAATTAGGTGAGCAAGAATTTGATGAACGGGAAGTAAAAAAAGCTATTCTCTATTTCCATGAATCTCAACTGGCAGAATCATTTAATCAGATTTTACAGCAACGTTTGCAAGAAGCCGGATTAACGGAGACAGAAGCAAAAACCTTAACTGAACGGGTGGCGCGTCACACCGATGAAAATATGCAAGACGCATTGGTAGAAGTCGGAGAGAAAGCGGACAAACTTTGGAAATGGTATAGCGCCGGAGGAAAAGAAAAGCTAGAGAAAAATCTGAATATCGAAGGTTATTTGGAACAGGTAATTAAACCAAAGCCAGAAGAAAAGATTTTTGATGAAACCCATATTACCTTTCGGGATTTGTATGTACCTTTGCAAGTCAAAGAACTAGATGCCAAAGACAATGCAAGCCTGGAACTGGAAGCGTGGGTTAAGGCAATACTGAATGACCCAGAAACAAAACATAAACAAGTTTTGTTTATTCAGGGCGAAGCCGGACGGGGGAAAAGCGTCTTTTGTCGGATGTTTGCCGATTGGGTACAGCGCGAATTACATCCCAGCTTTACCCCAATTCTGATTCGGTTGCGAGATTTGCGCGTACTAAAAGATAACTTAACTGATACTTTAGAGAACTATTTACAACACCTTGATTTTGTCACCAGTGATTCAGGCTGGCTGACAGATAAAAATACTCGCTTTTTATTTTTACTGGATGGGTTTGATGAGTTATTACTAGAAGGACGAGCAACTGGCGGCTTGAAGGAATTTTTAGAACAGGTGGAACAGTTTCAAAAAGACCCCTTTTGCCGTCATCAGTTTTTGATTACCGGTCGTCCCTTAGCGCTGCAAGGAATTGAGCGCCTGCTTTCACAAACCAAAAGCTTGAAGCGCGTCGAACTTCAGCCAATGGATGACTCAATTCAGCAAAAATGGCTGGAAAAATGGGCAGTTGCGGCTCAAGTTAACAAGATTGAGTTTGAAGAATTTTTGCAGGCTTGCCCTGATGAAGTCAAAAATAAACTAGCACGAGAACCCTTACTGCTTTATTTACTGGCGCGGATGCACCGAGACAACCGTCTCAACGTCCAAATGTTTGCAGGCGCAGACGCTATTAAGGCAAAAATCCGCATCTATGACGAATCAGTGAAGTGGGTACTAGAAAAACAGCGTGACAGTGAAAATCAGAATGATAACTCTCGCTTGACTGGATTGGAGAGTGAAGATTTGCGGCAGTTTCTCACTGAAGCCGCTTTGTGTGTGGTGCAGTCTGGGAATGAATCTGCGAGAGTGACGATGTTAGAAGCACGGCTCAAAGACAGCAACAACCCAGCTGCAAAGTTAATTCAGGATGCCAGACAGGAGAATACCTCCCAAAAAAATCAACAAGATAAGCTACTCAATAATTTGTTGACGGCATTCTATATCAAACCAGCTTCAGGCGATAAAGGCGGCTCAGTTGAGTTTGTTCACAAGAGTTTTAGCGAGTTTTTATTCGCGGAACGGTTACTAAAAAGCTTTATCGATTGGACAACCAAGGTAAGCAAGCGTGACTTTATTACCACGGAGGTAATGGATAAGCAGATTTACGATTTATTAGGTTATGGAAATTTAACGCTTGAAATTGTCGAATATTTGATGGGTTGGTTGGCTGAGAATTCGGAATTTCCAAACGTAGAACGCTTGTGTCAACTGTTTCAAAGATTAGTGCAATTCTACTTCCGTTGGTGCGATGGGGAATTTATTGATGCAGAAGATGCAAACCTGCCTCTGATAAAGAAAAAACAATTGCGGGAGCAATTACCAGAGCGAGAAATTGAGTTGGGATTGCGTCAGGTGGATGTGTATACAGGGCTGAATGTGATGATTTTGCTTTTAGAGTTGCATCGCTATGCCCAAAGAAAAGACGACCTCAAAGACAAAATTACATTTCACCCCTGCGGTAAACCTAATACCGATCAATTTGACTCAGAACGCTTGCTCCGTATTATCGGCTATAGTCACTGCTTGAGTATCTCTGCTTTTAGAGAAAACTTAAGATTATTTCTCAGTCATGCCGACCTCAGCCGTACCAACCTAAGCGATGCCTACCTCAGCCATGCCGACCTCAGCCGTACCAACCTCAGCGATGCCAACCTCAGCGATGCCGACCTCAGC
>NZ_CAXTNE010000446.1:3053-3873 GCF_964245445.1 uncultured Nostoc sp.
CTTGCTCACAATTATCGGCTAAACTCACAGCTTGAGTAACTCTCCAGTTAGAGAAAACATCAGATAATTCCTCAGCCATGCCAACCTCAGCCGTGCCAACCTCAGCGATGCCTACCTTAGCTATGCCAACCTCAAAGCAGTGGTATAGAACAGTGGCACAAAATGGCTCAATGCTAGAGGACTGCATCAAACAGTAGGCGTATCTCCAGAGTTAAAGCAAAACCCAGCTTTTGCGGCTGCGGTTGCCTTGAGTCAGGGCATCAGTTGGGTTAGAGAAGGCAAAATTAAAGAAGCACAGGAAGCTTTCAAGCAAGCCCAAATATTTGACCCTAGTTTGAGAAAGTCTGCTGAATTTCAAAATAGCATTTGCTGGGTTGGCTGTTTACACGGTTATGCTGAAGGTGTTTTCAAAATCTGTGAAAAAGTTGTTACCTTAGACTCTGATAATAAAGCCTGCCAAGACAGTCGAGGGCTAGCTAGAGTTTTGACTGGCGACTTGGCAGGGGCATTAGAAGACTTTCAGGCTGCTGTAAACAGTGGCGCACTTGATTACTTAAATGATGTGAAGCAGCGACGGCTACGCTGGATAGAAGCACTGAAGGCAGGAAATAATCCCCTCACGCCAGAGGAATTGGAAAAACTGCGGCAGGTTGAGGGTTGATGTATCCGTTCAAGTTCAGCGCCTCAACATCTGGCGCAATTGGGCTGACCTTGTAGGCGATCGCTAACGCACATAATTAAAATATTGCCCTCTATGCTATTTACTTATGACTATTGCAAGGAAACCCCAACTAACTTTAGACGAGTTTCTCAAACTGCC
>NZ_CAXTNE010000447.1:0-3869 GCF_964245445.1 uncultured Nostoc sp.
GGGCAAGGGGGAGAATAAAAAATTAGCTCTTTCCCCTCTGCTCCCTACTCCCTGCCCCTCTGCCTCTTTCAAATGCTCTGCTTTTCGACAGTCAAGTTATAATGGAAAAATAGGCTTTTTCGCCTCTACCAAGGGTTTTAACTTTTATAGCAGGTCGGTAAATCGGGAATCGCTTTGGAGAATTTTGAGGATCTGCTTGATTTCCTGGGTACGTTCTTTTTTAACAACGAGGGTGACATTGCGATCGCGCACAATCACCACGTCCTCTAAACCAATTGTAACAACTACATCCTCTGGATTTGAGGCGTAAATAATCGCCCCCTGCGTATCTAGCCCTACGTGCGTAGCAAGTTCCACATTGGGAGTCTCTTTTGTTTTGAGTAAGCGTTCGATCGCATTCCAATCTCCTAAATCATCCCAACCAAAATCAACTGGCAAAACGTATGCTAGAGTTGTCTTTTCCATTAACGCATAGTCTATACTCTTCTTAGGCAACTGGGGATAGATATCAGGGCCATGTTGTTCTAAAGGTTCGATAATTTCTGGAGCATGGGTATGTAGTTCCTTGAGAACAACCCCTGCCCGAAAAACGAACATTCCACTATTCCAGCTAAAGCGTCCCGTAGATAAAAAAGTTTCTGCCGTTTCACGGTTGGGCTTTTCAGTAAAACGGTTGACGTGATAAGCTGGCAACTCATTAAAGCTACCTATTTTTTCACCTTGTTCAATGTAACCGTAACCGGTTGATGGAAAAGTAGGCTTGATCCCCAGTGTAACGATCGCTGCTGTGCTTGCTGCTAGTTGCGTGGCCGCGCTTAATGTGCGTGCAAACGCCTCTTGATCAGCAATCCAGTGGTCAGCAGGGAAAAAGCCAATAACAGCGTCTTCTCCATAGCGCTGTTTGATTTCTAAACTTGTCCAAGCAACGGCTGCGGCGGTGTCTCTTCCTTCCGACTCAATTAATAAATTCTGAGATGGTAGATCAGGTAATTGTTGTCTTACCCCTTCAGCTATCTGATTAGAAGTAATTACCCACAAGGAATCCCACCCCCTTGGGGTGAATCCTTCGGATACGCTTCGCGAGCGCCAGTCGCCTGCGGAGGAGCCAGCGCGGTCTTGGGGGTCTCCCCCATGAGCGACTGGCGTTGGAAACCCTCCCGCAGCGCTGGACTCACCGCCACCGAGTTCAATCAATCGATCGGCGGTTGCTTGTAATAAACTTCTAGAGCTACCATCAAGACTTAAAAATTGCTTGGGTCGGTCTTTGCGACTCAGGGGCCAAAAACGTTCACCTTTACCACCAGCAAGGATTACGGGGAACAATAAAGTATTCATGTTGTCATACAGGCTTACCGAAGAACATTACAAGTTTACAGTGAGCTTTTCCACTGGCAATATTTGTAGCTTGGATTAACATACTTTTAGGGAGTGGTTGAGTGGGGAGATAATTGTGATAAAACAAGTCGAATGGTCGGAAAATCCGCTTGGATCTCAGCAAGTTGCAGAATTTGAAACTGAGGTGCGATCGCAGCAACTTCAACGAACAGAAAATCAAGTAACACCTGCACCAGTAGAGGATTTAGAGGAGGAGGTAGAACTAAACCCGCCAGCGAATCCCAACCGTAGCGTTGTCGAATCAGTGGGTGCAATTCCCAATCAGCTTTACGAGAGACTGGGCTTAACCATGCCTCGATGGCTGTTGTGGATCATGACAGTTGTCATCGGCATTATCTTATCTGGTTTGCTGGTATCAACGTTAGCGCTGTGGACTCCGTTGTGGAGCAATCTAGATCGAACAGATGAAGATTTAGGAACTGCAACTAAAGACGAGGTAAAAATACCACTACCAGGGGAGTTATGGAGCAAACTTTCCCAGTACAAGCTTTCACGACCCATGAATATTTTAATTATGGGGATTGAACCAGTTAGTGGTACTGTTGACGGTTCACCAGAAAGCTTTGCTGGGAAAAGTGACACCATGCTGCTGGTACGGCTTAACCCTAGTGACAAATCTGTACGGGTGCTTTCGATTCCCAGAGATACGATGATCGCCATCCCAGAAAAGGGAGAAAAGGGTTTAACTAAGGTATCTGATGCTAATGCCAAAGGCGGCCCAGTCTTGGCAGCACGGGTAGTTAGTCGTACCTTAAACAATGCCCCAATCGATCGCTATATCCGTATTTCTACCAGTGGATTACGGCAGTTAGTCGATCAGTTAGGCGGAATAGAGGTCTTTGTTCCGCAATCAATGGAATATAAAGACTCCAGCAGTCGCCTGTCGATTAATTTAGTCAGTGGCTGGCAAACCCTCAACGGCGAACAAGCAGAACAGTTTGCCCGATTCCGAGAACCAGGTTTGGGAGATTTGCCGAGAGTGCAGCGTCAGCAAGCACTAACAGCAGCATTGCTGCAACGCTTAAATAGTCCTACCGTCTTACCCAGGTTGCCTCAATTAACTCGCTTGATGCGAAAATACTTTGATACCAACCTGAAGATGGAAGAAATGATGGCGTTGGTGAACTTCGGTCTCAACTTGGATCGGGATAATTTCCAAATGACCGTGTTGCCTGGTACGTTTAGCCGTTTTAGCAAAGACCCTGATAGCTATTGGCTAAATATGACTGGACAACAGAGCCTGTTGAATGATTATGTTGGGGTAAATGTACCTGGTCTGAAACCAGATATGCGTCAGGTTCCTAACCTCAAAATTGCTATTCAAAATGCTTCCAATCAACCTCAGCTAACTGAAAAAGTTATTGCTTATCTGAAACAGAAAGGCTTTACTAATATTTACAAAGTGCCTGATTGGCCAGATACCCAACGCCAAACTCAGATTGTTGTCCAAAAAGGCAACCGACGAGTTGGAGTTGATTTGCAAAAAGTCTTAGGCTTGGGTCAAATTGAGGTAGCGGCGATTGGTGATTTAGAATCTGATCTCACAATTCGGATTGGTAAAGATTGGAAATAGTCATTAGTCATTAGTCATTAGTCATTAGTCATTAGTCATTGTTAATTAACAGAGGACAAATGACAAAGGACTAATGACAAAGAACAAATAATAAAGTTATGAAAAAGATTTTACTCCGGTTTTTTGGTTTGATTGTGATTTTAATCCTAGCATTTTTGTGGATCATACTTAATCCTAAACCGGCTTTTGCTCAAATAAACACAATCAATTACAACAATACAAATTTAGAAAATCGTGACTTTTCTAACGCTGATTTAGTCGGTGTGACTTTTGTAGCAGCAGAAATGCGAGGTGCGAATTTCCAAGGAGCGAATTTAACCAATGCAATTCTGACTAAGGGAGTTTTATTAAAAGCAAATTTGGAAGGTGCGAACTTGAGCGGCGCTTTAGTTGATCGCGTGACTATGGATAGTGCTAATTTAAAAAATGTCATTTTTACAGAAGCCACTTTGACGAGCAGCCGCTTTTACGATGCTGATATCACTGGCGCTGATTTTACAGATGCTTTGATTGACCGCTATCAAGTATCACTATTGTGTGAAAGAGCCGATGGCGTAAATCCGGTTACGGATGTGTCAACGCGAGATAGTCTGGGTTGTAAGTAAAGAACCTCAGCGTTGAGCCTAAAAATAGAGACATTTTACTCAAAAAATGGAAAATCAAGCTTCTTTATTAAGCTATTTATTATTAATTATCAATTTGATTTTAATTTGGTATTTGCTCAGAGGTAAAAATCTAAAAATTCATGAGCAAACACAAAATAAACTGAACTTTACTATTCAGCCCAAGTTGCTTCGGTTTATTGGGCTATTTTTTGGACAATGCCGCAATTGGTGGAACCCTATTGGGTGCATCCCAGTTTTTATTCTCCCAGCAATAATAAATAAGTAAGACTAAAAGA
>NZ_CAXTNE010000448.1:0-3864 GCF_964245445.1 uncultured Nostoc sp.
GGAGGTGTGGCGTTTTGCTTGTCTTTTGGAGTGTCTTTAGGCGTGGCGTATGCCGTGGCGTTAGGCATGGCGGGAGGCGTGGGAGCAAAAATTGATAATGAAGACTTGATATTAGTAGGCTTTTTGTTGAGTATACCAGGAGGTCTAGGCTTTGGTGTAGCTGGTGGTCTGGTACATGGTGAAGGGTTAGGCGTTGCGTATGGTGTTACTTTTGCTGTACTATTCTTTCTGGGTATCAATATCAACTTATGGCGACCAATAGTTTTATACCCATCACTCCAATTATGGAATTTAGCACTTTATTGGTTGGAAAAAAACCGCATCAACCAGCCTTCTATTTTATTAAGATTGTCTCATATATTTCCTTATCGAATTAACCAAAGGCACACTGATGATACATTTCCAAAGTCAATATTACCTTTACCTTCTCAACAAATTGAGAAAAGGATAGACGAGTATTCAAGTTCATTACGCTATCATTCAGCCTTTTGGGATCAATTTCAGCGCATACCTTTATATGGCTTAGATAAGTATTTACTTTTAGTCATAGAATATAATCCAAGCGAAGGTGAAGCTGCTATCAATTATCTCAATGAAAGTCTGCAAAATTGGGCTGTTCAAATTTGCAAAGATGCACTGAACCTAAGAAAATGTGGTGATGTAGAAGCTATACGTCAGGTTCATCGCTCCATAGAAATCGAGGAATTAGAGAATTCAATTAATTCTGTTCTACGCATTTTTACTCGCATCAGTCAGGATGTAAACGCAGCATTAGAACAAAGAAGTAATTACAACCAGCGTATAGCTCTTAAAGCTGTAGCAGAAAAGCTAAATGGACAGTTAGAAAACTTTAATCGTAGTAATAATAAATATGCTTCTTCCTTTCTACCTTTTGCTAAAATATGGCTGGATATAATTAACAAATATATAGAAGAACTAGCTATTAAAGTTGAACAAAACAAAGAAATTGACAACCCTTATATTCTTGGTGTACCGCTTACACTAGAGCAAGAAGTTTTCACAGGGCGTGATGACATTGGCTTACGCATTGAGCAGTTACTTTTAGACCGCCGTCGCCCACCTCTGCTACTCTATGGCCAGCGACGCATGGGTAAAACTTCCCTCCTCAACAATATCGGAAAGTTACTACCTAATAGCATTATCCCCATGTTTGTAGACTTGCAAGGCGCACCTTCATCAGCTAGTGACCATGCAGGTTTTCTCTACAACCTCGCTAGAGAGATGGAGAAGTCAGCGAAAAAGCAAGGTGTAACTTTACCGTCCCTAGGCCGCCAAGTATTAAAATCTGACCCCTTCACCGATTTTTATGAATGGCTAGATAAAGTAGAACAGGCTCTAGAACAAAATACCGCCTTGCTAGCGCTAGATGAATTCGAGGTTTTAGACAACGCCATAGCCAAAGGTCGCTTTGAGAAAGAGGATGTTTTGGGAATGCTGCGTCACCTCATCCAACATCGTCCCCGCTTCAAGGTGTTACTGGCTGGCTCTCATACTATCGAAGAATATCAGCGCTGGGCTAGTTATCTGATTAATGTCCAAGTTGTGCATATCTCCTACCTCAAAGAAGTGGAAGCACGACAATTAATTGAACGTCCCGTCAAAGATTTTACCCTCCGCTATGAACCCAACGCCGTTGAGCGAGTGCTACAACTCACCCGTTGTCACCCATTCTTAGTACAACTACTCTGCGGGGAAATTATTGTCCTTAAGAACGAACAAGACCCCTCTATCCGGCGATTGGCAACTTTCGCAGATGTGGAAACCGCGATACCAGCAGCTTTGCAAAGTGGTGGCTTTTTCTTTGCTGATATTCAAAACAATCAAGTAGATGCTACTGGACAAGCTATTCTACGTTTTCTCGCCGCTCAAGGGGAAGGGGCTATAGTTAGCCGCCAAATTTTATTGCAACGGTTTTCTAATGCTGATATTACACTCAAATTGCTGTTGCAACTTGAGTTAATTGAGGAAGTTGACGATGGCTATAGCTTCCAGGTGGAGTTGATTCGCCGCTGGTTTATTTGAATCATGTCTGATAAGTTAACTTCTGACAAATACTATTTGTGCTGACGTAATTGCTCTACTATATAGTCTTCTAGTTCTTGTTTTTCTCTGTTACTAGCATTTCGTTGATAAGTTCTTCCAGTTTCTTGAATAAACCGACGTTTCTCGCTGGGAGAAGATTTGATACCTCCAGTTCCTTGCAGCTTTTGCTGTAATTCTTCCCAAGTGTTTTCACCCACACTTTCACCTAGTTTGACCAGTGCCTTTGGGAGTAACATTTTTGCCTCTCGTTGAAAATCTTCTTCTGTCTCAAGGGAAGCTAAATCTATATTGCTGAAGTCAATATCAATTTGAAAATTACTCATAAAATTGTATTTATTCTGTTCAAAATTATTACCACAATTGGGGAAAGATGGATTTTCAATTTTCAGCTATGATTCTAGTGTAGTATAATTGTACTATTTGAGATTGATAACTGAGTTGAAAACATTAATTCCGAAAGTTGATTGAATACTTCCGGTAGTATAGCCCTACTTAATCATTCACAACAAGATTCCCGACTTCTTAAAAGTAAGTGGGTAATCGGAGCCTTTTGATTTTCACTTATACAATAAAATTACTATATCTTCAGAAAGAAGACATATTATTAATCTCCGTACAACCAAGTTAGCAATATTAGAAATGCTATCTTAAAAGCAAAGGTCATTTGCTCAATTTTTGAGGATAATACTATGACTACAACGCTCAAAGAGGCTAGTTCTATTGAGTCATTGCTAGGTAAAGAGGCTGAAGACCTGCTTACCTACAAAGCAAAAGTTCCTACTGATTTAATACATTTGCCGGGCCCAGACTTTGTAGATCGAATCTGGCTTAATAGCGATCGCAACCCACAAGTGATACGTAATCTTCAGTTACTTTATTCTACTGGTCGTCTTGCATATACTGGGTATCTGTCTATTCTACCGGTAGACCAAGGGATTGAACACTCAGCAGGTGCGTCTTTTGCGCCCAATCCGATTTACTTTGACCCAGAAAATATTGTCAGGCTAGCGATCGCCGCAGGTTGCAATGCGGTTGCTACCACTTTAGGGACATTAGGTATAGTTTCGCGCAAGTATGCCCACAAAATCCCCTTTATTGCCAAAATCAATCACAACGAATTACTGACTTTCCCTAATCAATTTGACCAGGTATTGTTTGCTGATGTGGAACAAGCTTGGAATTTAGGGGCCGCCGCCGTCGGTGCGACAATTTACTTTGGTTCAGAGCAGTCTACCAGACAAATTCAGGAAATCAGCAAAGCTTTTAAACGCGCCCATGAACTGGGGATGGTGACAATTCTCTGGTGTTATCTGCGGAATAACGCTTTTAAACAAGACAAAGATTACCACCTTGCGGCTGACCTCACCGGACAGGCGAATCATTTGGGTGTAACGATTGAAGCCGACATCATTAAACAAAAGTTACCCGAAAATAACAATGGTTACGGTGCTGTTGCCAAAGCCAGTGGTAAGAGTTACGGCAAAACCGATGAGCGCGTTTACACAGAACTGACAACCGATCACCCAATTGATTTAACTCGTTACCAAGTACTGAATTGCTACTCTGGGCGTGTCGGGTTGATTAATTCTGGTGGCGCGACTGGTAAAAATGATTTCGCCGAAGCAATACGCACCGCCGTAATCAACAAACGCGCTGGTGGTTCAGGATTAATTTCTGGGCGAAAGACCTTCCAACGTCCTTTTGAGGAAGGTGTAAAACTGTTTCATAACATTCAGGATGTTTACTTGTCGCCAGATGTGACGATAGCTTAGGGAGTGGGGAGATGAAGAAGCAGGGGGC
>NZ_CAXTNE010000449.1:0-3861 GCF_964245445.1 uncultured Nostoc sp.
CCCCTGCCCCCTGCCTCTAAAACGATGGGATATTTTTTTATTTGGAAGTCCCTTAGAACTGCCTTATCCCAACGACTTGCTTATAGCATCGCAAAAGACAAGGTATGCACTAATGACAATGACTACTTAATCAAAAATCCTCAAATTCTACTTGTTAGACAAGCTGACTGAAACTAACTCAAGATATATCTATTTTAGGTTTTTGACAATATTTCTAAATAAAGCTAAAAAATCTTAACAGGCTAAGTCTCTACAAAGCTTGCTATATTAAGCTTTAAAGTGTAATTTTGTATTCATGTCACACTAGTCTTTACCGACAATGGCGATCCGAGTCGATTTAAAATTATAGAAAATCGCCCTTTCCCTGTACCTAATCCTCTAATACGTCTACACCCAAAATAATAAAATTATCTAATATATCTATGGGTAATGATTAATAATATTTTAAACTAGATATTACCCATTTTTAATGTTTATATAACTATTATACGCATTATATAAAGAATCATATATAATGAAAAATCCCTTCGCCAGAACAGCAAATTTATTTCGCCAAAATCTCAAAGATTATTTGCGATCGCTTAACGTTTGGTTTTTAGATACACCAGAGAGGGCACTCTTAGAAGCTCAACAAGCCGCTCAAAGAATTAAAAACATTGAGATAGAACATTTTGACGGCAAGAAAATATCTTCAGAATCAGTAAATTATACTGAAAATGTGATGTCTTATTGGCAAGGATACCTCGAGAAGAATTTAACTACTATCAAAGTAAGACTTATAGAGTTTCGTCTTAGTCGAAAAATTTTAAATATCTCTAATTCTGTATTGTTAGAGAATCTGAAAATTATTAATGAAGTTGTAGAGAGGTACGCTCTAAAAAATGAAATAATTAGCAACAATGCGTTAATATCAACTTCTCAACCACTACAAGTTAACCAGAGCGAAATCAACAAACAGTTATCATCTAATCTTAATCATATCCGGCCTCAACCTCCATCTCAACAAGTTAGATTACCATCGAGGTCTATGGGTCAAAGACTGAATAGAATCAAAGTAGATTTTGTACCGCAGACGGAAGAAGAGTTTGTTAGAAATTACCGACTTTCTAAAAATAGGACAAAAATTTCTATTAGATTTATATTAACGTTAATTATTGTACCATTTTTAACTCAGCAATTATCTAAGAATTTTTTAGTATATCCCATATTAGAAAGAAACAAAGAAAACAATATAACCCAAATTTTTATCAATTCTGATATGGAAAAAGAAGCTCTCCATGAATTGCATAATTATCAACAAAGCTTGAGGTTTGAATATTTCCTAAATCAAGCACCACAAATTTCTTCAGAAGTAATAAAAGAAAAGGTAAAAGACAAAGCCATTGAGATAGCTGAAGAATTTCACGTAAAACATAATAGTGCTATTAGTAATGCATTTGCTGATTTAAT
The DNA here is from genome assembly GCF_964245445.1 of uncultured Nostoc sp. Taxonomy (GTDB): domain Bacteria; phylum Cyanobacteriota; class Cyanobacteriia; order Cyanobacteriales; family Nostocaceae; genus Nostoc. Next base: position 1,450 of record NZ_CAXTNE010000449.1, read on the forward strand.
ATCACTAATTTCTTTTAGCATCATTATCATGATAAGCAAAAAAGAAATTGTGATTTTGAAATCTTTTATAGATAATATTGTTTATGGACTAAGCGATAGTGCCAAGGCTTTTTTAATTATTCTCTCTACAGATATATTCGTAGGATTTCACTCACCAGAAGGATGGGAGGTTATTCTTGAAGGATTGGCAGAACATTTAGGGCTGCCAGATAATAAAACCATAGTATTTTTCTTTATTGCTACATTTCCCGTGATTTTAAACACTATCTTTAAATACTGGATATTCAGCTATCTGAGTCGCTTATCTCCCTCAGCATTAGCTACATTAAAAGAGATGGACGAGGGGAATTGATAATTTATAATTATTTTGGCGTGTTTGTCTGTTGATTCGCTAGGCTATGTATATCCTGGTTCTTCTAAAGTGTACTATGGATTTTGAAAGCAAAGCTAATGCCCCAACTCCTACAGACAACATAGAGTTTGCTCAACCAACTACTAGCCGTAAGCCATTAGAATTGCTGCGAGATACTGAGGCTTTGCTACGCCACCGAACCGTAGCAACACTATCACCGATTTTGCCACCAAAACTGAGCAATAAATTTCAAGCAACGTCATCTTTGGCAGATGATTCTTTTAAGGAATTGGCAGAAATTGACCTAGATACTATTAGTGATTTTGAACTGCGACATGCACGAATTGGTGTTGGCTTAAGCTTTGTTGGTTTTGGGGCGCTGATGATATTAGTACTGCTGCTGTACTTAAACACGTTGTGTCCAGAACTCAGTGCGGGTGAGCAAATTCGGCAATATTGGTATCAATATGTTTGGTTTGTCAGTTTGGGTGTTGCAGGGATGTTTATGTTGGCACGTGAAGCGATGCGTCCTATACCAAGGCGACGGAAATTAAAATAGCAAGTGCTGAATAAAAGTAATTCGTAACACCTTACGAATTTGCGTAGCCTGTTGCAAACAGACGCTGTACTTACTTTGCTTAAGAGTAGGGGTACGCCTACGTCATTAAGTTTTATAACAGGAATTTAGAAAGAATCACAAAACTTACCGATGATTAAAGAGAGACTTAAACTCCCAGAATTGGTTAAAAGTTATGAATCACGATGCTTTCATTGTTCCACCAGGTTCAAAGATTTCTTTGAAAAAAAACTATGACCCAGCTTATAAAACTGAGTTTCATGAAAAAGCTGATGCTGCAACTAAATTACAGGCAGATATTGAACGACTAGCAAATTACCAAAATATTCTCTACGCTCAAAACACTTATGCCTTGTTGATTATTTTTCAGGCAATGGATGCTGCTGGTAAAGATAGCACAATTAAACATGTGACCTCTGGTGTGAATCCGCAAGGATTTCAGGTATTTAGTTTCAAGGGGCCTAATGCAGAAGAATTAGACCATGACTACCTGTGGCGAACAACTAAGGCTTTACCAGAAAGAGGTAGAATTGGAATATTCAATCGTTCATACTATGAAGAAGCGCTAGTGGTTCGTGTCCATCCAGAAATACTGAAAAAACAACAACTTCCCCACTTACCTGAAAGGAATAAGATATGGAAACAGCGTTTTGAAGAAATCAATAATTTTGAAAAATATTTGGTAAATAATGGTGTAATTATTCTGAAGTTTTTTTTGAATGTCTCAAAAGCAGAGCAAAAAAAACGCTTCTTAGAACGGATTGACTTTCCTAAAAAAAATTGGAAGTTTTCAGATAGCGATGCCCGAGAACGAGCTTTTTGGGATGATTATATGAATGCTTATGAAGAAGTTTTCAACAACACTAGTACAGAATGGGCCCCGTGGTATATTATTCCTGCCGATCGCAAATGGTTTACACGGCTGACTGTTGCCAATATCATCTGCACAAAATTACAAGAATTAAATCTGCAATACCCAACAGTTAGTGAGGAACATAAACAGCAACTTTTGCAGGCAAAACGCATTTTAGAACAGGAGGATTGAGTTATTCTCTTAATAAATAAAGGTTAAAAATAACATATATTTGGATTAAAAATGAAAAGTTTTCAATTTATTAATGATTTTTGTAAATAAAGAAGTTTGTCTGATAGTGACAGCCAAAAAATCATGACTCAGATGGCAGAAAATGCCAAAAATTATCTACCTCACTTTAAGAATGCTGCCTTTGATATTGTGGCGATCGCAGCCTCAGCAGGCGGTCTAACTGCTTTAATTAAACTGCTATCGATACCTCCAGAATTTACAGCCGCGATCGCCATTGTGCAACACCTCGCGCTCGAATATCTGTCGCTTATGGCAGAAATTCTCAGTCGGCGCACAGGTTTTACAGTCAAAAAGGCAAAACAAGGAGATTGCCTTACCCCAGGAAGGGAGCAACGCGATTTGGTGAGGTAGGATCAAAAACCAGCGATCGCTAACAAC
>NZ_CAXTNE010000450.1:0-3831 GCF_964245445.1 uncultured Nostoc sp.
AGGTATTTCCCGTCGTGTATTAACCCAGCAACTAAGACAAATGGAGCAAGACGGACTTGTTAACCGAGAGGTTTTTGCTCAAGTGCCACCCCGCGTAGACTACTCATTAACGCCTCTAGGTGAAAGTTTAATGCCGATTGTTGAGGCAATGTGCGAGTGGGCGCATACCCATCGAGACGAACTACCTCAGCAATAAAAGAGTGTTTCTTAAATTCAGTAGACCGAAAACTTTTCCAGAAGCCTTATCAGTCCTTCATTTCACGTTGGGAACGCCATCTGCCGAAATCAGCTTTCAAGCACCTTTGTTCCAGATGGATAAATAGAGCGATCGCCTGTGGTCGTGACGGAAAGCTCAAAAGCATCGCTTGAAACTTTGTCCTTCCAAAGTAAACTTTTTGCCTTGTTGTTTCTTTTGAGTGAACCACCTACTTTATGTAGGTTTTCCATGAGATGAAACCAATCGAGTATTTCGCGGCGTTCAATAGGGGGAGTAAATTCACGGATAATATTCCAAATTCCGTCATGTCCATCTCCAATACAAGTAAGTATAGGAGCCATGATTTGGTTATTGACCCAATTGACTACAAAATTATTTTCTTGGAATGAGGCTGCGATCGCAGCCAAGTTGTGCAGACGTACAGCTTTATAACCTTTCCAGTCACTTTCTTTGTCCAATTGGTGTACGAATACGAATATTTCCACCATCTACACTCAACTCTTTGACTGTTGACTGTGATAAAGGTAATTCAAAATTTTGACGGTGTACAAGTCGCTGCTGAACACTTTTCGATACTTCAACCCCAGTCAAATATTTAACATCGTACGCTTCATCTAGGGCTACTTCTTCTACTACATCGGTGTAGCGTTTGAATATCTCGTGAATTTGGGCAGACACTTCTCAGTAAATATCAAATCTTGGAGGAACGAAGATAAGTCTGGGGCATTTGGCGATCGCTAATCACCAAAGGCATTGAAAGACGGATAATACTGAGGTTGTCTGCATTAAGGGTGACGACTATTAGAACGACTACCAAGCCATCGACCGCCAACTGTGACCTTAAGATTTATACTTTGTTTTTACAGGCAAGAAATAGCTGCAAGAATTTTAGGATAACTAGGTGATACTAGGGCAGTTGAACTACTAATTAACGCATTACGAAATGAATATTGGTTAACTCGACATTGGGCAGCAGTATCTTTAGGAAACCTCAAGGATAAGCGAGCAGTAAAATTTTTAATTCAGGCATTACAAGATGAGCATAAAGAAGTACGAAATATGGCAAGACGAGCATTAGATAAACTTGACAGTAAGGTTTGAAATTGCTTTATCTATTCTGTCTGTGATCGCTACTCATCCCACTTAACCAGCACCCCATCCACACAAACAATTCCCTACTGTGGAAACTTCGCCAACAGCTTTTTGATCACAATCGGCAAAGCAGGGTCATAATTCAATCTGACTTTTCACGGCATCTGAAAAACGCCATTTTGAGCCACTGGCATTTAAAAAATAAAGTCTTTTTGATATGACCCCAGGAGAAAGAAATCAACAACGCCGGGAATCTTTAAATCGGTGGTTGGGGAAATAATATCAAATTCGATTGATTAGTTATAATTTTTGGAACTTTGCAAAACAGTAAAAACTTTTCTCCTATAGATACTCCCTAGCGATCGCCCCAATTCTTAGAGGAAACCCCAATCACTTCTAAACCGTATAAACATCTAGCATTTATGGCTACTCTAATTCCCTCATTTAGTCTAGGAATGAAATATGCCATATTAACAGCCAAGCATCATAATGGTTTTGCCTTATTCCATACCCAAGAATCAGACTTTTCAATTGCATCTGCACCTTACAAAAAAGATATTGTACGTGAATATATCGAAGCGATGCGCTCTGTAGGATTGCGTATTGGTCTTTATTTTTCGCTTAGTGACTGGCATCATCCTGACTATCCAGCTTTTACAGAGGCAGATAAACCTTATCGCTTTGACCAACTACCTCAACCGACAGCGCAACAGTGGGAGCGATATATCCAATTTATGTTCAATCAGATACGAGAATTATTGACCAACTATGGTGAAATTGATATCATTTGGTTTGACGGAAGTTGGGAACGCACTCCAGAGCAATGGCAGGCTCAAGAATTAGCAAAAATGATTCGTGATTTACAACCGAATATTCTCATTAATGATCGTCTTCCGAATTGTGGAGACTTTGAAACTCCTGAGCAGTTTATTCCTCCTCACCCACCTGCTCATCCTTGGGAAACCTGTCTGACTATTAACTCAAGTTGGGGATACAATTCAGATGATCGCAACTTCAAATCCTCTCGTCAATTGATTCATACAATGTGCGAAGTAGCTGGCATTGGAGGCAACCTCTTACTCAATGTTAGTCCAATGGGTAATGGACAAATCCCTCCTGAGCAGTTAGAGCGTCTCAAAGGTATAGCAGATTGGATGGGGAGCCACTCTGAAAGTATACTTGATACAACCCCAGGATTAGAACCGTGGCAATTTTATGGCCCCTCGACTCGTAAGGGCGTTCGCGCTTCGCGTGCCGGAGGCGATCGCATTTATCTACACCTACTAATGAAACCTTACGAGACAATATCAGTTAGAGGTATACCAATAAAACGAGTCAAATCGGTGTTTGTTCTTGCTGACGGCACGCCCCTAACGTACACAAGTCGCTGTGCAATTATGGATTCTATTCTTAATCCCAATCCGTTAGGAGAATTAACAATTGATGTACCTGAATCAGTAATTAATCCATACGTTACAGTGATTTGTATTGATATTGATTCTTAAATAATTAAGGTAACGCTCTCGGCGATCGCAATTTTAAATGGGCGACTCATGAGTATGTCAACTTACCAAGTTTGCTTCTCCTCATTATATGCAGCTTCATTTTAAATTGGTATCACGTCCTTTAGCGACTTCAATTTTGACAGCAGTATTGTGAGGTAGGTTGCTAGCAGTATACTGATAGGCTTCATCTAACTGTTAAAGGGGAGCAACGCGATTTTGTGAGGTCGGACAAAAAAGGTACGAACGCTAAAATATATATTTAAGTAGAAAGTTATTTTAATAGCATAGAAGGCACTGAAAATGCACGATAATTAATCCATCTAAGATATCTCAAAAGGATTGCTAGCATCTAATTTGATGATATTAAGCTTAATTACTTAGTATTGATCGCAAATAAAAATTTTAAAAGGAGAGAATTTAAGTATAAAATTTTTAAGCACTGCTAGGTTTAAGGAAAGAATTAAAAATAGAGCCTACATATTTGTGCCAACTTTTAGCAATCCATTGGTATCGCAGATGTAACATTATCTCTGCATTATTTTGAAGCCAAAACTTACTATTTCCTTTCATGCGTAAGTTAACAGCCTGACGAATTAAACTTTCAACTGCACTACTATCAAGTGGTAGCTGATAGGTGACAATTAAAGGATAGTTTAATAGCCGCCTGCGATAGGCTTTTAAAATATAATTTCGCTCTCTTACCAAAATTTTACAACGCTCTCCCGTTGTCTGGGAAATAAATTCACCCATGTTTCTCATTAAATCTAGAGCTTGGCCTTTTTTTAAAGCTTTACGAGCTTTTTTAAACAATAATCACTAGCTTTGAAAAAGTAGGAGTTCATTTTTATGTTTCTAAACTATCAGTAACTATCTCAAACCCTTATAACTGCGTTTTCGCAAAAATATCAAAGTTTTGTCTCAAAGCTTTGAACACTTTGGCTTTGGAGTTTTCGGACAAGTCTAAAGTAGGAAAAGTAGGAAAAGTATGATCTTTTATATAAACCCTTGATTATGCTG
>NZ_CAXTNE010000451.1:0-3770 GCF_964245445.1 uncultured Nostoc sp.
GCCCCCTGCTCCTCTGCTCCCTTATCCCCCTCACCTTCTTGTCCATAGTTCACTCTGTCGCCCTGGCGCGGATTAACAAATCTACTGCGCCATGTTTCAATAAAATGGTTCAGTTAAGCAAATTTATCTGTTAATTTATCTGTTAAGGCAGGGGAAGCACGGGGAGAGAAAAAAACTTAACTGAACTGTATTGGGTTTCAAAAAACTCTACTACGGTTTGAATTTTTCCTGAGTATTCTTGAGATGCACGATGCTGTATTGATTGAGATAGCTGGATTAGCCTCGGATTTTGCGCCAGTCCAAACAGATAATCAATTCCAATTTGAGATTCACACCATGACATGATAAGTAGGTCGGCGTAAATAATTCTTGTTGGAATAACGCAGGGGGCAGTTCTTGCTGGGAGCAGGGGGAGAAAGAGTTTGAGCCTTATTTACTTTTCTTCACACAGTTTGGTTTTATTGCACCGACTTACTTATCTTCTCTGGAATAAACGCTCTTCAACCACCCCATGCGATCGCACCTCCACGCTCAGATTGTTTCACAACTGGATAGGCGATGTCTACGACGGGCTATGCCTACGCGCAATTTTGAGCCAACAGACAAGATTTGCGATCGTTATTTAACAAGGTAAGCACTTTGGTTAACAAGTCAAGCACTTTGTTTAACAAGGTAAGTACTTTGGTTAACAAGCCAAGCACTTTGTTTAACAAGGCAAGCACTTTGGTTAACAAGGCAAGTACTTTGGTTAACAAGGCAAGCACTTTGTTTAACAAGGTAAGTACTTTGGTTAACAAGGCAAGTACTTTGGTTAACAAGGTAAAAACTTTGGTTAACAAAACAAGTTATTTATCGGTAATTACTTAACTAATAATTCAATTTTTTTCCAAAAAGATGCCTAATTTTGGCTATTTTCACTGAACCAATTCCTTGTCTTGTTGAGAGACGCTAGAAGTATAAAGTTAAGTAAAAGGTGTGCGTTGATGCCACGCAAAAAAAGAACTTCTTCCGTACTAGAAAAAACAGAACAGCAGACAATCGGGTTTCAATCAATTGATCCTGTCCTCGATTTTGGTGATTCCATCAGTTTGCAGCATTTGACTGAGTTAACTGGGGAACTACGCAACGAACTCAATCAATATAATAAGATGTTAAACACTCTTGACTCGGCAAAAGAAAAAATAGAAATTTTGGAAAAGAGCATTCGTGAAACCTCAGAACGCTTAGTTAGTGGTGTAGCAACGAAGTATGGCAAAGACAGCCGGGAATATGAACTAGCAGGTGCGGTACGGAAAAGCGATCGCGTTCGTAAAGCTATAATCACGCGGTTAAAATCAAATACAGAAGCAAAAGCTGCTGCTACAGAGACGGCGTAACAGGCGAATCCTTGCTGTATGCAGATAAAAAAGAAAAAATTTGCTGATAATGGTTTGAAATGACAGGTAGAGCATGAAAACAAAAATAGAGACGTTGTATGCAACGTCTCTACAATGTATCAGCACCATGCACAAGGTTTGAGTTTTATTACCTAGCATATTGGTACAATTTTGTAGAAAATATTAAATTTTCTAACATTAACTTAATCAAATTTGAACTTCACATAAGTTCAGTAAAAAATGGAAATGTCCCCTTGCATTTATAGATGTAGGTGTCTAAACGTTCCTCGAAGCAGCAATCGCAATCTGGCGTGAAAAAATCTCAACATCAACGACGAACTCAGAAGCGTCTGATTCAAACTTTATTTAAGAACGCCCATGATGCGATCGCTCTGATTGACGATCGCTTATGTTTCGTGGATATGAATATTGCTGCTTGTGATTTACTCGGTCTACCGCGTCAGCAACTCAAAGGGCAAGCTTTAGCTAATTTCATCACTGCGGAATTTGCTCGTCAACCCAACTCTCTTAGTTTTCCACCAGGACAATCATTGACGGGGGAACTGTTAGTTTCATCTTCTGCCCAGAATCAGCGAGAGATGGAGTATACCTTAATACCTAACGTACTTCCCCACTGTCATCTGCTGCTATTACGAGACATTAGTCAGCGCCGGGAATCAATACAGGCGGAATTACGACAGCAACAGCAACGGGTAGAACTGTTTTCAGAAGTGACGCTGAAAATTCGCCAGTCGTTACAGCTAAAGGAAATTCTGCATACCACCGTCACAGAAGTGCAACGGATTCTGCAAGCCGATCGCGTGCTAATTTATCAGGTATTGCCGGATGGTACAGGAAAAACCATCAGCGAAGCAGTTTTACCAGATTATCCCACATTGATGGATCTAGAATTTCCTGAAGAAGTTTTTCCCCAAGAGTATCAACAACTGTATGCTCACGGACGGGTGCGTGCAACCGTAGATGTACACGATCCGGCGGCTGGCTTGGCAGATTGTTTGGTGGAATTTGTCGAGCAATTCCAGGTCAAAGCCAAATTAATTGTACCGATTGTGCAAAACCTCAATGCCCAGTCACAGAATCACCTTTGGGGTTTGTTAATCGCGCACCAATGCGACAGCGTTCGCCATTGGGTAGATTTTGAGTTGGAATTGATGCAACAACTCGCCGATCAAATCAGTATTGCTTTATCTCAAGCCCAACTACTGGAACGCTTAGAAGAGCTTGTAGCAGATCGCACCGCAGAATTGCAAGAGGAAATTAATGTGCGGATGCAGGCGGAAGCGGCGTTGCGACAGAGTGAGGAGCAATTGCGCTTAATTACCAATGCGCTGCCAGTACTGATCGCCTATGTGGACGCTCAACAACAATATCGCTTTAATAATCAAGCATATCAGGATTGGCTGGGACAATCTCCGAAAGAAATTTATGGTTCCCATCTGCGTCAGGTTTGGGGAGAAGATTGCTACCAAAGAATGCAAGTTTATGTAAAAACAGCTTTATCTGGGCAAGCCGTCAACTATGAAAATGATATTCTTTTAAAAGATGGGAGTTGGCGATCGGTTGATGTAACTTACATCCCTGATGTAGATGACCAGAACACGGTGAAGGGATTTTTCGCCTTGAGTAGTGATATTAGCGATCGCAAAGCCATTGAAAGGATGAAAGATGAATTCATTTCTGTAATTAGTCATGAATTGCGGACTCCCCTAACTTCGTTGCATAGTGCCCTGAAAATCTTAGCTACAGGGCGATTGGGCAGTCTCTCGACCGAAGGACAACAAATGCTAGGAATTGCCGATGACAGTACCGAACGGTTAGTGCGTTTAGTCAACAACGTCCTAGATTTACAGCGAATTGAGTCTGGCAAAGTCATCATGGAGTACCAAGCCTGTAATGCTGCTAATTTGATGATCCAAGCAGCAGAGGCAATGCAAGCAATGGCACAGCAGCATGAAATCACTCTGGTCAAACAACCACAAGATATCTCAGTGTGGGCAGATGCAGATTATATTTTGCAAGCTTTAACCAATTTACTCAGTAATGCCATCAAGTTTTCATCACCTGGGGGGACTGTTTGGCTAACCGTAGAACAAGAGCAAGGTTCCCCAAACCTTCCCAGAGAATTAGTGTTTCGGGTGCGAGACGAAGGGCAAGGCATTCCTGCTGACCAACTCGAACGGATCTTTGAACGGTTTCAACAAGTAGATTCATCAGATTCCCGCAAAAAAGGTGGTACTGGTTTAGGGCTAACCATCTGTCGCAAAATTATTGAACAACACAACGGTAGAATTTGGGCTGAGAGTACTCCAGGATGTGGAAGCACCTTTGCATTCACATTACCTACCCTTGAGTGGGTCAATGAAGAAGCAGGGG
>NZ_CAXTNE010000452.1:0-3726 GCF_964245445.1 uncultured Nostoc sp.
GAAGTTGAGCCTTTGAACTCGGAAGTTAAGGCTTAACTCTTTGTCAAAGTCAATTTTTTTAACGTAGACGCAAAGCGGCTTGCCGCAGGCTACCGCATAGACGCAAAGCGGCTTGCCGCAGGGTAGGGCGCATTCGCGTAGCGTCTCGTAGAGAAGAACGCAAAGAAAGAGAAGGAAGAGAAGAAAGAAATGCTTAACCCAAGTGTATTGGTTTATAACCGCCCTTTGAACTATAAAGCCCGTAGATGACGATTTCGCACCCGTTCAACACTACCAGTAGGAATTGCAGCAATTAATTTTTGCGTGTATTCCTCTTTAGGTTCTTGATAAATGCTTTCGGCTGTGCCTTCTTCAACAATTTGACCACGATTCATAACTAAAATGCGATCGCTCATAAATTTCACTACACTTAAATCGTGAGAAATAAAGATATAAGTAAGCTGAAAGTCTGACTGTAACTCTTTGAGAAGATTCAATACCTGCGCCTGCACTGAAACATCCAGTGCTGAAACTGATTCATCGCAGATGATAAACTTAGGATTCAATGCCAAAGAACGGGCTATGCAAATTCGCTGGCGTTGACCACCAGAAAACTGATGAGGATAGCGGTTAATCGCATCTGCACTCAACCCCACCCGTTCTAAGAGTTCGGCTACACGTTGGCGTCGTTGTTGCTTTGTTTTACCCACTGCGTGAATTAACAATGGTTCCATCACCGCATCCCCAATCCTCATCCGTGGATCGAGCGAACTGAAAGGGTTTTGGAACACTATTTGCATTTCCCGCCGCAGTTTTTGCAACCGTTCACCTTTGAGGCTAGTAATATCTTGTTTCTCAAAGATAATCTGACCACTCATCGGTTCAATTAATCGCAGCAAGGTTCTGCCAAGGGTGGTTTTACCGCAACCAGATTCTCCCACTAAACCTAGTGTTTCTCCTGGTTTGACATCAAAAGAAACGCCATTAACTGCCATATTGTAGCGTTTTGTACCACCGAACACCCCGCGCACTGGAAAACCAACTTTCAGGTTGCGGATTTGCAACAGGGGTTCCAATTCATTGAAGTTTGCCAATCTTGCAGCAATCTCTTCGGTAGTGACTTCTGTGGGTTGTGCAGGTTCTTTCGGCTGAATTACTACTTGTCCCGTTGCTGTCTCTTCTGCACTCATGTAGTCAGAAACGGTAAGTAGTTTTTGGGGACGGCGGTTGAGTGTGGGACGACAAGCTATCAAACCTTTAGTATATGGATGCTGGGGAGTGCTGAAAATTTGCTCAGAAGTACCAGATTCGACAACTTTACCTTTATACATCACCGCTACTTGGTCAGCAATTTCCGAAATTAGTCCCAAGTCGTGGGTGATGAAAATCATTGCCATGTCACGGCTTTGCTGCAATTCTCGCAACAAGTCCAAAATAGTCGCTTGCACCGTCACATCCAAAGCTGTGGTTGGTTCATCGGCAATTAAAATTAATGGGTTGCAAGAAATTGCCATTGCAATCATTACCCGTTGCAACTGACCCCCAGAAAGTTCATGAGGGTAGCGTTCTAGCATGGCTTCTTTGTGTTCTTTAACCAACTGTGTCAACTTTGATGGTTCTGGTTTAGATGAATTGCTGTTGGTTTGATGCCAAGTTTCGATATACTGCTGCTGAATCTCTTCATCGCTAGGTAGAAGTTTTACCTCTTGTAGACCTGCGATCGCAATTTGTCGTGCTTGGGCTACTGACACATTTTGATGCCGCATAATCGCTTCTGTTAGCTGAAACCCGATGTTATAAACCGGATTAAGCGAACTCATCGGTTCTTGAAAAATCATGGCGATGTCGCCACCCCGGTGTAACTGCATTTGCTCAGGAGGCAATGTTACTAAATCGATAGGGTTAGCATTCTCTTGCGGACGAAACCAGATTTCACCGCCAGTCACTATACCGGGAGTTTGCAACAAACCCATCACAGCTAGGGCTGTCACTGATTTACCACTCCCCGATTCTCCTACTATTCCTAGAGTTTCACCTCGATGCAGCCCAAAGGAAATACCATCCAAAGCTCTGACAGTATTGCCATCACCGGGAAATTCAACTTGGAGATTGCGAACCTCTAGGACAGTTTCTCTCATAGGAGTGGGGTAGAAATATTAACTTAAAATTATCTGGATTTTAACAATAGTTTTGATGTATATGTGGGTGAATTTGGTTTTTACACTCCTTGGCAGTTTTTCACTGCTTAGACCTCAACTATAATCAGGGCTATTTCATTCTAAACATAAAGACTGTATGGTAAAATGCAGCACTAAAAATGAAATATATTTAGTACCGTGAGCCAACCAGCTTTTTCCATTGCTTCAGAAGGTGAGCGTCTCAATATCGAGATGCAGTGAGTCGGGAATGTGCAGTTTCATCAGTGAATCGACTTCCAATATTTCTGATCGGCCCGCGCGGTTCGTCCTACCCTGCATGACGTCTTAGCTGCTCGTGGCAGAAACTGGTCAGATCGGGCAGAAGCGATCGCCAGTCTGGTCGCCGTTCAGCAGGATGGTATAGGTATCGCCCGCGACCGAGATATGCCTGATCCTGTCAGTGATAGTTGTGTTAACGCCATTATGATCCCTAAACTGTCCGCCTAATGGGACGCGGCAGATGATCGGATGGCATGCCGCCTGAGTACGTTTAGGATCTGAAGGGGTCAGGAACGGCGATCGGTCGCGTACCAAAATCTGAGCAAAGCATCGTGATTCGTTAGTCAAGATAGTCTGGCGGGAACACTTCCTGACCATACTTTCTGGCAATTTCCTGCATCCGTTGCTGCGCTGCCTGATCCATAATTGGGGGAGGCAGAAAGGTTCCGGCCGCTACAGGCGTCCCGATCTCCTGAAAGAATTTCTCCAGTCCTGCGGGAACTACCACGCACCACAGATGCGCTATTGTATCTGTCTCATTCTTAAAGTCATGCACTACCCCGCCTTTGGGAATGTTGACAAAGGAACCCTTCTGGGCAACAAAGGACTGGGCTTTAGTTTTAACCACGATTTCCCCTTCCAGGACGTAAAAAGATTCTTGAAAGTTGGCGTGCGCGTGGGGTCCAGGCCCACCTTTCGGCGGTATCAGCATGTCAATGGCGGCGTAAGCTCCTCCAGTTTGTTCACCGGTGATCACCAGGCGGTAGGTATCACCGACAACTGACAGAATCTGACCGTCCTGAGGATTTACAGTCGTAAGATCATTAATTGGATTTTCCATGAGGTTGAATTTGCTCCTGTTTTAGATTTACTCAAGTTGCCCTGTTGCATTTCACGGTCGATACGCCGCACTAATTGCCTAAACCTGTGAGTAGAAAATCATCTGTGGTCATCCAAACGCGACGGTAGGGAAGCGCGATCGCTAAACTCTCCGACTACGAGTTCTGCCCCTGCTTGTTGGAGTGCTTGAGCAGCGGGCTTGTTTGGGTCACGCACAAAGGCACGCACCTTGAAATTTCCGTGCTGCAAAAGATGACGCGCCACCGCGCCGCCCTGATTGCCCGTAGCTCCGGTAACTAAGATAAGTCGTTCTGCGTTTATTTGCTGTATCATGCTTGTTTTTTCGATACTGTTTGCGTATCTGAAATTTCCGGACAGTTTAAACAGTAGCTTGTACAGAAAAAAAGAAAAAGTAGTTAAAATTCAAAGCACTTATGCAAAAAATTCAAAGATGCGTTTGGGTTAATGGACAAGCTCAAAAGCCTGATGA
>NZ_CAXTNE010000453.1:0-3711 GCF_964245445.1 uncultured Nostoc sp.
ACCCTCCACTCCCCACATATAAACTATGTCTTCCACTACTGTTCGTCGTAAATCCAACACGTTTTATGTCATTTTGATTGCTGGTGCTGCTGCCCTCGGCGGTTTTCTGTTCGGTTTTGACACTGCTGTAATCAACGGCGCGGTTTTATCTCTAGCAAAAGCTTTTAATACCAGTAGTTTGGTAACAGGGCTGGCAGTGTCCCTAGCGTTGCTGGGGTCTGCCGTAGGAGCTTTCTTTGCTGGACAGATTGCAGACCGTTATGGTCGAGTCAAGGCAATGGTGGTCGCTTCGGTATTGTTTACTATCAGTGCCATTGGCTCTGGGCTTGCCTTTACTATCTGGGATTTTATCTTTTGGCGACTATTGGGTGGCATTGGAATCGGCGTTGCTAGCGTCATCGCGCCAGCTTACATCGCCGAATGTTCTCCTACCCATTTACGGGGAAGGTTAGGATCTCTGCAACAATTAGCGATCGTAGTAGGAATTTTCATCGCTTTATTGAGCGACTACTTTATCGCTGTGTCAGCAGGTTCAGCAGACTCGCCGTTTTTGTTTGGGGTTGCAGCTTGGCGCTGGATGTTTTGGACAGCAGTTCCACCAGCAGTATTTTACGGGATGATCGCTTTAACAATTCCTGAATCTCCCCGTTACTTAGTTGCCAAAGGACGGGAGCCAGAAGCTGCTAACGTTCTGACCAAGATTTTGGGGGGCGACGTGCTGCCAAAAATTGAAGAAATTCGGCAGACAGTGCTTCAAGAACGCCAGCCTAAGTTTTCTGACCTTTTAAGCAGAAGTGGCGGACTCCTACCCATTGTTTGGATAGGAATAGGCTTATCTGTATTACAGCAATTCGTTGGTATTAATGTAATTTTTTACTACAGCAGTGTTTTGTGGCGTGCAGTCGGGTTTTCAGAAAAAGATTCCCTATCAATCACAGTGATTACAGGAGCCGTCAACATTATTACAACACTGATTGCGATCGCCTTTGTAGATAAATTTGGTCGCAAACCCTTACTCATAATCGGATCAATCGGCATGACCATTACCTTGGGGACGATGGCTTATCTTTTTGGCAACGCTCCCCTAGATGCTGCTGGGAACCCCAATCTCACCGGAAGCGCCGGGACTATAGCTCTCATCGCCGCCAACCTCTATGTATTTTGCTTTGGTTTCTCGTGGGGGCCAGTGGTTTGGGTACTGTTGGGAGAAATGTTTAATAACAAAATTCGAGCCGCCGCACTTTCAATTGCTGCTGCTATGCAATGGGTTGCAAATTTCCTTATTTCCACAACATTTCCTCCCATACTGCAATATTTTGGTCTAGGTTCTGCCTATGGACTCTATACAATTGCGGCAGCTACCTCATTCTTTTTCATTCTCTTTTTCATTAAAGAAACCAAAGGAATTGAGTTAGAAGATATGTAATTTGTATCTCTGTGTCCTTTGCGGCAAGTAGCTATACGTCAACGAACCGCAGAGGCAAGAGAGACGCAGAGAGAAGAAAGAGAGATTTTCACGAATGATTTAGGATTGCTATAAAAATCGTATTTGATTTGTAAAAGGGACTGGGGACACAACGACTGCGCTCAGTGCATCGCTGGAGATTGGGTTATCAAAAATTATGTCCGGGGCTTAAACCCCTCCAAAATTTTGGAATGTTTTTCAAGTATTGAGTCCCAAAGCGGCGAACATTGCGCCAATAACATATAGTCAAAAATTTGTTTAATTAAACTAAAACTTCAGCTTTTAATCTGTAAACTTCACACTGATTATCTGAGAATATAAAAGCTTTTAATCAATTTTAATCTTTTTATTTATCAAGTCAAAATTAAACTTTTTTCAAGTAATAAGTCAATGTTAAAAATTATTTTTCATAGTGTTTTTATTTTATTTGTGGCAATTCCAGCAGTCTGGGCAGTACCTTTTAAAGATGATTCTAATGCAGCAGATGCTAATAGAAATTTGGAGGGACAAGTTAATTCTGTTTCCCAACTCTCTGATATCAAACCGAGCGATTGGGCATTCCAAGCACTGCAATCACTAGTCGAACGTTATGGTTGTATTGCAGGTTATCCTGACGCAACCTATCGCGGCGATCGTGCCTTGAGTCGTTACGAGTTTGCAGCTGGTTTAAATGCCTGTTTAGACCGGGTGAATGAATTAATTGCCGTGGGTACTAATGATTTAGTTAAGAAAGAAGATTTGGCAGTGCTGCAAAATCTGCAAACAGAGTTTGCGACAGAATTGACAACTCTGCGTGGGCGGGTGGATACGCTGGAGGCACACACAGCAACGTTGGACGCACAGCAGTTTTCCACAACTACCAAGCTGACTGCTCAAATTATTACCGCCGTTAGTGATACTTTTGGTAATAGGGTGGGTGGCGATCGCGATGAATCCCGTCCCTACTTTGCAAACCGGGGTCGTCTCAACTTAGAGAGTAGCTTCACCGGGAAAGATTTGTTGCGAGTCCGGTTAGAGTTTGGTAACTTTGCGAATTCTAATGGTACAAGCCAAATTGCCGCCGCCACAGGTACAGGAATGACCCGCCTAAACTTCGACTATGACAGCAACGATACACTTATTGTTCCCCACATCCGTTACTACTTCCCAGTCAGTGATTCTCTTAACTTCGTTGTTGGGCCCACAGGCATTGGTTACACCGATATTTCAACCACCGTCACTCCCCCGACAATAGCTGACGACGGCAATGGGGTTCCCTCCCTTTTTGGATCATACAGTCCCTTATTCCGGCGAGGTGGCGGTGGCGGTGCCGCTAACTGGAACATTACCAAAGACTTGGTTCTCACCTTGGGTTATTTAGCCACTAGTCCCAATGTACCATCAGCTAGCAACGGCTTGTTTGATGGTGGCTATAACGCCTTGGCGCACTTAGCCTATTATGGTGAGCAAGGAGCGATCGGTGTTGCCTATTCTCATGGCTATAGCCCTGGTGGAGCAGTCGATGTCGCAGCTGGGACGGGTAGCGCCCTGTCAAACGCTCCCTTTGGTAACAACATTGCTACTTCCAACGATATTGTCGGCGCACAGGGATTCTATCGCTTCTCCCCAAATTTCCAAATCCACGCTTGGGGTGGATATATTTGGGCAAATGCTAAGAGTTCTGGTTTGAGTGATGTTTCCAATGGTAGGGGTGGAACAGATTCTCTATTTGTAAACAATGGTGACAATGCTAATGTCTGGTTTGGGGCGATCGGTATGTCGTTTCCTGATGTGGGTGGTAGGGGTAACTTGCCGGGAATTCTTTTTGGTATACCGCCGCGTGTCTCTAACAGTGATGTCCGTCAAGACCGAGACAACGCTTACCATATCGAAGCATTCTATCGCTACCGCCTGAACGACAATATCTCAGTGACTCCTGGTTTTTGGATGATTTTCAACCCAAAAAACGACAGCAGAAATGATACGCAGTATGTGGGTGTGATTCGCACAACCTTCGATTTTTAAAAGGACAGATGACCATTGACTGCATGACAGTCTTAACTAATTGCAATGTACAATCTAGACGCGCATCAGCTTATTCACACCATTGGATGCGATCGCAATAATGTCTAGCTGGTTCTTCAGGAAAACCTAAACGCCTGGACTCCAAGCTACAGCGTTAAATACATACCAAGATTAATTTGTACAGTGTGTAGGGAGCAACGCGATTTGGTGAGGTAGGATCAAAAACCAGCGATCGCTAAAAA
>NZ_CAXTNE010000454.1:0-3707 GCF_964245445.1 uncultured Nostoc sp.
TAGTACCTAAGTACTATAATATTGCGATCGCCCTGTGCCAGTTGCGTAAGTCCTGATCATTAAAAGAAACACCATCCCATTGACTAAGGAACAGCCAGCACCCGCAGGAGACTTAGGCTGCTAAGTTATGGGCGAGATAGTAGTTTGGATGTTGTCTGTCAGCATTTAGGGCTTCATGAACCGACACGCTCAGATGAAAATTTGAACAATACCTGTAATATTTTCATTGCCATACCAAATGGCTATCGCTTCCCAGTAAATGTTGTAAATATATAGTTGTCACCCCGATCTGAAATCCCTGGGAAAACGGAATCGGACAGACCTATTTTCAAATATTTGGTATGAACTGTGTAATCACTCTCCTACAAATCTTGACACAGTTGTTGTGGCAATTGTTTCATCACACGGACAAAAGGAGCCACATCATCCAAACCCTGCGCCACAATCAGAGCGCCTTGAATGGCAATAGCGGCATCTTCCCCACGCTCATGAGCCAGTGTCTCATCTAATCCGGCTGCCCTCAAAACAGTTGCTATTTCATCAATCCAGGCTCGTAATAGTGTTTGCACCTTCGCATGAAAGATATCTCGTGCTGACCCCATCAACAAGATGGCACACATACAGGGTTGTTGTCCGCCTTCATATAGCTCGTTAATCTGCTCACACATCTTAGTCAACCGAGTGAGCGTATCCCCTCTACCGCGAAGTACCTGTAAAATGTGTTCCTCCAACCAACATTCCATAAAATCCAACACCGCCGTCACCATTTCATCCTTCCCACCGGGGAAGTGATGGTAGAGACTGGCTTTCCCTAAACCTGTCGTTTGTGAAATTTTCGATAAAGTCGCCCCATCGTAACCATACTGTCGAAACAGTTGTAGCAAGCAGGGAATATAAGTATCTTTTGCCATTTACAGAAATTGAAGTCTCATCTCTTGACATTATACCGAACGATTGGTACAGTGATTTTGTACCAAGCGTTCGGTACAAAATCACTGTACCAATTCCTTAATTTGCAGGGATGTCTATGCAGGATCTCGAATCGCAAGAGGTGTCATACCAATTCGCAATTCACAATTCGCAATTCGCAATTAAAAAATTTAGATGCAGCAAGGGTTTCAGGGTTTATATCTGTTTCATGATTTTAGTGAATTGGTATCAGTTGACAACGGGAGAAACCAACTTGCCGTGACTATCTCTGATTGCTGTCGTTCTTATTCCCGTTAGACCGCTAATTTTTAGCTTAACAGTGCTTCTTTTTACAGAATATTGAGGATTAACCAATGATTAAGCTTTATGGTCACGAACTCTCTGGTAACAGCTATAAGGTTAAGCTCTTGCTATCACTATTGGGCATTGAACATGAATGGATTAAGGTCGATTTGCTTCAGGGGGAACACAAAGCCTCTGAATTTCAGTCGCTTAATCCCTTCGGTCAAGTTCCGGTATTAGTGGATGGCGACACAATTATAAAAGACGCACAGGCAATTTTGGTTTATTTGGCTCGTTGTTATGGTGGTGAACAATGGTTGCCACTGGATGCTGTCTCACTTAGTCAGGTTGTACGTTGGCTATCTACAACTGCGGGTGAAGTGCGTCAGGGGCCAGAATCGGCTCGTTTGTACTATCTGTTTAATGCCACCAGTATTGATATTGACAGAGCTAACCAAAAAGCAGAGTTTATTCTTACACAACTTAACCAACATTTGCGCGATCGCCAATGGTTAGAGTTCGAGCGGACAACTATTGCAGATATAGCAGTATTCCCCTATGTTGCCTTAGCACCAGATGGCAAAATTGCTCTTGACTCTTATCCTCATATTCTGGCATGGATTGAGCGAGTTAAGACCCTTCCCGGTTTTATAGGAATGCAAGGAATTGCAGCCCCTGCCTTGGTATAGGCAAATAACACCCAGTTTAGATGGAGAAGGTAGAGAGAAAGAGGAATTTTTTCCCTTCTGTGCTCCCTTGTCTTTTCTCTATCTTCCCCTGTTTTTATATATGTAAAAATAAAGAGTTATATGCCACGTAAATTTACGCAAATTGCTTTCACGCCTGCTGTCAAAGTTGCTCAAGAACAACGTGGCTCACGGCAGACCTATGCTCGATTTGAGCAAAATGGGCCTTCTAACGATACCATCACACTAGAAATTGAGGAATTTATCGCCCAAATGGATGGTTTTTATTTGGGAACCGTCGGTTCTAATGGTTATCCCTACATTCAATTTCGTGGTGGACAACCTGGGTTTTTGAAAGCTGTAGATGAAAAGACTTTAGGATTTGCTGACTTCAAAGGCAATGTTCAATATGTTACCGTTGGTAATCTTGACGAAAATGACAAAGCTTTTTTGTTTTTGATGGATTATCGCCATCGCCGACGGTTGAAAATTTGGGGGCGGGCTATGTATGTAGAAGATGATAGCGAACTAATTGAAAGCCTGAAACTTCCTAACTATGAAGCAGAAGTGGAACGAGTGATTCTGTTTCACATTGAAGCTTGGAATTGGAACTGTTCACAGCACATTCCTATTCGCTATTCTGAACAAGAAGTAGCGGCATTGCAAGCGAAAATAACTGAACTAGAGGAACTTCTTGCTAAGAAGCAGCAAATCTAATTTTTCTGAGCAACGTCGGCGTAAGTGGGTGCAACTCCTCACAAGAGCGAAAAATGGAGAAGTTATTGACCCACAAACAGTACTACTGCAACGTTCTATTACTGCACCTCGTCCAACCTTACATTGCCGACGAGGGACAGTAACACAGGCTACAACCAGAGATAATTGCTCATCTCTTAAACAGCTACGCGCTAGCGGAGTGTCTGTTCCTTTGTCTATCTGTTTAACTTTGAGCGATGCCTTCGGCGGGCTACGCCTACGCACTTTACTAATTTATGGCGAATCTGAGGGAAACAGAAACAATTCTGGCTACAAATTAGCTCGTAATCTACTGGGTACATCTAATTTACTTACCAGACACCGAATCGCTTATCATCCCGAACCACGCCAACTATTTGACCGATATTGCGATCGCTCTACACCTCCACTTGAACCAACTGAGGCAGATACAATTTGGCACAGTGCGAATAAAACAACAGCCTTTGCCAGTCGGGATTTTAACTCAATTGTCATGAGTATTCGTGAGTGGAAGTCACACCGCAAATCTAAAAAACAGTGCGTCAGAAAACCAAAAAGATTAGTTAAGGTGAGATTGACAAAATTGATGTAACACCCTTCAAATTTTCTACCCATAATCTACCGTGTACACATATCTTTGTACAGGATTAAAACAGTGTGAGGCAACTCTCAAAGACTTGTGTGTACACGTTAGCCCTATTCTGGGGAGACTATATGACTATTAAAGGTACTATCTCTAGTTTTACTTTCCCATTTTTGGTAAATAAGACTGACGATAATTGTTCTTAGCCATCAGCCTAGCCTCACGCTTTGTCCACTGTTTCTGCAAAGGAACATCAGCCAATCTTTGCAATAATATGAATACACTATCATCTCCAGTCAACCGAGCGATGATTTGAGCGTAGGCGTAGCCCGTCGTAGACATCGCCTTACAGCAACTCCAAGGATGACGTACCACCTGAACTTCTGCAAATCTCACCACACCCCAATTGCGCTCCAAGAAAAAACGGTTACGAATTTTATCATCATCAACATCAATGTAGTGGTGAGGTTTACCTGTATCTCCAGCATAAG
>NZ_CAXTNE010000455.1:0-3674 GCF_964245445.1 uncultured Nostoc sp.
ATAATGTTGAGGTGCTTTTTAATTCTCCAGATGTCTTCCGTGCTTTAGAGTCAATTACTAAGCCGATGATGGCTTTGGAAGAACTTATAGGCCCTACGGGTATAGGTATTGGCTCGAACAACTGGGTGATATCTGGTCAGAGGACAGTTACGGGTAAGCCCATTTTGGCGAATGACCCTCATTTAGGTGTGCAAATACCTTCTATCTGGTATGAGGTTGGTTTGCACTGTACGCCCAAGAGTGCAGAATGTCCTTACAACGTTACCGGGTTTTCTTTTGCGGGAATGATTGGAGTAATTATCGGTCATAGCGATCGCATTGCCTGGGGTGTTACCAATGTACAATCTGATGTGATGGATTTATACATCGAGAAAATCAACCCGAAAAACCCCAACCAGTATGAGGTAAATGGCAAATGGGTTGATATGCAACTTGTGCAAGAGACGATTCAAGTTGCAGGAAGTCAGCCGATTGTTCAAACGGTGCGTTATACCCGACATGGGCCGATTCTCTCTGATGTTTCGCCTAATCTGAAGGAATTCAAACACAGTCAGCCTATAAAATTACCTCAAAACTACGCCGTAGCCCTGCGCTGGACGGCCCTAGCACCTTCCAAACTAGGGTATGCTATTCCCCAGATCAATCGCGCCCAAAACTGGCAGGAATTCCGTACTGCTGCCAGGAATTACGATGTCCCTGCTCAAAACTTAGTGTACGCTGACATTCATGGCAATATTGGCTACCAAATGCCTGGTAAATTTCCCATCCGAGCAAAGGGAGATGGGCGTTATCCCGTTCCTGGTTGGACGGATGAATATGAATGGCAAGGCTATATTGACTTTGAGCAGTTGCCCAAAAGTTTTAATCCATCCCAAGGTTATATTGCTACTGCCAATAATTTAGTTATGCGTGAATATCCTTACCTGATTACCGCAGACTGGGTTTATGGCTATCGGGCACAGCGCATCGTTGAGATGATTTCACAACAGGCACAGCCGATTTCCCTGAAGGATGTGCAACAGATACAGGGTGACGATCGCAATCTCAATGCACAAACACTAGTACCACTACTAAAATCTATCACAGTTGATACCCCCCGCTTGCAAGCAGCCCAAAAACTGCTATTAGATTGGAATTTGCAGTTGGAAATGACATCGCCTGCGGCTGCCTTATTTGAAATATTTTGGAAACACTTGCTAGCAGATACGTTTCACGATCAGTTGCCTGAAAAGTACTTTCCTGATGGAGGCGATCGCTGGTATGCTGTGGTAGCAAATTTAGTCAAACAGCCCAATAGTTTTTGGTGGGATAATCGCAATACCCCAGAAGTTGAGAACCGCGACCAAATCCTGCGGCAGTCCTTTACAAAAGCCGTGGATGAACTAGAACGTATTCAAAGCAAAGACCCGCAAAACTGGAATTGGGGCAACCTGCATACTGTTACTTTTAAAAACGCCACCTTGGGTAAATCTGGAGTTGCACCGATTGAAGCTTTATTTAATCGTGGTGCATTTGCCACGGCTGGTAATGGCGAAACAGTCAATGCTAACCGATGGAGAGCAAATGAATCCTTTGAAGTGACTGATATTCCTTCACTGCGGATGATTGTAGATTTGGGAAACTTGGATAACTCAATAGCGATTCATACTCCTGGACAATCAGGACATGCTTTTCATACCCACTACAACGATATGGTTGACCCCTGGCGCAAAATTGAATATCACCCCATGCTGTGGGAACGAAAGAATGTTACAGCTAGTACTGCTGGGACATTGAAGTTAGCTCCAAAATAATCAACGTAAAAGTCATGTCCCGCAAGGAACTGAAGTTCCTTGCTAATAGCAAAAGTCATCTGAAGATGACTAAATATACCCAAAATCTTTAGTCTACTTCAGTAGACTTTAGCTGTTAGCCTGGAACTTTAGTTCCAGGCGGGTGAGTCAAGCCTTCAGTTAAGCTATTTCTAATTTTTGGTTTTTATAACAATCAGTTCTAATTCCTTCTTGTAGTCCGTGGATTGCAACCTGAGATGATGAAATTACTGAACCATTAACTGAATAACAGAGGCTATATTCAGTTTTCAAGGATATAGGTGTATCTACTATTGATTATGAATCAGCCTACAATAAAATCTTGGCAAGAAGTTCTCGCTACGTTTAAAAAAATCTGGGGTTATGAAGATTTCCGTCCGCCACAAGGAGAAATTGTCAGCAGTTTATTGTCACAAAAAGATGCGCTGATTATTATGCCTACAGGTGGCGGAAAATCGATTTGTTTTCAACTTCCCGCGCTACTACAAACAGGATTAACTTTGGTAGTTTCGCCCTTAGTGGCGTTGATGGAAAATCAAGTTCAGGAACTATTACAAAGCAATCAAAAAGCAGCACTTTTGCATAGTGAATTACCCTCATCTCAACGCCGTGCAACTCTGCAAGCTTTAGAACGTCAACAGCTAAGATTGCTTTATTTGTCCCCAGAAACTTTGCTAAGTGCGCCAGTGTGGGAAAGATTATGTCAGCCGCAATTGCAAATTAATGGCTTAATTTTGGATGAAGCTCATTGTTTAGTGCAGTGGGGAGACACGTTTCGCCCAGCTTATCGCAGATTAGGGGCTGTGCGTCCGGCATTGCTAAAATCAAAACCACTAGGAACAAAAATCAGCATCGCCGCTTTTACTGCTACTGCTGACCCGTTAGCCCAAAAGATTATTCAAACAGTTTTACAATTACAGCAACCAGAGATTTTCCGGTTGAATCCCTACCGTCCGAATTTGCATCCCAGCGTTCGCATTGCTTGGACACCACGAGGTAGAAAACAACAATTATTAAAGTTTATTCAAAATAGACCGCAACAATCGGGGTTAGTTTATGTTCGCACCAGGAGAGATAGCGAAGATTTAGCCGAATGGTTAGCAGAGATGGGTTATGCAACAGCTAGTTATCATGCAGGATTGGGTGCAACCGAACGCCGTGAAGTAGAAGCAAGCTGGTTAAGTGGTAAAATTCCCTTTGTTGTGTGTACCTGTGCGTTTGGTATGGGGATTAATAAAAGCAATGTCAGGTGGGTTGCCCACTTTCACGCACCACATTTGCTATCTGAATATGTGCAAGAAATAGGCCGCGCTGGAAGGGATGGGAAACCAGCAGAAGCGTTGACGCTGGTAAGTGAACCTACGGGATGGTTAGATCCAGAGGATAAGCAAAGACAGGAGTTTTTTCAAGAAAAAATGCGATCGCAACAACAAATAGCGCAGCAACTTGTGAAAAAATTACCAAAACAGGGAGAAGTGAATGCAGTAACTCGACAATTTCCCGAAGGTGCGACGGCACTAGCTTTACTCCACAGCAACGGTCAGCTAAACTGGCTTGATCCTTTTCATTACACCATTGCTCAAAAAGCGGGAAATCATTCACCGACGCAATTACACGCCGCTAAACAGATGCAGCAATACCTGACAACTAAGCAGTGTCGTTGGCAGTTTTTGTTAAATGCCTTTGGTTTTGATAAAGAAGCAGCTAACTTGCGTTGCGGACATTGCGATAATTGCCGTAAATGAGTATCAAAGACTCGTTGCCGAGTATCAAAGACTCGTTGCCGAGTATTAAAGACTCATTCACAAGTATCAAAGACTCGTTGCCGAGTATCAAAGACTCATTCACGAGTATCAAAGACTC
>NZ_CAXTNE010000456.1:0-3543 GCF_964245445.1 uncultured Nostoc sp.
CCCCACTCCCCACTCCCAATTCCCCATTTTATGGATTTGAAGTCTCTCGTTCGTGACATCCCAGATTTCCCTAAACCCGGAATTTTATTTCGGGATATTACTACCCTGCTGCGCGATCCACAGGGACTGCGCTACACTATTGACTTTCTAGCACAAAAATGCAATGAGGCTGGGATAAAGACGGATTATGTCATTGGTATAGAGTCGAGGGGATTCATTTTTGGTTCACCTCTGGCTTATAAATTAGGAGCTGGTTTTATTCCCGTCCGCAAAAAAGGTAAGTTACCAGCAGCCGTTCATACAATTGAATATGAACTAGAGTATGGTATGGACTGCCTAGAAGTGCATCAAGACGGTTTACACCAAGGTAGCCGAGTTTTAATTGTGGACGATTTGATTGCCACGGGTGGAACTGCGAGTGCAACAGCAAAGTTAGTGCAGAAAATTGGCTGCGAACTAGTAGGATTTGGGTTTATTATCGAGCTACAGGATTTAGAAGGGCGTAAATATCTGCCGGACGTACCGATTATCTCTCTAATTGAATATTAGTTATTTGTCATTGGTCATTAGCAAAAGACAAATGACAAATGACCAATGACAGATGACAAAGGACAAAGGACAAAGGACAAATGACATCTACGAGAATTTCCTTGGAGACAGGTCGGGATTGGCTAATAACGCTAGTCACGAGTGAAACTTTTGTTTATGTAGTAAAGCGGATATTGCAGGCACTACTGACTTTGTTGTTGGCGTCAGCGTTATCGTTTTTCATTATTCAACTTGCTCCAGGAGATTATGTAGATACGCTGCGGCAAAACCCGAAGATATCGCCAGAAAGAATTGAAGAAATCAAGCGGCAGTTTGGTTTGGATAAGTCTTGGCCAGAACAATTTGGGCTGTGGCTATGGCGAATCTTGACAAAAGGGGATTTTGGCACGAGTTTTATTTATCAACGTTCAGTAGCATCGCTGTTGTGGGAACGAGTACCAGCGACTTTGCTATTAGCGATCGCATCTTTAATTGTCACATGGGCGATCGCCATCCCTCTAGGGATCTTTGCAGCTGTTAACCAAAATAAGCTATCAGATCGGGTTTTACAGGTAATTAGCTACGCCGGACAAGGCTTTCCCAGTTTCATCACTGCCTTAGCGCTGCTGGTTTTAGCCCAAATCACCTCACCCTTTTTCCCAGTCGGTAGCATGACTAGCATCAATCACTCAGAACTGTCGTGGTTTGGCAGAATCTTAGATATCGGCTGGCACATGATTTTACCGACGATCGCTCTCTCAATTACTAGTTTTGCTGGTTTACAACGCATCACTCGCGGCGAATTATTAGATGTGCTGCGTCAAGATTACATCCAAACGGCTCGTGCTAAAGGATTGCCAGAAAATCGCGTCATCTACGTTCATGCACTCCGCAATGCGATAAATCCCTTGATTACCTTATTGGGTTTTGAATTAGCTGGTTTATTAAATGGTGCTTTCATTGCCGAGTTTTTCTTCAACTGGCCCGGTTTAGGGAGGTTGACTCTACAGGCTTTACAAGCTCAAGATTTATATTTGTTAATGGCAAGCTTGGTAATGGGCGCAGTGTTGCTGATTGCTGGTAATTTAATCGCCGATTTGATGTTAAAAGCCGCCGATCCACGCATTCGCCTAGAAAGTCTTAATTAGTCATTTGTCATTTGTCATTTGTCATTGGTTTAACTCCATCTCTCCCCACCCCCATCTCCATGCTGTCCGAAGTCTATTACTTGGTGCGCTCAAAAACTGACGGTAATTATCTCATCGCTCGTCCTGATACCGAAACATCAGGTTATTTATTGCTGTTTCAAGAAAACTTTGATGCCCTTAGCTATCTCAACACCCATGCAGCAGAAGTAGCAAATCGTTTTTCTGTGGAATCTATTCCACGTACACAGTTGGGAAACTTGCTCAAACGCTGGGGTTTTAGCGGTGTGGGTATTGTGACTGACCCGTTATTGCCAAAGGTTGAGTTTTTGCAGCATAGTTAAGCTCCATTACTGGATAAGGCGAAACTCAAAAGGGAATGTAAAAATCTTACCCACCCAAACATCTTCTATTTTGATAATCTCAGGTGTTAGGTAATTGTTTCTTGGTTGCTTTTGCATTGGCATTAAAGAGATAATTCCATCCCCTCAACTAGCCTGCTCCCAGGCAGGATAAGGATTTTCCTATATGACATTAATCGAGTATGTACCCAATTCAAAATTGCCATACCACCAATAGGTAGCATCTTTTCTGATAAATGCAAACTTCAGTTCACTTTTAAACCATTCAAAATATCCTTCCACTAAGAAAGTTACACTTTCTCCAGGCATTAGTAATTTAAAATCGGATAATTCTGGAGAGGCAGCTGTATTAACATTAGGGCCAAACTGTGGCACCTTTTGTTTGTTTGCTTGAAAAAATTCTGGACGCGCTGTCAAGAGTAGAAAATTACGAGGATTTGCTGTATTGTTAGTAATCTTAATGCCAAACTGAACTTGAGTTTTAGCACCAGGTTACTTTGATGGAATTTTGACTACACGCTCAGGCATTACCGTTTCAAATTGAATTCTATCTACTTCCACGGTGTTGTTACTGTTTGATTTAAAAGATCGTATGTAGGCTACCTTCTCAGCTTCTACTTTTTATTGAAAATTACGAATAGTAAGGAAATTATGGCAATTATAGCGGTTTTCACATTTACTTAAATAAAGGTGCGATGCCGAATAGCCCGTCGTAGACATCGCTCTGCAATTAAAAGTAGTTTTGCCATCTTGAAAAAAGTAACCTACTCAACTAACAAAACGAATTATCTAATTGAAGTTATTGAAAATCGGCATAGTCTGAAACATATTAAAAATTGCGAATAGTAAGCAATTACGGCAATTATGCGAACTTATGTTAGTTAAGTAAATAAGGATGCGATCGCACAAGTAAAATCAGGCAATATGGATGAGTTCAACTCATCACCATTGAGCAACGTAGCAACTAACTTTAAACTCGCTTGTTCGCGTCGATAAATTTCCACCTGTTGCTTGCGCCAATCCACAATCCAATATTCCCTAACACCTCTTGCTGAATAAAGCTTTAGTTTAAATTCCCTATCCCGTTTTTCGTTTTCAATACCAGCAGATAGAACTTCTACTACCAGTTCTGGCGCACCAGTCAAATGCCCCGCCTCATCTAAAAGTAGGGGTAATCTCTCATTGCTAGCCCAAACGACATCAGGAATCACATTATCATTATCGCCAAAAATTATGCCTGGAGCAGTCACAACTTCTCCCAAACCAGTAGTCTGTGACCAATTATCCAAAGAAGTGCTAATTCTGACACAACTTTTTTGATGATTCCAGTGAGGCGCTCTGGTCACAAACAATTCTCCGTCAATAATTTCATAGCGGTTCCCGTTATCTGGAAACAACTCTAAATCGGCGGTAGTCCAGCGCACTCTGTCAGTTGTCGGCTGGTTCATAAATCATCTTTAATTAAAGTATTTACCTATTTTAGCCTGAGTGGGCATGGGGCATGGGGC
>NZ_CAXTNE010000457.1:0-3538 GCF_964245445.1 uncultured Nostoc sp.
GGCAGCCGAGCCCGCAGGCCTATCAGGGGGAGAAAGAAGAACCAATGCCCAATGCCCGTGAAAATTTAAGTTTGAGAATACCCGCGCCAATTTAAAATTTAAATTCCGGTCAATTACCCAGAAGTACAAAAGTTATTATGTTATCTAAAAGAATCTTACCGTGCTTAGATGTGAAGGCGGGACGGGTTGTCAAAGGAGTTAACTTTGTAAATCTCCAAGATGCAGGCGATCCGGTAGAACTGGCCAAGGTTTACAACAAAGCCGGTGCTGATGAGTTAGTATTTCTGGATATTACAGCTACTCATGAAGACCGAGCTACTATTTTAGATGTCGTCTACCGAACTGCTGAACAGGTCTTTATTCCATTGACTGTGGGTGGTGGCATTCAATCCTTAGAAAATGTTAAAGCTTTGTTACGAGCAGGCGCAGATAAGGTTAGTATTAATTCTGCGGCGGTGCGTGATCCAGACTTGATCAATCGGGCAAGCGATCGCTTTGGTAATCAGTGCATAGTTGTTGCTATTGATGCCAGACGCAGAAATAACCCGGAGAATCCAGGTTGGGATGTGTATGTGCGGGGTGGCAGGGAAAATACAGGCTTAGATGCTCTACTTTGGGCACAAGATGTTGAAAAACGGGGGGCCGGTGAACTGCTAGTAACAAGTATGGATGCTGATGGAACCCAAGCAGGGTATGATATTGAGATTACACGGGCAATTGCCAATGCTGTAGAAATTCCAGTTATTGCTTCTGGTGGTGCAGGTAATTGTGAACATATCTACACAGCCCTAACTGAAGGCAAAGCTGAAGCGGCATTACTCGCATCCCTGTTACATTACGGACAATTAAGCGTAGCAGAAATCAAAAATTACTTGCGCGATCGCAACGTGCCAGTAAGAACATTCTCTTAACTTACTATTTAGCATTTAATGACATCTATCTAAGGTTAGGCACACTTCCTGAAAAGGGTGTTAATATTATTTTACAAGTATTAACAAATATTAAAAAATATGTTGCTTCCTATTTTACTTTTTGATGTAGCTTTGGTGGCGTGGTCACTGCACTTGATGGAAAGAGCCTACGAGAGTAAAGAATTTTCTCTGATGCTGGCTGGTACATTAGTTGCTCTGGCTGCTGCTGCCATGTTAGTAGTTTACTTTTTGATGGGGCACTGTATGACCTATTTGTTGCAAGTGTCGTTGTGAGTGCCCAGTGGTAGAAAGGATATTTTAAATTTAGTTTCTACAAAAAGCTTGACAAAGTACCAATATTCAAGCCATTATATATAATGGATTTTAAGGGGTTATAGCGCAGTTGGTAGCGCACCTCAATGGCATTGAGGGGGTCAGCGGTTCGAATCCGCTTAGCTCCATTCTTAAGATACTAACCCTCTCTATTAATGGAGAGGGTTAGGAAAATTTATCAGAAGGTTTTATTTGCTGTTTACGTAGCCAGTCTCGAAAGTTGGAATGATAGAGACTGTAATGAGTTTCTGAGGCGATTTGTTGTTGTAAGAACTCTAGCCAATTTTCTAGCACTTCTTCAACTTCATACTCATCAGTATCAATGATTTGTGCGATCGCTGCGGTGGTCTGCGCCAACGCATCTACTGATATTGCTTTTTGCTGCTGTATTAAGACATTTAACACATCTGTCCTATGTTCCGTGTCTTGTTTGGGTGGAAACATTTTGTGTAAATGCTGCTGATAATATGCTTCTAAACCAGGCGGGAGTTGATTGGACTGGAAAGATTCCGGGTAGAAATTTTCTGCGTTAGCAACGCTTACCGTACCCCTACGTGGAAGCAAGCTACGCGTAGCGTCTCGTAGAGAAGGTATCGCACTTATTACCTGACTGAGATACATAAAATTATTTTCGCTCAAAGTGGTGAGGCGATCACAGAATTCTTGCTCACTAATCTGGTGATTACTTAGCCAAGATTTAAGATTCCCCCTTAACGAGGGAGAAATATTGCCCCCCTTTTCAAGGGGGGTTGGGGGGATCTGTTGAAGGGTTAGGTAATTTTGAATATACGCTTGAATATCCCGCCGATTTTCTTCTGGATAATCTGCCAAATCAAGACTTTGCGACGGTGTTTCAATTAATAAACCCGACTTCTCCCGCAAGAAAGGTCTACGAGTGAGGAGAAAATAGACCTTATCTGGGAGATAGCGAGGGAGATAAAACAGATTTGTACCAGGTGGTTGGCTGTTACGGTCAATGCAATTCAACCCATCAATGGCAATTATCAGTTTTTGATTAGGTTCTAACTCATCGCTGATTTGCTGGAGAAGACTAGAGAAAAACCAACTTCCCTCTATGGCGTTATCAGGGAGAGAGGTGTAATTAAGCGAGTATTGATTAATGAGTTGCGTGCAGATATTTATGAGAAATTCGTCAGCAGGATTTTTACCCTCAAGTTCGGCATTGTAATAAATAACTTGAGGATTGTTTGTCACATATTTAGCGAGGATGGCACTTTTACCACTACCGGGTGCGCCAATAATGGTGAAGTAACCCTGGTTATGGCGGTGGAGAAAGTTGTTAATAGCCGAGAAGACAAATTCACGACCGACAAAGTTTTGGCTTTTTTCTTGAATGATTTGCTCAAACTCCGTTGGATGTCCTCTGGAATTGATTGCAGTGGGTGGTTTAGGTGGTGAGTTCATAATTGTGAGGAATAATTAAAAGATGAGGCAACAGTAGAGGTGATCATGACTGTACAATTGCTAAGACGAAAATTTACGGTTGAGCAATATCATAAGATGGTTAAGTCGGGGATTCTCACAGAAGATGACCGGGTGGAATTGATTCGGGGAGAGATAATTGAGATGTCGCCGATTGGAACAAAACACGCTGCTTGTGTGAAACGGTTAAACAAACTCTTGTCTGAGAAGTTACGGGATAGAGTTCTCATTGCTATTCAAGACCCTGTGGAAGTGAACAATAACTCAGAACCTCAGCCAGATGTCGCATTACTTAAACCCCGTGATGATTTCTACGCCACTGGACACCCCCAACCCCAGGATATTTTTTTACTAATTGAAGTATCTGATTCGACTGTGATGTATGACCGAGAAGAGAAAATTCCTTTATATGCAGAAGCAAACATAATTGAAGTTTGGTTAGTAGATATTAACGAGCAAATTGTGGAAGTTTATCAACAACCGACAGCCGCAAGATATCAGCATATTCAAAAGTTCACTAGCGGTCAAACTTTATCAATTAAAGCTTTCCCTAATGTAAACATTACCGTCAATGAAATCTTTGGCAGATAAAATTACTTCTCCCCTCATTCCTCTCTCATCCCTTGAAGACGCAAAAAATGCACCCTACCTGATTGTTCGCCTGCCACAATTGTCATGCCGTCTGGTGCAACTGCACAGCAATTAATGGAACTATCCCCTGTGAAAGTGGCAGTGAATTCTCCTGTTGCGATACTCCAGATTTTGAGGGTACTATCATCAGAAGTGGAAATCGCCTGCTGTCCATTGGGAGTAATGGTGACTACTTTTACTGAGGAGTTATGACCATTGAG
>NZ_CAXTNE010000458.1:0-3517 GCF_964245445.1 uncultured Nostoc sp.
ATCGCCGTTGAAATCGCCAATCTGAGGAGTCCAAGCTGGGTCAACGCTGGTTAGAGAAGCCGCATTAGCAACTTTTGTGCCATCTATTAACGCAATGCTATTCTCACCGGTTGTCTTATTGCGTAATAAGAAGTCGGTTTTGCCATCAGCATTGAAGTCAGCAATTTTGTAATCATAGGCGGATATGTCGAAATTACCTAGAGAACCCTGTTCGAGAACGTTTGTTCCATCCATCAACCGAATGATAATCTCACCTGTTGTAGAATCGACCCAAACTTTATCCGTTTTGCCATCACCATTAAAGTCAGGAGTAATCGCCGCACTAGTTAAGTAAGGATTAGGATTGGGATTTGCTGACGTTTTAACAGGCGCAGTTACTGGTTCACTTTCTAGTGCTAGTGAGGAACTCTTATTCCCAAACCCCAAATCATAATTTAAACCCTCAAAAGAATTTGTCAAGATTTGTGATTTTGCAAAAGATTCTGATACCCATTTAGATGTATTCAAAGATAAGGGTGAGGAATTTGTACTTTCAGGCATGGTGTATTTTTATTATTGGTTGTCATATTTTTTTAACTTTTTTCGATAATCTCTTTCTGTAACGAAATAACATTTACCAGGGTTTTAAGATTTCTTTATAACTATTTTTTATTTATTAATGTCATTCTTTGAATATAAATATCCGTTTATTTTAAAGGATAATCATGAAATTTTAAAGTTCTATGTAAGCAATTATAAAATATATTTTGTGCTTTATGTATATGATAATTTATAGATAAATTATGATTATTTCATCTATTTTTTGGTTTTAAATATTGTATAAAAATATACTTTTACCTTTAACAGTTAATCAGTCATCTAAAAAATATCCACACTAGCTGTATTTTTGTTTATAAAGTCCCAAATACGCTAAAAGAGAAGTGATCGCTACATTAGTCCTAATTAATTTGTATAATATTGCCTTGATTTTCTAGGCACTTTCTCAAGTATTGGCTGAATCTCCACTATTTTTTGTCTTGTGAACAAGCTTAGATAAAAAATAACCTTGACCACCAGCTAGACCTAAATCTGAGCCATCCAATCTAACCCAATAAAAATCAAAGGCTATAGGGTTTTTGCTAGTACTTGGATGTATTTCCCAATGCCGCCAAGTAGATGGTGTACGCTGAGTTAATTCGAGATGGTAAACATAACGTTCTTGAATTTCATCACGATAGGGAGCCATGTTGTATTGATAAATACCCAATAACTCAATAATACGAACTCCCTTAATACCAGATTCTTCATAAATTTCTCGCAGCACAGCTTCAGGTGGCTCCTCACTTTCTTCGACTGTACCAGCAGGTACTTGCACGCCAGCTTCAGGAAAATCAGTATGTGTAAACACCATTAATTCATCTTTGTTGGTCACGTAAGCAATCACTTTTTTTGTTGTAGGTTGAGTGGACATATTTTTTATACTGTGTGTTGTTAGATTTATGAAATACCAGAATTTATATAGGATAAACGTTTAAAAATTATTTTATTTCAGGAATATTCTAAATTATTCGATAACAACAAGATCCCCGACTTTTTAAAGAAGTCGGGGATCTGAGCCTTTCGAGATAATTGATTATTCTCGAATGATTTATGACTTGAGTTGAAACAAATATTGGTTAGAATAACTTAGATAAGCAACTATTAAGATGCATCAACTGTGCTTCCTCTAGTTGTCGAAAGTGTAAAATAACACAATACTTTAATACATACATCAGCTATGCAAGCAGAATATCGGCAGCGTCGTGAGCAGTTAATGGCAAAAATTGGTGATGGCACAGCCATTTTTCGCAGTGCGCCAATGGCAGTGATGCACAACGATGTCGAGTATGTTTATCGCCAAGACAGTGATTTTTTCTACTTGACTGGTTTTAATGAACCGCAGGCAGTAGCAGTGTTAGCGCCGCATCATTCAGAACATCGGTTTGTGCTGTTTGTCCAACCAAAGGATCGCGAAAAGGAAGTATGGACTGGTTATCTTTCTGGGGTAGATGCAGCCAAGGAAATTTATGGTGCTGATGAAGCTTACCCCATTAGCGAGTTAGATGAAAAGTTGCCGCAGTATTTGGAAAAAGCCAGCCGGATTTACTATCACTTAGGACGCGATCGCACCTTCAATGACCAAATCCTCGGACATTACCAAAGGTTACTGCGGACTTATCCTAAACGCGGTACTGGGCCGATCGCCATTGAAGATACTGGCCCTGTTCTCAACAGCATGAGACTAATCAAAAGTGAAGCTGAGTTGGAATTGATGCGTCAAGCAGTTGCGATCGCTACTGTTGCACACAATTATGCTCAAGAAATCGCCGCACCCGGACGTTATGAGTATGAAATACAGGCGGAGATGGAACGGATCTTTCGAGTCCGGGGTGGAATGGGGCCAGCTTATCCTTCGATTGTGGCTTCCGGTGTGAATGCTTGCGTACTGCATTACATTGAAAATAATCGTCAAATGCAGGATGGAGAATTACTGCTAATTGATGCCGGTTGTGCTTACGGTTATTACAACTCGGATATTACGCGGACATTTCCTGTTGGGGGTAAATTTACGCCAGAACAAAAGACGCTGTATGAGATTGTATTGGAGGCGCAAAAACAAGCGATCGCTCAAGTGCAACCAGGTAATCCCTTCAAATTAGTTCATGATACAGCAGTGCGCGTTCTCACGGAAGGTTTAGTTGAACTTGGCATCCTCAAAGGTGAAATTGATAAGTTAATTGAAGAAGAGAAATATAAACCATATTATATGCATCGCACCAGTCATTGGTTAGGGTTAGATGTTCATGATGTGGGCGTTTACCAGCACGGTGAAGACAAACCGCAGATTTTACAACCAGGCCAAATTTTGACAGTGGAACCGGGATTATATATTGTGCCTGACACCAAACTAGCAGAAGATCAACCAGAGACTGATCCTCGATGGATTGGCATTGGTATTCGGATTGAGGATGACGTGTTAGTTACATCTAATGGACATGAGGTGTTAACTGCGGGAGTTCCCAAGGCAGTGGATGAAGTGGAAAGATAAAAAATGAAGTCGGAAGTCGGAAGTCGGAAGTCGGAAGTCGCAAGTATTAAATCAAGCCACCCACAAGGGGTGAGGTTTTTACCTACCTTCAGATACAAGGACTATTTCGCGCCACTTGCGGGCGAGGTTTTGAACCTTTACTTTTTTGATAAAAAATGGGGGTGGTTTGTACCATCCCCAAACTAAAATTGAGGACAAGCCATCAGAGTCGTTGTCAGAATTCCTAAGATTTCGTCCCTTACTTATAGAAATCGCCGAAAAAGATTTAGTTTGCGGTTTAATCTGATTGCTGCTCTCTACAATTACGAGCTTTTTCTCTCCAAAATAAAATCTTCCTGAGCGACTTTTGCAAGAGGTCTATTGATTCGGATCTGTCTCTTGTTTCGGGATGAACGCAACAAGCAAATGCGTACGCTCAACAAGCAAATGCGTACGCTCAACAAGCAAATG
>NZ_CAXTNE010000459.1:0-3509 GCF_964245445.1 uncultured Nostoc sp.
GTAAAGATGTGTGAATTCATCTATCTAAAGTTATTTGTTGATTTCTATGTTAAGGACGCCAGAACGCCCCCAGCAACCAGTTTGGCTTGTAATTGTCCGGCTTTTGCGCTGGCATAAACCAGAAGGACGGTTAATTTTAATGATTCCTGCCCTTTGGGCTGTGTTTTTGGCAGCTTCTGGGAAACCGCCTTTACCTCTGGTTGGTGTGATTATATTAGGCACTCTGGCTACGAGTGCCGCCGGATGTGTAGTCAATGATTTGTGGGATCGGGATATTGATCCAGAAGTAGAGAGAACACGCGATCGCCCTCTCGCTTCTCGCGCCTTATCTGTGAAAGTTGGGATTGTAGTTGCGATCGTCTCCTTAGCATGTGCAGCTATCCTGGCATTTTATCTTAACCCCCTGAGTTTCTGGTTATGCGTAGCAGCAGTGCCGATAATTGTGCTTTATCCAGGTGCAAAGCGGGTGTTTCCTGTACCGCAACTGGTGCTTTCAATTGCTTGGGGTTTCGGGGTGTTGATTAGCTGGAGTGCAGTCACACAAACCATCTCCCAACCAACTTGGTTACTTTGGGGCGCGACTGTACTATGGACATTGGGATTTGATACAGTTTATGCTATGAGCGACAAGGAAGACGATCGCCGCATTGGTATTAATTCTAGCGCCCTATTTTTTGGGAATTATGCCCCTGTAGCTATTGCAATTTTCTTTGCTGGCACAATCTTGTTATTGGCTTGGTTAGGTGTACTCATACATCTGCACCTAGCCTTCTGGATTAGCCTTGCAGTTGCTACCATTGGATGGGTTTGGCAGTCTCTGCGATTAAGACAGCGAGACTTACCTAATCCTGTTTATGGTGAAATGTTCCGGCAAAACGTCTGGATTGGTTTTATTTTACTTGGTGGGATGATTGCTGGCTCTTTTTAAAATGAAGCTTATATCAAGTCTGCGTAATTATTTATACGCTAATCCCTAGCCTCTCTCCGGAGGCGGGGTGGGGTTCTTGAGGTTTAATAAGTAATAAAGCGGACATAAGATTATTCCTAAGTAGAAGCGAATGCGCGTCTATAGCTAGAACAAAAAATATTTATGAGTTTTTGTATGCGTACATTCTTTGATTGGTTTACTGCTTTATTTCAGTATCTCCGTAGTTGGACAGCAATAGGTCTGCTACTTTTGGCTGTTACCTGGTCATTTCCTGCACAAGCTGCTAGCCGCATTGATCCGCAGTTGGAACAGCAAGTATTACAAATTATCCGCGAACATCCAGAGGCAATTATTGAATCTGTTCAAGCCTATCAACAGCAACAACAACAGAAAGTCAAGCAAGAACAGCAAGGATTTTTACAGGATTTAAAGACAAATCCTCAAACCGTGATTGGTGAGTCTCCCACCATCGGTTCAACTAAATCAAAAACTTTGCTAATAGAATTTTCAGATTTTCAATGTCCCTACTGTGCTGAGGCGCATAAAACATTGAAAGAATTGTTAGGAAAATATCCAGATAAGATAAGATTAGTTTACAAGAATTTACCGTTAATTTCAATTCATGCTGAAGCATTGCCATCTGCAACAGCAGCTTGGGCGGCATATCAGCAAGGCAAATTCTGGGAATATCATGATGCGCTATTTACTAATCAAAAGCAATTAGGTCAAACGTTATATTTAGATATTGCTAAAAAACTCAATCTAGATTTGGGTAAATTTAAAAGCGACCTTACTCTTGCTAATCCCGCAATTACAAAAGATATTCAACTAGCTGATAAATTGGCTGTTTCTGGCACACCTTTTTTTGTAATTAATAGTCCAACTTTTTCAGGAGTGGTGCAGCTAGCAGATATCGAAAATATATTGACTAGTGCTAAGTAAATTAGTGTATTTTAAAATAGGCTCTCATTGTTTTAGTAGCTAGGCGTAAACAAATTAAAGTTTGTAGTGAGTTAGCGCGGTCTTCTCCCAAAGGGAGAGGCTAGCGCCAAGGAGGTTTCCCCCATGAGCAACTAACTTTCCCGTTGGGTAAGGACTTTAGTCCTGATAAAGCTTGCTATGAGCGATTCATCGCTCACTACAAACTAGAATTTTATTGTATCACCTTAAAAAGGCTTGCTCAGTTTCCTCCTTTTTAAGGAGGGTTAGGGAGGATCAAGTCTTAACTCAAGTGTATTACTTTATAAATAGTCTTTCAAATTCTCTTTTTGATGCTCGAAAT
Organism: uncultured Nostoc sp.; assembly: GCF_964245445.1. Lineage (GTDB taxonomy): Bacteria > Cyanobacteriota > Cyanobacteriia > Cyanobacteriales > Nostocaceae > Nostoc. The sequence goes on from NZ_CAXTNE010000459.1 coordinate 2,211, forward strand.
ATTTCTTTTGTAATTCCTCTGGAATGGGAATAGGACGACTATTTTGTAAACTGACAAAAGCGCCCTTCTGGGTAGCTACTGCTGCTAACTCATTGTTAGATAAAATTTCAGCTTGTACAGTCCACTTCAAGCGTCCTAAATTACTCAGCCATAAACGTCCAGTTACTTGATCAATAATCTTTATCGGACGTTTATATTCAATTTCCGTTCCAGCTAAAACAGGCGCATATCCTTGCTCAATTTGTTGATTGAGTTGCCAGTGTTCATCTAAAAACTTTAAACGTAAATCCTCTAACCATCTGATATACACAATATTACTCACGATTCCCATAAAATCAATGTCGTATGTTTTTACAGGAATTTTTAATACTATTTCTAATGGTCTGTGTAAGTTATTATTTAGTAGCATTACTTTCTATTCCTTGATTTTTGCCATACATTCTCAGGTGATTCTCTAAATATTGATTCAAGTGATTAATGACCCTGTGCATGTGAATTGAATCTCCATAAAGCTTGCTCATCATTACTGCTCCTTCTAATGTTGCAATTATGATAGTAGCGATTTCATCAGCACTAACTTCAGGGCGAATTTCACCCTTTTTAATTCCCGTTTCAACAATTCGACGAATCAGATGCAGCCAAGAGTTCATCGCCTGTTGAGTGCGTTCCCGCAACGCCGGATGAGCATCATCACTCTCCACAGCAGTATTCAGCAGTGGACATCCTCCCTTGATAGGTGGATTTTCTGTGAAGCTACTAAATACGCCAATGATTGCTTGTAGGCGTTCTACAGCCTGGCGTTTGCTTCGTAATGCAAATCTAGTATGCTGGTGGATGCGAGCGATCGCAAAGTCAAAAGCCTGTAGCGCGAGATCATCTTTGCTTTGGAAGTGATTGTAAATTCCTCCTTTTTGCAATCCAGTAACACGCATGATGTCTGACATTGATGAGCCTGCATATCCCTGTTGGTTAAACAGTTCGGCTGCTTGGTGGAGAATTCTGCTTTTTGTTTCTTCGCCTTTAGACATTACAGCGATTTTTAGATGAATGGGCTACGGAGAATGGGGAGTGGAAAGTAGCGTAACTTATTGAATTGGAAATTGCTGTAAATAAAATATTACCGACCGAATGGGTTTTTTTAATCTACGCGATAAGTGCTTTAAAGTCAAGTATTTTTCAGCGCTGAGTTCTTAACTAGGCATTGGACATTATTATTCTCCCCCTACCTCCTTCTGCTCCCCCTGCTCCCCCTGCTCCGCCTACTTCCCCTGCTCCATACTCCCACTCCCCATTCCCCAC
>NZ_CAXTNE010000460.1:0-3453 GCF_964245445.1 uncultured Nostoc sp.
AAAAGCCTGAGTTAAAAACTCCGACTTTATCACTTTATAGTTTATCAACACCTGAAATTAATTTCTTTCTTGTTCGTCTAACCAAGCTACTAAATCAGATACTTCTGAAAAGTCTAGTAATCCTTCTGCTAAATCATCTAGCTTTTCAACAGATAGCACTCTAATTCTATCAATCAATGATGAATCTATTTCGCCAAACCGTCTATTAAGCTGGCGTATAATTGTACGTTCTTCACCTTGCTTATCTCCTTTCTGTAAAATATCCTGATAAATTACAGATTCTTGCATAATTTCCTCTCCTAAAAATTGCTGAATTAAATCCTTCTCAAACTTCAAACCTGCTAATATTTCTGTGTAAGCTGCAATATTCTGCCGAGTTTCCCTATCTAAGATTCTAGCAACACTTTGAGCAACCTGTAATAATAACCTTTGGGGTGAATCTGTCTGTGTTAAAGGTGCTAACGGTAATAATGCAGGATTATCTAGAAAGAACGCCGAATCTTGTTCCCACATTCTGACAACACGATAGCGGTGATGTGTCATCTCATTTACATATTCTTCAGTAAAAGCGATGTCATTACGTGTCTCTTGCAAGAAAATCACTACTTGCGTTATTGGAACATCATATTTTCGCACTAACCTAACAAAATAATCCAACATTCGCAAGGGAATGGGAGTATCAGATTTTGCTCCTGTTTGAAATTCCAAATGTAAAATACGATTCTCTGTTTGTAAAAACGTAACAGAATCTGCTCGAATTGGTTCGATGCTTAATTCAGTCTTTAATACTTTGATTTGTCGTGGTTCATGAGGTAGCAGCCAACCCGCAAAATCGCTTGGATATTTCTCTGCTAATATTTTACAAACGTTGTCAAAAGACACTAATTACACCCAAATTTGAGTCAGTATAAGTTTACAGCTTTATGTTTAATAAATCAAAGTTTAATCATAGAAAATTACTATAATTATCAACTAAATATTACAGTAAAAAAATGAATATAATTTAACTTATTGGCATTTTAATCACTTACAGAAAGCAAATCAAAGCGTTCTTAATACCATTCCCAATTACCCATTCTCCATTCAGATTGAGTATAATTTTTAATAGTGCTTAAATGCACCAAATTTTTGTAAGCATAAATACTGATATATCATGAGCTTCGAGATTATCCACAAACCTACCTTCACTAATCAACTCTTGGTTATCCCTAAAGAGTACGTAGTGCAAATATTGGAGAAAATCGAAGTATTGCGGGATGATCCCAAACCTCACGGTAATTTAAAGAAGAAATTACATGGCTATAAGGGTGATGTCTATCGCTTGCGTTCAGGCGACTATCGCATAATTTATACTTTTAGTGATAAATGGGTAGCGTTGCTGGGTGTAGATGCCCGTAAAGATGTATACAAAGGCGATAAGCTAGTTGCTGAAACAACTGATATCGATATCAGCACTCTGCCAGATGTAGAAGCATTGCTGGCTGTAAAACCAACTTATACCCCAAACTTGGTTTTACCTGATACATCGAACACAGAAAGCCCGCTACCCGTGGAAATTACCGAAGATTTGCTTCATAGGTTGCGACTACCAGAAGAATATTGGGCAACATTAACCGCGTGTCGGACATTAGATGATTTAATGGCAGTCAACTTACCAGGTAAGTGGTGCGATCGCATTTTTGATTGTATCGCTGAACCCAATTTTGACCAAGTTCTGAACCAACCCAGCTTTGTTACGGGTAGCACTGATGATTTATTGCACTTCACTGAAGGTGAGTTGCTGGGATTTTTACTCAAACTCAATCCTGAACAAGAAAAGTTCGTCAGTTGGGCAATCAACGCTTCTGGCCCTACACTGCTAAAAGGTGGCCCCGGTACGGGAAAAAGTACTGTTGCACTTTACCGTGTTCGTGCGTTGGTAGAAACACTCCAAGCCAACGGAATCGAAAAACCTAAAATCCTATTTACAACCTATACAAATGCACTGGTTGCGTTTTCTCAACAACTTTTAGCAAGTCTGCTAGGCGAAGACATACAGTATGTTAATGTCAAAACTGCCGATGCAATAATTGCGTCAGTGATTTCCCAAAGTACCGGAAAACCCAATATTGCTTCTGGTGATGTCCTGCGAAAAACCATCAAGCAGGCGCTAATCTACGCAATTGATTCTCTAGAAGGCAACCTACTACAACGTCAAGCGCAAGAACAAACGTTAAAACGTCTGAGTATTGATTATCTCATTGATGAAATTGGTACAGTTATTGAAGCACGCGAAATCAAAACTCTCGAAACTTATCAAGCAACGTCACGAAGCGGTAGGGCAATTTCCCTTAACAAAACGCAACGTCAAGCAATCTGGCACTTGCGTCAACAATTTTACCAGCTGCTAGAAAAACAAGAACTCGAAACTTGGCAGCAAGTCCGTACCCGTGCCTTAGAAACATTACGGGAGATGGATAACCCGCCGATTTATGATGCAGTGGTAATTGACGAAGCCCAAGATTTAGACCCCAATACTTTACGTATTTTAACTCAAGTCTGCCGTCACCCTAACCGCCTGTTCATTACCGCCGATGCCAATCAATCCATATATGGTAGTAGCTTTCGATGGAGTGACGTTAGCCAAGACTTGAAATTTGTTGGACGCACAGGAGTACTGCGCGTTAATCACCGCACCACCCGCGAAATTAACGAAGCTGCAATATCTTACTTGGCAAGTTCGATTTTAGATGATGAGGGAATGGGGAATTGGGAATTGGGAATGGAGAATGGGGAATGGGGAATCGGAGAAATTTCCCGTTCCCCAACTAGAGACTATATCCACAATGGCCCACCACCGGCTGTCCGTGCCGTAAATAATCCAGGGGATGAAGCAGAATTACTGGTACGATTTTGCAAAAGTGCTGCCCGTGAATTTCGGTTGGGTATTAACGCTTGTGCCGTAATTGTGCCGACAGAAAGTGCTGGTACAAAAATAGCTGGTCAACTTTCATACTTAGGTTTAGAAGCGCATTTCATGTCTAGCAAAGACTTGGACTTAAATAAACAAGGTGTTAAAGTTATTACGCTCAAAGCTGCGAAGGGGTTAGAATTTCCGATTGTAGCGATCGCAGGATTTTTGGATGCAACCTATCCAACAATTCCCAAAGGTACACCAGAGGATGAAATTACAGAAATGTTAGCACGCGATCGCCGGACTCTATTTGTTGCTATGACTCGCGCTATGCGGGCATTGTTGGTTATTGTTCCTGCAAGTAACTCTTCTCTCCTCTTGGAAAAATTTGATTCTCAATTGTGGAATCTTGGGAATAGGGAATAGGGAATGGGGAATAGAATAATTATTAATATTTAGTGGGTTATTACTTTTATCAGCAATATGGAAATTATTAAGCTTCCTTCTGTACTTCCAGGTGAATTGGATTTACTAAATATCAATAAAGAACTGCGGGAACA
>NZ_CAXTNE010000461.1:0-3448 GCF_964245445.1 uncultured Nostoc sp.
ACACAGGTGGATTTGGTTCAATCACTCGTTCAGGAATATTTTGACTTTCAGGCATGTCAATGGGTTTAATCGGTGTTGGGGTTGATTCTATTTTCTTGCGAACTGGATTAGAGGTTTTTTTGATGAGTCGTTGCATATCTATAGGAATCATTCGGCTCTCCACAAAGAACGGATATCTCAAAATACAGGAACTTATCAGCGAATCAGAGGCATTTTGCCAGAAAGTTGTATGGCTATTGGGTCGTGTAACCGAAAGTTAAAGATAATTTTTAGAGATTGCTCAGACGGGCTAATATCCCTAAACCTAAACCAAAAATTAAGGTAAGTCTCAAAATTAGCACAGTGTGTAACTGACTAAAAAATGGAAGTAATTGATTTTTTACTGCGACTGAACTAAAAGCACCAGCCCAAGCGATAGTTAGTACTACCAATAAAACTGTTTATAATATTCTATAAAGATGATTAAGAAAAATGATTAAGCCGAAAAATTTGTATCGCGGACACTCAATGGAAAAAGTTGGTCACGGTAAAAGAGCGGTATTTAAAACAACTATCAACGAAAAAGAATGGTCTGCCGTGACTGAATTAGAGGTAAAAACGCCAATTGATGCTTGGATTGATCAAGGAATAGAGCCTTAGTTATTGCCTACATAGCTATACTTTGTGCCGACATGAATAACTGAGTTGCAAAACTGGGAGGCACAGAATACCCAATGATTGACCCCGCCGTAGCAGTCTCTTTTGGGAACTCATACCAGGACGGAAAACCTTGTAAAATGGCTACACCTTGGATAGACAAAGACTTGACAGTACCATCAGGCAACCAGATATCAGCGAACTTACTACGGTTGCAACCTTTTTGATCTGTGAAATGGGATCGCAGAATGGTGTTGCAAGGTAGATGCCCAGGCTTGTACTTCAGTCCGTTGCGTCCTCCAACTCTCTCTAGTAGCAGTGGTGTTGGTTCGTTAGCCGTCAGAAATTGTTCTACCGCTTGCCGTTGTTTGGGGAGTAGTTGGGAATCGGTCATGGTGGGGATTAGATGAGCGATCGCCTCGTACCAACCACAAGGTGTAGCTCCCAAAGGTAAGGCAACATGAAAACCCTTGCTTGCAATCAAGACTAACCGCCGCCGCGCCTGGGGTAGCCCAAAATCGGCCATATTTACCACGCTGTAAGTAACGTGATAACCAAGGGATTCTAGAGCATCCAGGATGATGGCAAAACTCTGACTGTTCTGATAGCGTGGAACATTTTCGAGCGTAAACACCCGTGCCTGTAACTGTCGGATCGCTTCTGCAACTGCGATCGCAGCCGTCAAATCATCAGCCGTTTCAAGCGCAATACCCGCTTTAGCTGTGTGGGCTTGGCTGAAGTTGGCGCATACTAGGGAAGCATGGAGATAGTCAGGTCTTCGTGGAAAACCTAGAAATCCTGACTGTGCTACTTCTTGAACTGTTAGCTGGATTATTCTACAGCCATACTCACTAAAGTTGTGGTGATGGGTTTTGGCGTTCGTCCTTGACGTTGCCGCAGGCATCGCTCTACTCAGTTCTGGTTTGCTTAGGTCATGTTCCACCGCGATGACTGGGCGAATCCCGGCCTCAACCATCCCCGCTTCAATCCCGCCGCCACCAGCGAAAAGTACTACAGCGATCAAGGCATCATCTGGAAGAACTGGTTTTAATTTTGTGTTATCAAAATTTTTGCAGACATCTGATTTTGGTGATGTCTTTTTGGATTTCGCTTTTTTGATAAAGGCAATGATATCTTCCCTGGTTGCCCCAAGGTATTGTAGTGTGCGAATCATGGGGACTGTTTTAGTCAAGCAGCCACCTCCATGACCAAATCATCGGGTACTTCAAAAATCCCCAACCGCCCAATGTAAGGAATTGGTGTGATCTCGCGTGGATTCTCCAACTTCCAGTGGTATTGCCCAGGCATTCCCCAGCCAGACGCAACTTGTGAAAACTTGCAATCAACTATTGTGACAATGCCAATAACTTGGCCCACACGGAGCCTAGTCCTGAAAAATTGGGCAGGCTTTTTTGGATAGTCGTTTGGCTTCACGATTAATTTGTGGAGTATGAAGCCTGCCCAATTTTTTGCGGCAAATTCGAGACGTAGAGAGATTAACTCTGGGATTACTACCCCCATCCCTTGGCAAAATTCTCTCGCTAGCTGGTACTCTTTCTTGGTACAGGTTTTGGCGGCGTGAATCAGAATGTCGCCGCGATAATTGATAGGCCAACCACGATTTTCAACATTTTTGAGAGCATAAATAATTGCCCATGCCCAAGGCTGTTTGACTGAAAGTGCTTTCATAATAGTGCCTGCTTAGAATTCCAGCAATTGAAGATAAGCATCCAATGCTGCAATCGCTGGATGTGGCTTTGGTTGGAGTCCGTTGCTTTCTTTTAGCGGTAATCCTTTTATTACTTTTGAAAAAACTCTGTATTTTATCCACAATTTCTACTATCAGAGTTCTGTTCTATCTTTTGATAAAATAAAACTTCTTCTTTTGAAAGAGTAAGACCTATCTCTAATAGTCAAGAAACATTAAATGTACTACGCCATCATAGTCATATATTCTTTGATTCATGAAAGCCGAGGGTTGCGTCCGATACTCCTCCGGCTTTTTTGTGTTTATCAACTAATCATTAATGAAGTGTGAGCAGATGAGAGTTAGTTAATGTTCATGTAGAGCAGAGGCTGCCAAAGTAATTCATAATTTAATTTCTAATTACGAATTACGTTAGCAAGCCATCGAGTACCACCATGAATTAGTAATTATTTGGTTGTTGATCTAACCAAACTATTAAATCGTCAACTGAGGAAAAATCTAATAATGCTTCTCCTAGAGTTTCCAATTGTTCAACAGACAAGACTCTAACTCTTTCAATATTTGATGAATCAATCTCACCAAAACGTCTATTTAATTGGCGAAGAATCAAACGTTCTTCACCTTGTTTATTACCTTTCTGTAAAATATCCTGATAGATAACAGATTCCTGCATAATATCCTCCCGTAAAAATTGACGAATCAAGTCTTTTTCAAAGCGTAAACCTGCAAATATTTCTGTACACCCAGCAATATTTTGTCTTTCATCTCTATTTGAAATTTTAGCGACATTTTGAGCAACCTGGGATAATAAAGCAGCAGGTGAATCAGTTCGAGTTAGTGGTGCAAGGGGTAGCAGCGCCGGATTATCGAGAAAGAGTGCTGAATCCTGTTCCCACAAACGAATTACCCGATAGCGATGAGTTGTTTGTTCACCAGTATATTCTTCAGTGAACGCAAGTTAATCGCTAGTCTGCTGCAAGAAAATTACTACCTGTGTAACTGGTTTACGATACTGTCGTGTCAACCTCACATAATAATCTGATATCCGTAAGGGAGCAACGCGATTTGGTGAGGTAGGATCAAAAACCAGCGATCGCTAACAAC
>NZ_CAXTNE010000462.1:0-3425 GCF_964245445.1 uncultured Nostoc sp.
ACGGAGGTGCAGGTAACGATACATTGAGTGCTAGGGGTTCAACAGGCGATAACACTCTTAACGGTGGCGTTGGTGACGATTCCTTGGATGTTGTTTATTCAGAAGGCGATAATCTGCTCTTTGGGGGCAATGGTAATGACTCTTTTGCTGTACAGCCTTCATCTACTACCCCATCTTCTTTAGTGACTCAAACAGTAGATGGGGGTAAAGGTGATGATTTCTTGTCTGCCTATTACAACAATGCTACCGGACGAATCACTTCGACATTCAATGCTACTACTAACATTGGCTCAATTACGGCGGCTAATAATCGAGTTAGTTACAACAATATCGAAGGATTAAATATTACAGGTACAAAGTACAATGACAACATTGTGGGGAGCAATGGCAACGATATAATATCTGGGGGCGATGGTGGCAATGATACGATTATTGGCGGTGCAGGTAACGACTTCCTCTCAGGTGGGTATTTAGGTAATAATACCGTTTATGGTGGCAATGGCAATGACATCCTCTTGGTTAGTAATGGTAACTTCTATGGAGGAGATGGAACTGATACATTTCAATTCCAAATTTACAATCAAGGCATTGCTAATCTTTATGACTTCAACGCGACTAATGAATTGATTCAGGTATCGGCTATTAACTTTGGTGGCGGGTTAGCAACACCTATAGTCTCAGCTAGTCAGTTTACCCTTGGAACATCTGCAACCACGATCGCTCAACGATTCATCTATGACAATGTTACAGGTGGACTGTTCTTTGACCAAGATGGCAGTGCGTCTGGGTTTACTCAGGTAAAATTTGCCCAACTATCTCCTGGTGTGACACTAACCGAAAACAATTTTTCGGTTACTATTTAATCGTGGTTAACGTGCCATTACTAAGGATCACGGGTTACGAGGTGCTGAAAATAGCACCTCGCATTTGATGAATCAATGCAATTCGCTAAAGTTGATTCCGCGCTTTGAGTTGCAGATATCGCTCAACTACCTGATCGGCAATTTGATTTGCTGGTGCATCTAGTACTAATACACCTTTTTGTTTCAATTGAGCATAAGCTACTTGTCGTTGCATTAATAAATCGAGTGCCACTGCACGGGCATAAGCATCTGTAACATCATCTGTGAAAGTGTGTGCTAAACGATCAACTTGCGGATCTCGCAGAGTCACACAAAAGGGCAGATAGCGGGGTGCTAGTTTGGAAAGTGCAGCCAGGAGTTCTGTAGAAGCGGTGACATCAATTAAGTCGGTAATCACTACTACTAGCGCCCTGCGAGTTTGACGCTGCACAACATTTGTCACTGCCCCCAAATAATCAGATTCAAATAATACTGGTTGAATTGGAGTTAGGCGATCGATTAACTGATTTAAATGATGTTGACCGCGTTCTGGGGGAATCCACGTATGCATCTGGCGGTCAAATACACCAACACCGACGCGATCGCCTCGATGTAATCCCGCCAATGCTAAGGATAAAGTTGCATTCAAACCCCAGTCAAATCTCTGCAAATTCTGCACTTTTGCTGTCATCAACCTTCCGCGATCGAGCAAGATTAATAAAGTTTGTTCCTGTTCGGGTTCTAGAACTCTCACCAGTGGCGTTGCATTATTATATGCCCCAACCCGACGGGCGGTAGCTTTCCAATCAATAAACCGTAAATCGTCACCAGTGCGATAGTTCCGCAGTTCGGCAAACTCTGTACCTATACCAGTTTTGCGAGATTGGCGCATTGATCCTGATGATTGCAATGTTAAACGAATTGTGAGCGATCGCAATCCCACTAAATCAGGATAAACTTTCACTCGCAGACTTTGGGGAATTTGCCAATCATCCCAAGCTAATCCCCAAATTCCCAACTGTCGAACTTGAATATTTCCCCAAGGAAACTCGCCGCGCTGTGTCGGATTGACAGTATACGTCAATTCCTGGGTGGTATTGCTGGGAATAATAGCGTGAAGTGTGGGTGCAGATATGCCAAACCCTGTTGGGTAGTAATCGCAGATTTCAATTAGGGCGTTGGCATTTGGCGATGTTACTTTTAGCAACACTGGATTATCCCGCCCAATGGATAATCGTGACGGTAATTCACGGGTAATTTGCACACGAGAACGGCGTACCTGCAAACCATCTACAACCATCAATCCGAGAACGATCGCATCAAATAGCAAAGTGATAGCGATCGCTGCTTTAATGCTGAGAAAAAGGTATAGGATCGGGGAAATCACTATACCCAAAAACAGCAATAAATAAACTCGTCTGGAAGGAACCATTTTTTAGAGTGAAAACTTAGGAAAAGATTAGTTTAACCTACATCATCATGGGCAAAGCGATTAAAAAGGAAGTCTAAAGCATAATTACGTAGTTGGTAGTATTGTGGATCTTCCATGATCCTGGCGCGATCGCGGGGACGAGAAAAAGGAATTTCCATAACTTCGCCAATTTTTGCATGGGGGCCGTTGGTCATCATTACCAATTTATCTGCTAAAAATAGTGCCTCGTCGATGTCGTGAGTAATCATCAGCACTGTACAACGGTTATCGCCCCAAATTTTGAGCAATTCTTCTTGTAATTCTTCTTTGGTGATGGCATCCAGCGCCCCAAAAGGTTCGTCTAAAATTAAAACTTTCGGACGAATCGCCAAAGCACGGGCGATAGAAACCCGTTGTCTCATCCCGCCAGACATTTGCATTGGTTTCTTTTCCATTGCATCAGCTAGTCCCACCATTGCTAGATGATCGCGCACGATCGCTCTTTTTTCAGCTTGTGGTTTGTTGGGATAAACGGCGTTGACAGCTAAGTAGATGTTTTCAAAAGCAGTCCGCCAGGGTAGCAAAGCATAGTTTTGGAAGACAACCATTCTGTCTGGGCCTGGCTGGGTGATTGGTTCTCCTTCTAGTAACACTTGCCCGGAGGTGGGAAAGTTAAAACCGGATACCATATTTAATAGTGTCGATTTGCCACAGCCAGAGTGACCGATAACACAAATAAACTCGCCTTGTTCGACGTTGAGGTTAACGCCGTCGAGTACGGTGAAGGGGCCTTTCTTTGTCGGATAAACTTTGGTAACGTCTTTAATTTCTAGAAAAGGTCTGCGGTTAGTGGTTGCACTGACAAATGGTTTTCCTAGTGTGTTTGTCGCTGTTGAGTTGCGGTTTTGCATGGTATTTGGGGATTAAAAAGCTAAATGTACGCGATGTGCAAATGAATATTCTGACCTCTCTCCAAACCTCTCCCCTTCTAGGGGAAAGGCTTTGATTTTTCCCCCTTCCCTACAAGGGAAGGGGGTAGGGAGTTAGGTCTTTTGTTGGTTTTTCCACATGACGTGAAAAGTTAAATCATTAACGGAGTTCAAAGCCTCATTAATGGAGTTCAAAGACTCGTTAACGGAGTTCAAAGCCTCATTAATGGAGTTCAAAGACTC
>NZ_CAXTNE010000463.1:0-3311 GCF_964245445.1 uncultured Nostoc sp.
GAACAGGGGGCAGGGGGCAGGGAGCAGGGAGAGCAGGGAGAACAATAAAATTCTTCAATTTCAAATTTACACTTCCAGGTAGCAATAACGGAAATAGAAAACTTATCACTCAAAAGCGTCGGGGTTTTCAACCTTATAGATCACTCTTAGAGTGGGCGTTACGCCATAGATTGACAACAATGGCGATCGCCTTAGCTTTCTTCATTGCCAGTCTGACGCTGGTTCCCTTGATTCCCAAGGGTTTTGTTGATGATGGCGATTTTGGAATTTCCAACGTATCTATAGAATTACCTCCTGGTTCCACATTAGAAGATGTTAACAAGGTAGTCACACAAGCGACTGACATCATCCGGCAAAACCCAGTAGTTGAACGTGTACTAGCAACGGAAGAGATCAATTCTGCAACTCTTGCGATTAATCTCAAACCTAGAGAAGAACGAAATATTTCTCAAAAACAGTTTGAGGAACAAGTACGCCCTTCCTTTGAGCAAATACCAGGAGCTAGAATTAGTTTCCAAAGTCAGTCACCAGGTGACAGTCGGAAAGGTTTATCAATTGTCCTGAGAAGTGAAAATCCCCAAGCATTAAATCAAGCTGCTGACACCCTAGAAAAGCAGATGCGATCCATAGCCGGATTGGTAGAAGTGTCTTCTACTGCAAGTTTGGTTAAACCAGAGATTTTGGTGATTCCGAACCCACAACGGGCAGCAGATTTGGGGGTGACAGTGCAAGCGATCGCTCGGACTGCTTCCCTTGCCACCATCGGCGATAATGAGGCCAACTTGGCAAAATTTAATTTGAGCGATCGCCAAATCCCGATTCGTGTGCAAATCGATCCGAAAGCGCGGGCTGACATTAACACGATCACAAATCTGCAAGTACCCAGTCAAAATGGCAGATTGATTCCCCTTGTGGCAGTTGCAGATATCCGCTTTGGGAGTGGCCCTGCTACCATTAACCGCTACGATCGCGCCCGTCAAGTTGCCGTAGAAGCCAATTTGCAAGGGATTTCTTTGGGAGAGGCAGTAGAAACAATCAACAAACTACCTCTGATGCAAAACTTACCGCCAGGGGTAGTACAGCAATCCTCCGGTAGTGCCAAAATTATGCGAGACATTTTCGGACGCTTTGGCGGTGCATTAGGATTGGCATTAATGTGTATCTATGCAATTCTGGTGCTGCTGTATAACAACTTCCTGCATCCATTGTCGATTATGGCAGCGTTGCCCTTTTGTTTAGGCGGCGCACTGATAGCGTTGATGGTTGCCCAAAAACCATTGGGGATATATGCCTTGATTGGTGTCGTGTTGCTGTTGGGGATTGTCACCAAAAACTCGATTCTTTTGGTTGACTATACAATCATCAACATGCAGGAAGGTAAAACCCAACGTCAGGCACTCGTAGAATCGGGCGTGTCACGTCTGCGTCCGATTTTAATGACTTCTTTGGCAACGATCGCCGGGACTCTGCCTTTAGCATTAGGGATTGGCGCGGGTTCTGAAGTTCGGCAACCAATGGGAATTGCCATTATGGGCGGTTTCACAACTTCCACCCTGCTGACACTGGTAGTAGTGCCAGTGATATTTAGCTACATTGACAACTTTCAGAGTTGGATTGTGCATACATTGCGCTATGGCTTTGGTAAAAAACCATCGCGCCCATAATGCCTAATCAATTTTGGATTTTACCGCGCTTCTCGGCTAGGTTTAAGCGTAAGTTTTACCCCTCCCTAACCCTCCCCGATGTATTGGGGAGGGAACTAGATTTCATGTTTCCCCCCAATGCATCAGGGGGACTAAGGGGGGTAATTCGACTTGTGTCTACATAGTAGCCCTTTAGGAGAGAGGTTAATTTCCCCATTCCTTAAGACTGTGCGATCGCATTTACCAGTGGGAATCATAACAAACAGATTTACCACAGTAAATATCCAATGGCTTACCAAAACATTACCGCTTCCCTTTCCCCAGCAGATATCCAAGAAATTAAAGCAGCCTTTGCGACTATTGAAGCAAAGATGCCTTTTCTCGTAACCCTGAGTGTGGAAGAACGACGCAAGTTATTTAAGATGGGCGATAAAAGCCTAGCTTTCGTCAATACCAGCCTGACTGCGGCCCAGTCTAACCGAGAAATTCTCCCAGCCAGCTTTGATGTAGATGATTTTGTGCGGGATTATCAACTAGCAGCAACGCTTACCGAACTTTTGATTGGATTGCGACAACTGACAGAACAAGTAGATGATACCTTAATGGCAGTCGGCAGCGAAGCAATGGGCAGCAGTTTGACAGTTTATGATTACGTCAAGACTGCTGCTAAGAAAACTCCAGGGTTAAAAAGTCTTGCCGAACAGTTAGGCGATCGTTTTAAGGCTATTAAAAATAAACCTGCTAAAACTAACTCTGGTTCATAGGCTGAAAATCTTGCCAAAGATACCGGAAGAGTCAAAGGGGAAAAGTTAAAGGGAGATTTAATTCCTTTTCTTTTCCCTTTTTTATTTTGTCAACTGGTGAATGAGTCTTTAATACTCGTGAACGAGTCTTTGATACTCGCGCGAGAGTCTTTAATACTCGTGGACGAGTCTTTGATACTCGTGAGCGAGTCTTTAATACTCGTGAGCGAGTCTTTGATACTCGTGGGCGAGTCTTTGATACTCGTGAGCGAGTCTTTGATACTCGTGGACGAGTCTTTGATACTCGTGAGCGAGTCTTTGATACTCGTGGGCGAGTCTTTGATACTCGTGGGCGAGTCTTTGATACTCGTGGGCGAGTCTTTTATACTCGTGAGCGAGTCTTTAATACTTGTGAATGCAGATCGCCTACTACTTGTTGATACCAAATTGCATTTTCAATCAGGAATTACGGATTGCAAGGTTGTTGTTATACTTATAGCCGCGTGTAATCTGCCACCTTGCTCCAAACATGGTTACAACTCCCCGCCACCACAGTAAGCCTTCTCGCCTTATCCTTTATGCTTTAGCCTTCATTTTTTCTTTCCTTTTTTGTCTACCTTGGGTTAGCGCTAAAGAAACCCCCAAACCCAAACTGCAAGATTGGCAGATTAACGGTATAATAGCATCCCTTGACGACAGCTACGACGAAGTGAAGGGATATGCTTTTGACAAATTAGCTGCATATGAGCTAAAAGACTTGAAAACCGTAGTTAAGAAACCGGAGGAAATAGCCCAGAAAGTTGCCAACATTCTTAAGGATGAAAAGGTTGACTTTAAAGTTCGTCGCAGTGCGGCTTATGTATTGAGCAGCTTCAAGCAGGCGGCGGCTCAAAACATCCCTGACATCCTCAACTTCCTCAAGGAT
>NZ_CAXTNE010000464.1:0-3275 GCF_964245445.1 uncultured Nostoc sp.
CTGGTTGTGTTCAATATAACGAAATGTAACGATACTATCTTCGGCAACTTCGTATAAGTAAATATATGGAATTTAATCCGTTATATAGCTTTATTACTATAATTATCAAGCTTTTCAGTATGCAAGATTTTTAATGTATTTATATATAAATAATATTTATAAAATAATTATAAAGTATTTATAGTCTTGCAGGATTTGTTTAAAATTATCAATAAACTTTTTAAGTTGTTTTTACCTATTTCCCCTGAAATTGATTTTCTGAGCAGGTATCAATTGTATGGAACACTAAACTGGCGTAGCTGTTGTGGCTTGCAAACAAGACATTAGTTTTCGTTTTCGCACGTCTGTGGGTAGCGCGATCGCGTGAGGTGAGAAATCTCTCTGCGAACAATCGCCTTAATTAGTCTTGGCTTAATATTTTGCCTTGTCTGTTATCGGAAACCTTCATCTTTGCGGTGATTTGGCGATCGCAGCCCAAACTCTATGGTGAACCTGAAGAATTGGTGTAGGATATTTTGCTTCGAGTAATGTCGCCAATTCCTGATCAAATACTTCTACCTTTTCTGGTGTCAAACTTGCTCCCACGCCTGCACTAGCACGAATTCGTCCCTGCCAAGCTTCGTGTGTATAAGACACAAAGACATCGTAAGAAAATGTGCGGATTTCTCGGAATCCTCCTTCGCCAATGTCTTGTAACCACAAGGGATACATACCATTCCCGCCGTCCAAATTCCACGCTGGATTATGAGCCTTGATCAGTTGTTCTGTTGCTTCAACTACATTACCTTTTAAAGGTATCCAATCAAAATGAGCGATCGCAATCGAGCCATTTCTTTTCAATATCCGAGTAATTTCCTGGACAGCACGGGGACGATCAAACCAATGCCAACACTGTCCAGCAGTAACTACATCAGCACTTGCGTCTGGTAACTCGGTATTTTCGGCAGTTGCGACTCGATAATCTACTTTGAGTTGCACTGATTCGCTCAACAGTCTCGCTTGTTCTAAAAGTGATGCTGATGGATCTATGCCAATTACATAAGCACCTCTATCTGCAAAGCCCCGCGCTAATGTTCCTGTTCCTGTACCAAGGTCAACAATATTCTGCCCTGGTAAACCTATACCATATTCAGACAGTTTGTTAAATAATGAACTGGGAAAGCCAGCGCGGTGTTTTGCATAATCAGTAGCAGTTGCACCAAAATCAATATTCATACCTGCAAAACTATTCTTGTAACAATTGTCTTGGCTAAAAGTTCTCTACCCACGGACGTAGTTCTATTTCATAAGTCCAAGCACTGCGGGGTTGGCGTAAAATGCTGAGATAAGTTTGAGCGATCGCATCCGGGTCAAGGGTACTATCAGGATTATCTGCTGGATCTTGGCGGCCTGTTGAGCGGATTCCACCATCAATCACGAAATGCGCTACATGGATATTTTTCGGTGCTAATTCTCTAGCAATACTCTGAGCCAAACCGCGCAGTGCAAATTTACCCATTGCAAAGGGAGCAGACTGAGCATAACCCTTGATACTGGCTGAAGCTCCAGTAAAGAAGATAGCACCGCCACCAAGTTGCAAAAACCTTTTGGTAGCAGCTTGGGCGACGAGAAAGCCTCCATAAGCAGTTACCTCTAGGGTTTTTGCCACCTCACCAGGGTCTAGATCAACAAGTGGCCCCCGCACCCGGAAACTGGGATTGTAAACTACAATATTCGGGGAACCGACTTTATTATCAATATCTATAAATAACTGTTCTACTTCATCTGGCTTTGAGACATCAGCAGTGAAATTAACTGCGCCAATTTCACTGCTCAATTGAGTGAGTTTTTCAATTTGGCGAGCCGCTAAAGCTACGGTAAATCCTTCTTTTGCAAATAGGCGGGCTAAAGAAGCGCTTAGTCCACTACCTGCACCGACAATTAAAGCTGTTGTTGCCATATTTTAAACCTGTAGTCTTTATTCTGTCTAGCTTAGAGCTTTTCTTAATGCCATTCAATTAAAATATTCATAGATTAAGAATTGAGCGTGACTGAAGATAAATGTGAATTGCCCTTAGTGGGACTTTGACCAATTTGCAGTACACAAACTGCGGCAATTAGACAGAGAACGCCTGATAAAATAAACGCTTGTAAATAACTACCCGTCCAAGTTCTCAACACTCCGGCTCCGAATGCTGCTGTGGCTGCACCAAGCTGGTGTCCTGCTACAATCCAACCGAACATCACGCCGACATTTTCTTTCCCGAAGACATTAGCAACAAGACGAACCGTCGGTGGTACGGTGGCAATCCAATCAAGTCCATAGAAGACGGCGAAAATGGAAAGTCCATAAAAAGAAAAGTCGAAACTGAAGGGTAAGAAAATCAAAGACAAACCCCGCAGTCCGTAATACCAACACAATAAGTAGCGATTGTTCCAACGGTCAGATAGCCAACCGGACATAGTAGTTCCAAAAAAATCGAATAGTCCCATGATTGCCAAAAGACCAGCAGCCTTGACTTCAGGGATACCGTGGTCAATACAAGCGGGAATTAGATGAGTCCCAATTAACCCATTTGTGCTAGCACCACAGATAAAAAAGCTACCAAATAATAGCCAGAAGTCTCGATTACGCATTCCCAGCCAGAGAGCGTTAAGGGTGGAGGCGATGGAATTAGCTCTAGGCTGTAACACTTCCACAGTTTCGCTGTTATCGCCAAAGGGTCGCAAACCGACATCCGCCGGACGATCGCGCATAAAGACCGCGATCGCTGGAATAATTAGAAGTGCTGCACCAGTCAGAGTTAGAGCGGCAGTTCGCCACCCAAAGCGATCGGCTACTGAAGCCAGCATGGGCAGAAACACTAGTTGCCCCGTGGCTGTACTAGCGGTTAAGATGCCCAGAACTAAACCCCGCTTTTCCAAAAACCAGCGATTGACAACAATAGCACCCAAAACCAGGGCGATAACTCCACTACCACAACCGACAACTACACCCCATAGCAAAACTAGCTGCCAAGATGCTGACATCAAAGTGGTTAAACCGACACCGAGAGCAATCACAGCAAGTGAGAACACCATCATCCGGCGAATGCCGATCCGCTCCATAACTGTGGCGGCAAAAGGGCCAATCAGTCCGTAGAGTACTAAGTTAATGGAGATTGCCAAAGATATAGTTGCTCTACTCCAGCCAAACTCCTGTTCGAGAGGCACTATAAAAACTCCAGGAGCAGAGCGAATTCCAGCCGCCACCAGCAAGGCTAGGAATGTTAAACCAGCAACGATCCAGGCATAGT
>NZ_CAXTNE010000465.1:0-3246 GCF_964245445.1 uncultured Nostoc sp.
AGGGAAAGTCCTAGTGAAGTCCAGAAATTGGATAATTTATTTTTTGGAGTTCCCTATACAAAACCAAAATGTTGTAGATCCTCCTAAATCCTCCGATAAATTGGAGGACTTTGAGAAGTTTTTGCCCCCCTTTTGTAAGGAGGGTTGGGGGGATCAAAAGCCTGTGGGGCAACTTTAGAAGACTTGTGCATACACCGTAGGCAAGCAAAGAGGGGCTTTCAAATATGAGTTTTATATCGTTAGTTCAGAAAACAAGTCCGTTGGTTAACAAGACAAGGCCGTTCGTTAACAAGACAACTCCATTCGTTAACAAGACAAGGCTGTTGGTTCACAAGACAAGTCCGTTCGTTAACAAGACAAGTCCATTCGTTAACAAGACAAGGCTGTTGGTTAACAAGACAAGCCCGTTCTCAACTATTTATTCTCCAGCTCAGTGCAATTACTGGATAAAGAGGTAAATATAGTTTAAAAAATACTTTTTTTCGTAAGCTTTACTGAACCGCTACATTGTCCCATTGAGGCACTCTAGAAAGATAAGTTTAGTAAAAAGTATCCATTGATGCCACGCCAAAAAAAAAGCTCTACCGTGCTAGAAAAAACTGAACAGAAAGTAATCGGATTTAAATCAATTAATTCTAACCTTGACTTTGGTGATTCGATCAGTTTAAACCATTTAACCAAGTTAACCGAGCAACTCCGCAACCAGATTGACGAGTATAATATGATGCTAACTGCCATTGACTCAGCAAAGGTAAAAATAGAAACCCTTGAAAAGACCATTCGGGAAACTTCAGAACGCTTAGTCAGTGGTGTAGCATTGAAGTATGGCAAAGACAGTCGGGAATACGAGATGACAGGTGGAGTACGCAAGAGCGATCGCATTCGTAAAGCCACTATCACCCGGTTAAAATCCACCGCAGACTCAAAAGCGGCTTCTACACAGACGGCGTAATGAGCAACAAATAGGCATCATTCACCGTGAATGATGCCCATTGTTTTGCGTAGGCATAGCCCGCCGCAGGCATCGCTGCTCGTTCCCTTGTCGCCTAATAAGTCTGACTTTTCACGGTATCTGCAAAACCTCTTCTAAATCTCTCCTTCTAGGAAAGAGACTTTGAATTTTTCCTCTTTGCGATGATTTGGGTGCCGTACTCAAGGGCGATAACACAACGCCAGTCCGCTCAAGTCGGGAAACCCGCCCACACGGCTGGCTCCCCTACACATACTTAGATTTTTTCATAAATCAAATCGGATTCCTATAGTTTTTCATTTTACGAATATTACGCTTTAAAATGCGGATTGGTATCACTCTATAAGCTCACCCATATTAAAATCTATTCTTATCCAACCTTTGAGTCTTCGTAAATTGTCGAGAATGAGTAAGGGAATCTGCCAGTGATGTACCATCAGGAAGGGTAAGGGATCACTCACCTCAAAAATTGCTTCTTTCCCGCGCCTGATGTTTCTTACCCAGGTTTGCAGTTGCTTAAACGATCTAATCTCATTCAGCCGCCAAACTTCGTGGTATAGCCAATAGGTTGGCTTACTATCAGGAAGAGGCTGCAAAGATTCAGCTAGAGGCTCTTTACCAAGATAGGCATCCGCTACTCCTGGATGATTGTAAAACATAGTAATGGCGGTGTGAGTACGGGGGTTACACTCAATTGCATAAACAGTTCCGTCTTCTGCCTGGATGAAGTCAAAGGAAAGTTGCCCGGTTTTTCCCAGTTCTTTGGTAAAATGACTCGCCCATTGCATAATTTCTAGCTGCTCAACGTTTTCGTAGTTGACTTGAAAGGCGGATGACTCACAGCAGCAGTACATTCTTGACTCTCCATCTCGTGCGGTAGTGTGAGTGCAGTATTCCTTTCCAGGGATGAATTCCTGCATAATCCAAGGATTCTCCTCACTGATGGGCAGACTCTTGACAAATGCTGCTGTTTCTGATGGTGTATCGCAAGGTAACTTGGTGAGATTTAAGCGACGCACTTGATCGTAGGGGATGCTTTTAAGAATGTATTTGCGCTTCTCTTGAGAAAAGTCAAAGTTGAGGACTTGTTCGGGATCGGTAATTTTGAAGGATTTGGGGACAGATAAACCGAACGATCGCGCTGTTTCGGAAAAGGCAAACTTGTCATCCAGGATTTTCGTGACATCACCATCGAAGTGGAAAAATTCTACACAGTCTGGTAATGGTGACTTGCCTTGATCAAAGTGGATGACGGAAAAAATGGCTACCGGGATAAAAAAGTCGATCTTTTCTGTATTGGCGATCGCGTGTAGGGTTTCAATGTAGCCTTCTAAGTCTTTGCTTGGATCGGGAACAGTATAAAAGCCTGCAACAGAGTTGGAATATTTGTTACCACTTAACCAGTATTTCTCAATGTCAATTATAATAACCCGATGCCCAGCAGCATGAAATGAACGCGCTAGCTGAAGGGTTTTAGTCATTCTAGCGCCAGCAATCAAGATATTTTTAGAATTGGGGTTGACAACAATTGACTTACTGAATGGTTGCTTAAAAAAGCTCCACAGTAGCGATGTTAAAACGACGATGCAGTTTAAGGGAAATGCGATCGCCAGTAATACAAGAGTGCCCAAGTTTTGGAACACTGTAAAAATATGCTTTCTCATAATTATAATTGTGACATGATAGTGGAATCATTCGCTGGTGGATAGGAAAATTTTAAAAAGACAAGCAGATACGATCCTTTCTTTGCTTCCATGCTTTCCTCCATTCGCATATATGATTGTCAAGCCGTCTCGAATTGGCAGGAATACTTGCTAAAATCGGGAATAATCTTTGACGTTTTTCATTTTTGGCTCGCTTCTCTGCTGGCAAGTAAACTTGCCCTTGAAGTAATGTGTTGTCCACACAGATGAATCCAATAAAAGCCAACAAATTGTCGTTGGCAAGTGTCATCAGATGAATTAGCATAGTCATGCTGTCATGCTTCTAAAATGCAACATTTACTTCATTATTAAAAATACAGCATTTCCGAGCGCACTCCAAGCAATCTGGGATAAACACTCTTTAGTTTGCTTTCTCGAATGGTATGTTAACCTGGGGAGCAAAGCAAAAGATGACAAGCAAAGTCATTCTCCAAGCCATACGAGTTTCATGATGTTAAAATCAATCTTCACCCAACCTTGTAAAGAGCGCAAACTATCGAGTAATAGTAAAGGAATGTGCCAATGATGTACCATTAAGAACGGTAGTAGGTTATTAACTTCAAAGATTGCATC
>NZ_CAXTNE010000466.1:0-3242 GCF_964245445.1 uncultured Nostoc sp.
GTTGTTAGCGATCGCTGGTTTTTGATCCTACCTCACCAAATCGCGTTGCTCCCCAGTGTGTAAGTCCTAACTTTATACAAAAATTTCCCTATAGTACAGATGCATTTACCTACTTTCATGGTATTTCAAGCTTTTGTATAGCAGTATAAGTACATAGAATACTGTATTTTTTATATAAAGATGCTTTCAATATAGTTGTAATTTACTGGACACCAAAGTACCTTGTAAGTACTGACATACCAAAGATTTATTCCCAGCTACGACTTCTTTTAAGCCTGTTTTATGGCAGGAGTGAAAAGCAAACTTTCAATGCTGGGTGCAATATTTGGCATTTCAAATAATGTATTAAATTGCACATTAATTCTACCAAAAATACTCCATGATGAAAAGGTACAAATTAGCATTGGTAACCGCTAGCATTGCTTTGGGTTTTGGTATAACCCAAGCTAAACCAGCACAAGCTGCCACACTTAGTGGTCCGATTTACATCTATGCTGCTGCCAGCTTGACCGACACCCTACCCCAGGTTGAGGCACTTTACCAACAAAGTAACCCCAACGTCACCTTTATCAATAACTTTGGGGCTTCTGGTACTCTTGCTAATCAAATCCTAACGGGAACAAATCCAAATCCGGTAGATATCTTTTTCTCAGTATCCCAAGCACCGTTAGATACTCTGCAATCTGCAAACAAATTAATAGCAGAAACCAGACAAGACGTACTAAACAACACCTTGGCTATAATCACGCCGATAAATTCAACCATATCCATATCAAGCGTTCAAGACCTATTACAGCCACAGGTGCGCCAAGTGGCTATTGGTAATCCTGCGTTTGTTCCAGCAGGAGTATTCGCTCAGGAATTATTTGCTAATTCCGGCATATCGCAGCAAATCCAACCCAAACTTGTCTTCGGCTCGAATGTGCGTGATGTACTATCATTAGTGTCAAGCGACACTAATGATAGTATAGATGCGGGGATTGTTTACACCACAGACGCTCTAACATTACCTAATAAAGTCAAAATTGTATACACTCCGCCTATCAACGCTTACTCTCCGATTGTTTATGGCTCTGCTGTACTCCAACAAACTCAAAACCCAGACGCAGCTAGGGACTTCAACTCCTTTCTGAGCAGCTCTCAAGCGTCACCCGTGTTTCAGAGATTTGGATTCTCTACTATCCCCGAACCTATGACTACTGGTGGCTCAATAGCAGTAGGTATAGTCGGCCTTATGATGAAGAGAAAGGTAAGGGCAAAGGCCAAAGCTAAAGCAGCTGTGGATTAAAGGTTTTTGGCTGTATTCTCAATCAAAATTGAACTCATAACTGCAAATAGGAATTAACCCAGGTATAATCTTGACTTTTCACGGGATGTGGAAAGTCAGATTATGCTGAATCAATAGTTGCAATTCATTTTGATAAAAATCACCAAACATTCTTTCCATAGTTGTTGAATCAAGATTAGTTTGCATGGTGACTATGGTAATGGGTATTTTAAGCTGTGTCATCAGTTTGGCGTTAGCGAAGCTCGCCGTTCGCGTAGCGTCTCGTAGAGAAGGCATCGCTTTAATCCTTTCGCCTGATTTTATTCTGCTTAGAGTAGTGATATTACAAGTTTACGGAGAATTGCTATTAAGCCATTTGAAGCCCAATATCAAATGTTGCAGCGTAGCCAAGGCTTGTTTTATTGAGCTTGAGCAACATTTGTTCGCCACCATCTTGAAAAATTCCGTCTCCAGCGTTCTTTAAATTGCGTTGTCCCTTGCTGGCGTATGGAGTCTGGGTGTGTACTTGATCTGTGATCGAGTCATCGAAGTATAGCTGCGACGTAAACTCATAACTCTGTGCTGATGGCGCATCTGTGCGAACCTTAAAGTGGATATGGACGGTTCTGCCTTGATACCAACCAGGATAAATAGTTGTGAACTGGACGGTTCCATTTGCGTCCGTGACTTGATAGCCGCGCAGAAACTTTTTACCGACTGTACTAAAACCTGGATCTTTCACATCTGAATAAACGCCTAGCGCATCACAGTGCCAAATATCCACGATCGCACCTGCGCGTGGTGTACAACCAGTATTGCCAATCTGCAAAACCCGTAGTGTTAGTTGGAGTGGTACACCGTCTTTCACCGAACCGTCTGTTGGATCGGGACGGATGTCGGAGCGGTTAAGCTTTT
Source organism: uncultured Nostoc sp. (assembly GCF_964245445.1). GTDB lineage: Bacteria > Cyanobacteriota > Cyanobacteriia > Cyanobacteriales > Nostocaceae > Nostoc. Next base: position 2,183 of record NZ_CAXTNE010000466.1, read on the forward strand.
CCTCCACGAAATAGGGGCCTTCGGTTTGCTCTGGAGTCACGACACACGCAGGCAATGTACTAGAGTTGGCTAAAGATGGTGCTGTAACGGCTACAGTCGATCGCGCCTGTGTGGATCTGGACTTTCTGGGTATGCATCCAACTACAATTATTGCAGCTCCGGCTGCCCTAAATAGAGCAAGTGCCTTTCTTCGACTCAAAATGCGATTTATTTGACAATATTCTTTTTTCATGCCGTGTTCACTATTTTTGTCATTCTCAAAGTTCTCTAATTTATCGGAGGATTTAAGAGGATTTAAAGTTTTGGATACTCTCAGCTACAACTTTTCAAACATCCTCTTAGCTCGACTTTATCCATTTTTTTCGCAACGCGATCGCCTAACCTGAAACCTTTGTGGGACGGCAGTTTTACTTTTTTAGCTTCATCGATAATCTGTGACGTGGAAAAAGTATTTGCCAAAAAGCCAGGGTTTTGCCAGATAAAGAAAACCGAGTTCTTAATTTTGGATAAAGTCGAGCTTAGGAATAGGGTTTGTAGTAAGGACTTTAGTCTTGGAATTTTAAGCACTGAAGTGCTTACTACGAACTCATCAAGTACTACTACGATTAATGGATAATTTAATTTTTTCCTTAATGTAGATTAGGACTTACGCAATAACTCTCTGAAAGTCTCATTCCTTTGTGTCCTACCCTGCGGGAAGCCACTTCTCTACGAGACGCTACGCGAACGTGTCTATGCACCTTTGCGTGCGGTAGCCTGCGGCAAGCCCTCCGGGTGACGCTCCTAACGTCGCTAACGCTGCGCTAACAGCAGTCGCTCATGGGGGAAACCCCCATCGCCCTTGGCGTCTCCCCTTGGGAGAAGACCGCGCTGCTTCACCGCTTTGCGTCTACGTTTTTCCATTATTTTGTGTAAGTCCTGATAGATAATGTTCGGCTATTTTGGTGGATTATGGCGATCAACGCCAGGAGGATTGGCAGGAACTCCTAGTGCATCTTTTAGCTTTTGTTCACTAACTCCTAACTTTGCCGCCGCCGCCTTAAAATCAGGTCGAGGTGGT
>NZ_CAXTNE010000467.1:0-3219 GCF_964245445.1 uncultured Nostoc sp.
GGGCAGGGGTGAGAATAAAAAATTACCTCTTTCCCCTCTGCTCCTTGCCCCTCTGCCTCTTTCCATTCCCCATTCTTATCTAACGTTTCTCAATAGAAAATCTGGCTGACCACAACTTTTTTGCGATCGCTTCAAAATCTCGGCGCTACAAATACCAGGTTCGCCGTTTTTGGAATAACAAAAGAAGACTTCTTGCAAAAATCTTCCCGAACCAGAACAAAAAGGTGCTACACCATCAGCAGGAATTTGATTATTCGCACTCACAAATGAATTTTTAAAATCTGTAATTGTGGTACGCAAGGGTTTTGCAGGACGATTATAAGCTGCGGGAATAGCGATCGCATCTTTTAATTTTTTACTCAATGCCAAGTATTCCGCAGGAGTTTTCCCCGAACAAGTACCATGTTTTTCCCATTCATGATCGTAAAGTTTATTACTAGGATACAAATTGGGAAATTGCCGCCTTACTTCCGACGGTAATTTTTGCGTGGAACAATTAGCAGGATAACCAGCTTGGTATTGTGGCCACAAACCATGTAGTACAAAACCAAGTTTCCTTCCAGAACCGCACTGTTGCTGGTCACGGCTACCATTTGCCGCACAATAATCCGGCGACCAAGAAAGTGTTAGTACATAAAAATCAAATTTACCCGGAGTACCGCGATTTTGAGCAATGGCAGCATTAGGTGTAAACAGACTACTAATTAACAGAGAAGATGCAATTAAAAGTTTCTTAATCTGCATAAAAACAGCTAGTTTACTCTAAGAGTAAAGTTATACATAATACATGGTTAAGAGTCAAGGATCAAACCGCTTCGCAAAGTCATTAGTCATTAGTCAAGAGTTACTCTCTTCTGCCTACCCTGCTCCCCACTCCCCAACAAATTCAGAAAAGCAAATCTTGGTAGGGATTCTGGGATATCCTTAGATAAGTGAAAGATTTGCCAAAAATAGTAAGAATGAAGCTGGCAGCAAGAGTAAGTCAGGTAACACCTTCATTAACCTTAGCGATCGCAGCCAAGGCTAAGGCACTGAAGGCAGAAGGAATAGATGTTTGTAGTTTTAGCGCTGGAGAACCAGATTTTGATACCCCAGCGCATATTAAAGCCGCAGCAGTAAAAGCTTTGGAAGAAGGCAAAACCAAGTATGGTGCAGCAGCTGGAGAACCAAAGTTAAGGGAAGCGATCGCCCACAAGCTTAAAATTGATAACGGTCTTAATTACAAGTCCGAGAATGTCATCGTCACCAATGGCGGTAAGCATTCTCTGTACAACTTAATCGTGGCGCTAATCGATCCAGGTGATGAGGTAATTATCCCTGCACCCTACTGGCTAAGTTATCCCGAAATGGTGACTTTGGTCGGTGGAGTCTCGGTAATTGTGCCCACAGATGCAACGACGGGTTATAAAATTACTCCCGAACAACTCCGTAAAGCAATCACGCCGAAGACAAAGCTATTTATCCTCAACTCTCCATCTAATCCTACAGGGATGGTTTACACGCCAGATGAAATCAAAGCACTGGCGCAGGTAGTAGTTGATGCAGATATCTTTGTCGTCTCTGATGAGATTTACGAAAAGATTCTCTACGACGGTGCAGAACATATCAGTATCGGTTCTCTTGGGAAAGAAATTTTTGACCGCACTTTGATTAGTAATGGGTTTGCGAAAGCTTATTCTATGACTGGGTGGCGTCTTGGCTATTTAGCGGGACCTGTGGAAATCATTAAAGCAGCGAGTACCATCCAAGGGCATAGTACATCTAACGTGTGTACCTTTGCCCAATATGGTGCGATCGCGGCGCTACAAAGTCCTCAAGATTGTGTCGAAGAAATGCGCCAAGCCTTCGCTAAACGCCGACAGGTGATGCTAGACAGACTCAACGCCATTCCCGGATTGAGTACCGTCTCACCAGATGGCGCTTTTTATCTGTTTCCTGATATCAGCAAAACAGGTCTAAAATCTCTAAAATTTTGTGACGCTTTGTTGGAAGAACATCAAGTTGCAGTCATTCCTGGAATTGCTTTTGGCGCTGATGACAACATTCGCCTTTCCTACGCCACAGATATGGCGACGATTGAAAAGGGAATGGATAGATTAGAGAAATTTGTCAAGTCGCGTATTTAGTTAGTTGCCATTTGTCATTTGTCATTTGTCATTTGTGAGGATAATTTACTAACTCTCCAATTTTTTAACTCCACCTTTTCCGACTCAGAAGAAAGGGTGGAGTTCATTTTTAAACCTGAAGTTTCGAGTTCTGAAATTTCAATTAATTCCAGCACCATCAAGCTGAATTTTGCATCAAAGGGTATGGTTGAATCAAAATCTGTACCGGAATCCCCAATTGTTCATGTAATCCTCGAATCATCTCCAAGGTTAGCGCCTGCTTGCGATGCAAAATGTCGGCAATTTCTGCTTTACTGCCAATAACAGGCTCTAATTCATCTACAGACAACCCACGAGATTCGAGATAATATAAGATAGCTTCGATAGGATCTGGTGCTTCGATTGGGTAATGCCTTTGCTCGTATGCTTCCACCAGCGTAGTTAAAACTTCCAATCGGTCAGACTCTGGTGTATTTAGTTCTGCATCAAACAATCTTTCAATTTCATCAAGCGCAGCATGATAATCAGTTTCGGTGCGAATTGGACGGGTTTCAAGCATAAGTATTACTGTCTCAAATACTTGTTGCATCTACGTTATCGTATTCTTTATGTGTTCCCATAAAACGAATAAAAATAATTCCAATATCATAACGAACGTGAACAATTAAGCGGTAATCATTACCTTTGATATTAAAAAAAACACGGTTATTAGCAATAATACTGGCATTACGATAAGTGCTTTTGATATCTGCCGGACTACCCCATTCTGCACGAGATGCTTCATCAAACCAAGCCTTTAATGACTGTTCGGCATCAGGATATGCTTCCTAAAACTTTTGTAACGTGCTGCGGGCAATGATTCGCATAATGAGGTAATTACAGCGTTACGATACATAAATATACTTGAAACCTTTACCAATGGTGTTTACTTCTGAAGTCGGTTGATGATTTCCAGCGCTTTTTGGTAGTTCTCTATTTTTCCTTGTTGTTTAAAGATATCTGCGGCTTGCTGCAAATCAGTAATTGCCCCCTTTTTATCTCCCAAGTCAGCGCGGAAAATGCCCCGATTGTAGTAGGCTAGGGCATCGTTAGGATTAATCCGCAAAGCTTGGTT
>NZ_CAXTNE010000468.1:0-3216 GCF_964245445.1 uncultured Nostoc sp.
GCACCATGCTCAATTAATCATTATGAATAAAATCGACTGCCTCTATGAAGAGAAACAGCCGATTGAAGATTGATGATATTAAGCCGAATTTAAGCTTCTCTATCCAAAAAGCCTTGAATTTGTCTTAAAGCCGCAGCGCCAATATTAAACACTGCCCAGCTAGCAGCAATGACAACTGGTGCTAAAACGATCGCTATACGGTAATCGATATCCATATCTAGAACCCCTCTCTTAAGTAGAAATTAAAGTTTTGTCAACTGCTCTCATTTTTATTTTTAGCTGAAGTGGGCAACTTTTCCAAGTAGATATGTAAAGAATGATTAAATTATTGGGCATTGGATATTGGAAATTAGGCAGAGGGGCGGGGTGCGGGGGGCAGAGGAGAAAAACTTACTGCAACTTCTCCTCTGCTCCCTGCTCCCTGCTCCCCTGCTTCTTCCCCATTTCCTAAGCCTTGCTAAAACCAATATCAGTACCCTTACCAGCATGAACTAAAGCTAACTTTTGGTAACGTTGGGCGTGTTCAATCAGTTCTGCGGCTTCAACATCTGTTACTTGGCGTAATATTTTGCCAGGAATACCGACAACTAGGGACAAAGGCGGTACATTTTTAGTTACCACTGCACCAGCACCGATAATGCTACCAGCGCCCACTCTTACCCCGTCTAAAATTACTGCGCCTATGCCAATCAAACTTCCACGCTCAATGTAAGCGGAATGTATCACAGCGCGATGTCCTACAGTGACATGATCTTCTAAAATTGTGGGAAAACCAGGATCGCCATGTAAAATTGCACCATCCTGAATATTTGTGCATTCGCCAATTTCAATGCGTTCCACATCTCCCCTAACCACTGCTCCATACCAAATGCTTACCCCTGCTGCTATATTTACCGAACCCATAACAACAGCGTTGGCTGCGATGAAGGCAGCTTGAGAAAAATCAGGAGATGTCCAGTAAGAAGCGGTAGACACGATAGAATATGAATATGGTACCCAGGAACACTGGAGAAACTCCAACCTTTGAGGCTGGTTGCACAACTAGGATATCACAGCGTCAAGCCTCTACACTGAGGAAAACACTAGTGAGCATTGTTGCTGCCGCAACTCCGTGTCTGTGCAGCAGTGACCAAGTAACCCAAAGTGATGGAGCCAAAGTGTATAATACAATACACTAGCGCTGGTGAAGACAAAATTATGTTTGTACGCACTTCATGATGAACCCAGGCTTGCAGTACCCGATGTTTGGGCCTGAAATACAGTGTCCCCATTGTCGCCAGACTATTCCGGCGCTGACATTAACAGATACCTATTTGTGTACGCGTCATGGCGCGTTTGAAGCTAATCCTAAAAATGGAGAGTTAATCCATTTGCAATCGGGGCGTCATTGGCGGAGGTGGAATAGTGAATGGTATAGACAGCATACTCATCCCGATGGTATTCGCTTTGAAATTCACGAAGCATTAGATAAGCTCTATACCCAAGGCTTTCGAGCAACAAGAGTAATTATTGCTCGGCGCTATCAGGAATTGATGAGTGGCTACTTGGAACGCAGCACACCTTGGCGTTCTGGACAACCAGAAGCTACTGCTGCGCGTTTATACGGCTTACCCGTGGAGTTTAGCCCCGACACCTCAGATGATCCCTGTTGGGAAGTAATTAATTTTGACTTGGAAAAAGAACCTGGCGTCCCTATACGCTACCCTTATTTCAGGTTGTTTGAGTAATGGTCATTTGTCATTAGTCATTTGTCATTAGTGAATAACAAAGGACAAATGACTAATGACTAAGGACTAAGGACTAATTATGCACCACGCTTCTATTCGGACTGCCAATATTCATCGAGCGATCGCTTTCTACGAACATTTAGGGTTTACAATTTCGGAACGCTTTACTACAGGCTACACCCTAGCTTGCTGGATGGAAGGATTGGGCGGCAGAATTGAACTGATCCAAATTCCCGAACCAAAACCAGCCCCAGATGCCTTTAATGACGAGCATTATGTTGGGTATTATCATCTATCGTTCGATTTAACTGAGATTACACCAGATTTACCTAATTGGTTGACAAATTTGCAAGAGCGTGTATTGCTGGCGACTGAGAGTCAACCCGAAGAATTACAACCGTTGAAAGTACTTTTAGAACCGACACAACAGCAAATAGGCGATCGCATTTACGAAGTGGCTTTCATCGCTGATACTGATGGCTTACCTCTGGAATTCATTCGGATTTTAGCAAAACTCCCATAATTTAGCTTTTTTATTACCTTTATTGCTAATATATTGTTTTTCTGTATTGTTACTGAGGCAACAGATTTTTTGGACAGATTAAACTATCGTCACTTTCCAAAATAACTATGTAATTTAATTTACATAATCTGCTAAATACATGTATGGATTTTCCAGATTTTATAAATATCCCTTGCCATTATTATTTTTAAGCTTATGGCTAGTAGCAGTTTTTTTGTTAAGCAATAAACCTGCTCATAGCCGACATGCAGCCATATCTAACAAAGAAAAATATCAATCAACCTTGCTAGCAAAAAGAATAATGCCCTCAACACTGACACAAAATGTCCGTAAGACAGTGCTGGAGAATGGTCTAACTGTGCTGACAAAGGAAGTGCATACTGCGCCAGTAGTGACGGTGCAGGTGTGGTATAAGGTTGGCTCACGCAACGAAGAACCGGGCGTGAATGGCATTGCCCACCAGTTGGAACACATGATGTTTAAAGGTACTCTAAACCGTCCAATTCAATTTGGCCGTTTGTTTAGTGCTTTAGGTAGTGATTCCAATGCTTTCACCAGCTACGATCAAACTGCATATTACGGTACTGTTGAACGAAACAAGCTGAAAGCGCTCTTAGTGCTGGAAGCAGACAGAATGCAAAATTCCCAGATTGAGCCAGAACAACTGGCGAATGAGAAGCGGGTAGTAATTTCCGAGTTGCAGGGTTACGAAAATAGCCCAGAATATCGCCTCAACCGCGCCGTCATGCAGGCGGTGTTTCCCAATCATGCTTATGGATTGCCTGTAGGTGGCACTAAAGCTGATGTCGAGAAATTTGAGGTTGAGCAGGTACAGAAATATTACCGCAATTTTTACAGTCCCGATAATGCCGTCTTAGTAATTGTTGGAGATTTTCATACTGCAAATACCTTGGAAACAATTAAAGAGGTGTTTGGTAAAGTACCTAAGAGGCAGGGGGCAGGGGG
>NZ_CAXTNE010000469.1:0-3214 GCF_964245445.1 uncultured Nostoc sp.
CCACCAGACAAAGTAGCTTCTTCGGTAACGCTTAAGGTAGTGAATAATGTGCTTTCCATAATCTTAGTTCTCGCTTGATTGTTGAGGTTAAAATCGCGTCACTTCAAAGTAATTAATATAAACATTTAAAGAGTATATTTAATTACTTTTTTGTCCCGCTAAAAGTATTATACGACTCTTGCTCAATAGGTCAAGCAATTATTTTTTTAAGAAATATGTATTACACATTTTCAAGAAATATACTACATGGTTACTCTTTATACAAATTTAGTTAGAAAATTTCAATAATCAAAAAATAGCAGATAGCGCCAATATTCATATTCATATAAATATGGCTAACTAAAAGATGTATTTTTTCCGAAAATACATAAGTTAAACATATTTAGTATTAATACTGACGAATCACGCAAATAACCGTATTCCAAGACAAACTTAGTAAATTCGGTATATTTGTTATACAAGTTGTACTCAAGCAAGAAATAAATCTCACAACTGGGGTTATGCATTTACAAGTAAGTGCTTTTACGTAAAAATACTTTATACTAAACTTTTATATACAAAGCTAAAATGAATTTATATAAATTATTTTAATATGGAATAGCGTAAATTCACTTAATCTTTTATAAATGAAAATGTAGTTATAAAAAAGTTGTAGATGTTATACCATTTTTTTGTAAATAAATAAAGAAAAGATAAAATTTTAGATAAAGATTATAAAGATTTGATGTTCGTACTGAAATGCCTAATTGTTATGTAGACTTAGCTGTATAGAAACCTTGTATTTACATACTAACTATATACAGATAACGGACTTATCAGTAATAAAAGTAAAAGCTGCCGCTTTCGCCCTGAAAGGCAAAAACGCCAAAATTATGAGATTTTTGCCAAAAATCTTCTTGCAACAGAAGAGAGCTTTTATTTTTTTGTATCTACCTAAATCTTGATTATCACGCTAACGCTAAGTAGATTTTTTTGCTAGATTATTTACGTAACCAAAATGTTTTTTAGCGTTCATGCTCATTGACCCCCAACCAGACTTTCTCCGCCTAGTCCAAAACGACGAATATCTTCCCTCAGTCAGTATATGGACGAGGTTGGGAGGAATATTTTTAATTGGAAGTGTTGGCGCTGCCTTCAGCCTTGCTAGTGTATTTCAATACAACATCATAGTAAAAGCTGATGCTACCGTCCGCCCAACCGGAGAAATCCGGTTAGTGCAAGCAGCATCTGAGGGAACGGTGACAAGCATCAAAGTGAAAGAAAATCAAGTTGTGAAAAAGGGAGATACGATCGCCTTCATCGACAACTCCCAATTGCAAACTAAAAAAAGCCAACTACTCGGAACTATCGAACAGAATCAGTTACAACGAGCGCAAATTGATGCACAACTAAAAGCCTTAGAAAATCAAATGGCTGCTGAGTCTAATGCAATGAGGCAGGCGATCGCATCCGCCAAAGCAGACTTAAGTCGCAACCAAAGAGATTATCAAGATAGACAAATCACAAGTAAGGCAGATGTAGCAGAAATAGAAGCCTCTGTCGAATTAGCTAAAGAGGAACTGAAGCGATATCAGAATGTGGGAGAAGGGGGGATCGCCGTTCTCGATATTAAAGAAAAAGAACAAGCTTTTAAAGCTGCTACTGCTAGACTCGAACGGGCTAAAGCTGCACTTAATCCCAGTGATGCTAATGTGGCGATCGCACAAGAACGTATTTCCCAAGAGTTGACGAAGGGTGAGTCTACTATTGCTCAATTGAATAAAGAGAAAGAGGAACTCATCAGGCGTCAAGTTGAAATCCAAAACCAAATTAGCAGCGCTCAACAAGAACTTAAACAAGTTTTTATGGAACTGCAAAAAACAGTAATTCGTACCTCTGAGGGCGGTACTATCCTGAAACTAGAATTAAGAAATGCTGGGCAAGTTGTTCGTGTTGGGGATGCGATCGCTCAAATTGCTCCTAACAATGCCCCTTTCGTAATCAAAGCCCGTGTTGCTTCCTCAGATATTAGCAAAGTGCAGGTGTGTAAAGTCGCACAAGTAGCAAAATGTCCAGAGGGGCAAGTACAAATGCGTCTTTCTGCTTATCCTTACCCAGATTATGGCATCCTCAAAGGTGCTGTCAGAGGCATTAGTGCCGATGCCATTATATCTCAAGGTAACGGCAACATTCCAATTGTGCCTTACTATGAAGTGACAATTGAGCCAGAGAAACTTTATTTAAAAAGGAGCGATAAATCTTATCCTATTAAAGCAGGGATGGAAGTTACAGCTGAAATCATTTCCAAAAAAGAAACCCTATTAACATTTATTTTGAGAAAAGCACGACTGCTAACGGATGTGTAGATTCCTTCCTGTATTTCACGCTATTAAGTAGCACTATAATAATTCAAAATTCACACATTGTTCGCCCAGCGTCTCCTAGAGAAGAGAGTTACATAAGGGAATTTAAACCCTGACTGTAGCTTTCTTCCCGCACGGTAACTGAGCCAAGTCGGAGCCATTGAAACTTTGAGTTAATAATTGTTTAATATTATATTCTTCAGCGAAATTGACTAGCATATCTGCCAAGGCTGTAAAAAGTTCAAAAATTTTATCAACTAAGGTAGTAGGTGGAGGGCAGTTTTCTTCCTGCCTTCCTCGACAAATGGGATTTACTTGAAAAGTTTGCTGATATAGTTCATAAATTAGTTTTCTAGAAATAAGTTTTAAAGAGTCAGCGAAATTTAAAAATAAGTTAAAAGGCAAGTATTCTAAATCTTTTAAAAACCATATCCAATTATTCTCTTCTCCACGGTTTTGGTTGTTAAGAATATATTGAATGGGGTTAACTGTTGCTTCTTTTAAGCAAACAAATTTCTTGAAATCTCTATATCCCATTACAAAAAGTGCAAAACAAAGAGCAAAAGATAATCTTTGTATAAAAGCAATGCTTTTATTGACTAAAAACTCAAAAAAGGGTAATTGAGCAAATTTGGCTGATTCTTTTTCAATTAATGCAAACACTTTTTTCATGATAAAAAAATCCTGCCTAGTAAGTGGACAATAAGTGTCTGTTGACTTATCAACTCCCGCTTATGGTTTTATGCAGAGTCAGCCAATTCTTTACAAAACTTCACAAACTACGTTACAGTCAGCCTTTTGTGCTTAGGGAACTCCAAAAAATAAATTATCCAATTTCTGGACTTCACTACGACTTTCCCTCCCCCAGCTAA
>NZ_CAXTNE010000470.1:0-1657 GCF_964245445.1 uncultured Nostoc sp.
GCTCCCTGCTCCCCTGCTGTCTTTATGATGATCTCACAAAATCGCATTGCTCCCCCTAATAGTGTAGTTCCTCGCGTTCCCGTACCCACTGCTTCTCGCACGCGATTGAGGGCAAAGGAGCGTCCGTAGTATTTAGCGATCGTGGCTAGGGTTGCTGCACCACAATCTTCTTCACTGTGTTGCAATATACTGTAGTATTTCATTGTTTAAAAAATCAGTACCAGCCGCAGTGAACAAGGGGTGGACGAGTCCGTTTCCTACCTGATAACTGCTAACTGATAACTGTTAACATCGTTTACGTTTATTTGTGCTATCTTGATATGAATGAAAAAGTAGGAGCATTACGACCTCGCCTCTACAAACTACAAGAGAAGAATATTACTCAGCTAAAAGCTGATGTCAGAGCATTCTTTTCTCTTTGAGGTTTTGAAGGATTCGAGTACACGGTATGAAATAGACCAGAGTTAATTATGCAGGTTTGACAGACGCGATGTCGTTGTTAAGTAGGACTAGGCACGGGCATGGCAGACGCGATGTTGTTGTCAAAAGGACCAGTTAAGTTACCTTTTGTACCTGCTTTCAGACGCCTTATTCTACCTGTGAAATTCACACCAGTGTAGACAATCCAATCTGTTTTACCCGTTACCTCGTACCAAGATGCTCTATTGTTAAATCTGCTGCCTAAACTCCTAAAACTGCCTCTAAGATTATTTAGCCGCGCTCCTTTACCATCCTTCTTGTCGGAAAAGTTTAAGGTACCACCACTAATAGTGGCAGCGGCTTCATGGGAAAGGTCTTGCACAGCTTCGATGCTGTAGAGGTCTTTGATTTGCTTGTTGTTCATATTTACTCCGTGCTTATTGATGTTAGACATTGTTTTTTTCCTGAGTTTTAGATTGGGGTTTGAACTGAAGGTAAGCTTGTTTTCTTCCTTCTGATTGTTAATTGGTAGCAGTGATATTGATTTATTCACGGCTGGGAATCAGAGTTTTTTTAGCTTTGCCTTCTGATTGTTAATCGGATGATGGGTGCAAAAACTCTTATTCCACCTGCGGTATCTCTGTTGCAAATTAGAGAGGGTATGAGGGAAGTTTTAACAGAGGCATGAAATAGAAAAATAGCCTCAGAAATGGATAAATATTCCGAGGCTATGTTACTATCTAAGCAAGGTTCCTAAAACGGACGCACAGAAGTTAAATCTATGATATGCGTTTGATAGAAGTAATTGAATCGTTTACTCCTTGAGCAACACTACGGTATCGTCCTGGTCCTAAAGTTACAGACGAACCTTTAAAGTTTGCATTTTTATAAAACCTCCATCTTTGATTCCCTGTAATAATAATAGATGAGGTTGCGTCGTTGAAATTGTTATTAGCTAGGTTGGCATCACTGCCAGAAAACGTTATACCTCCTCCTTGAAAATTCTTATCCCGGAATAGACTTACATTACCTCCACTACAAGTAGCAGCAACCTCATCGCTAAGTTCCTTCACTGCGCTGAAGCTCAATTCTGCTAAAGTTTTATCGTTCATATCTACTCCGTAGTTGTTGATGCTAGACATTGTTTCTCTCCGAAATTTAAAATTTGAGTTGAACTGAAGGCAATCGCTAGTTTGGCTTTACCTTCTGATTCTTAATTGGTAGCAGTGACAGGATT
>NZ_CAXTNE010000470.1:1757-3211 GCF_964245445.1 uncultured Nostoc sp.
GGAATCAGAAGTTTTTTAGCTTTGCCTTCTGATTCTTAATTGGTAGCAGTGAGATTGGTTTATTCACCAGGACAAACGCACGTAATTTGTGAAACCCTTGTTGCATAAGGATATTGATGAAAAAATCGCCTCAATTATCTATCAAACGCTCAAACCCCTGCTATGAAAGGATTCTTATACTTAGATGCGAGGTGCGTTTGCTCTGGTTTATTCACTTGATTCAGCAGTGTCAATTTGCTAATATCCTCTGTTGTGCATAAGTTGATTCTCCTGACACTTCTACTCAAGATTGAGGCTTCCAACCTAAATTTCTTTTTCTATAGGAGAGTGCAATGTCTTTTAAAACTGCGCCAAACTGGTTACAAGGTCTAGGAATTGCCATTGTTAGTGCAGTTACCTTATATGCAAATATCTCAGTTGCCCAAATCACCCCAGACGGCACTCTGCCAAATAATTCCAATGTAAAATTAGAGGGCAATACCAGGATTATTGAGGGTGGAACCATAAGAGGGGGTAATCTGTTCCACAGCTTTGGGGAGTTCTCTGTTCTCAATGGCAGTACTGCTTTGTTCAATAATTCACTGGATATTCAGAACATCCTGACACGAGTAACAGGTAAGTCAATTTCTAATATAGATGGCTTAATTCGTGCTAACGGTAAAGCAAACTTATTCCTGCTCAATCCTAATGGGATTATTTTTGGTAAAAATGCTAGTTTAAATATCGGCGGTTCCTTTGTGGCCACAACAGCCAATGCCATTGGGTTTGGCAATTTGGGATTTTTCAGCGCCTCAAATCCAGAAGCACCTTCACTCTTGTTGACAGTAAATCCAAATGCCTTATTATTTAATCAAATTGCAGCTGCACCGATTCAAAATAGTTCGACTGCACTAGCAGAAGCTACTCCTGGTGGCGAGGATGCATTTGGTCTACGTGTCCCAGATGGTCAGAGTTTGCTGTTAGTAGGCGGCGATATCAAAATGGATGGTGGAGGATTGAATGCTTTTGGTGGACTTGTCGAGTTAGGTGGGTTAGCAAATGTGGGAACAGTCGGGTTGAATGGAGATGGTAATAATCTAAGTTTGAGTTTTCCCGATAGTGTAGAAAGAAGCGATGTTTTCCTTAGCAATGGTGCTCTTGTAAATGTGATTGCTGGCGATGGTGGTAGTATCGTGGTTAATGCCCGGAATTTAGAGATGACACGACAAAGTGCCCTGTTTGCAGGGATAGAGAATGGACTGGGTTCTGATAATAGTAGGGCGGGAAACATTATGGTTAATGCCACGGTCGCAATAAATCTTAACAATGGGAGTCTAATTGCTAATCAGGTAGAACCAAAAGCAAATGGACAGGCAGGTGATATCAATATAAGTGCTAGCAGATTACAAATTTCGGGTGGTGCACAGGTAAGTGCTCGTACAGGCGGTGCAGGCAATGGGGGTTCTTTGAGGGTT
>NZ_CAXTNE010000471.1:0-3188 GCF_964245445.1 uncultured Nostoc sp.
GCAGGGGGCAGGGGGGAGAATAAAAAATTAGCTCTCTTTCTCCTCTGCTCCTCTGCCTCTTCCCGATGCCTAATTCCCAATTCCCACTAACGTAATTGTTCAATTTTTGGGGAGCCATTAGCTTTCATCCAAACAATTTGGGCAATGCCGCGATCGCTTGCATATTGGCGAATAGCGTCTGCGTCCCTTCCTCCCAAATCAATTTCTACCCGCACTAAATCAGTAGAATCTCTGAGTTTTTGCGCGTAAGCAAAGGCAAAGGCGTTAGCACTAGCCGTCTCTGGTACTACCAACCAGTCACTCGCTGGAGTCACTTGTGGTAATTGCTGAGTAAATAATAAAACTTGGTATAAATCCTCAATGCTGAGTCCAAAACCAATACCAGGTATGTTTTCTCCTTGAGGATGATATAGCCCCAAAAGCTGGTCGTAGCGACCACCGCGCCCTAAAACTCTGGCTTGAGATTCGGTATCGTTAACAACTTCAAAAACTATACCAGTGTAGTAGTCTATGGTCTGGATGAGGCTGAGGTCGAGGATTAACGGAAATTTTTTCTCTGATTCCAGTAATTCTACTAGGGACTTGAGGTTATTTACTGCCTCTCGCTGTTCTTCGTCTAGATCCAAACTACTAACTTTTTGCAACACGTCTGCACTGGGGCCACGCAAATCTAGCATGGTTCGGGCGCGATCGCGTAGTTTATCACTTAGAGGTAAAGTATCTATAGTAATGCGATCAAGATGAGCGATCGCACTGCGAACTTTATCCTGTAAATTAGCAGGAAAGGCACTCAGGAGCGATCGGGTAATTCCCGCTTCACCTAAAATTAAATGCCATTCCCGTAACCCTAGTGCTGCTAAACAATCTGCTACTAACAGTAGTACTTCCGCATTCGCCAACAACCCGCCAGCACCTAATAATTCCACCCCAGCTTGATAAAACTCTTGTTGGCGATTGTGTCTACTTTCCCAAGTGCGGCGAAACACATTAGCGTTGTAGTACAACCGTTGCGGATAAGTTGCATTTGCCATGCGAGTGACAACTGTGCGAGCAATGGATGCTGTTAATTCTGGACGTAGCCCTAATTCATCATCTTCGCCATTTTGTAATTGAATCACCATCTGGCGCTGGATTGCTTCCCCCGCCATCAGAGTATCCATGCGTTCTAAAGTCGAGGTGATAATCCTGTGATATCCCCAACGGTGAAACACCTGCTGTAATCTATCTTCAATCCAGCGTTTTTTCTCCACATCCAAGGGCAATAAATCCCTGGCTCCTGCTGCTGGTTGATACACCATTATTTTTTCTTCCCACCAAACAAACCACCGAACAAACCACCACTACCAGATTTATCTGGTTGCTTATCTCCATTATTGGCGGATGAAGTCACCTTATGATCACTTGGTTGTTGTCCAAGAGCTCTATCGATTTTAGGTTTCCATTGCAGAGCCGCTTGGTCGTTGGGGTCTAATTTAAGAGCATTGTCGAAGTGGATTTTTGCCATTTTTAGCTGATTTTGCTTCAAATACACCATTGCAATTAAGCTATGGCAATGGCTATTTTTAGGTTCTAGCTTCAGGGCATCCTGCAACTCTACTTTGGCTTGGGCAAATTGGTTTTTATCAATCAAAGATTGAGCGCGACGAATATACTGTTCTACAATCGAGTCTTCTTTTGGTGGTGCTGGTGCTGGTGGTGTATTTGACTGAGGCGTAACTGATTCGACATTGGGTTGAGCAGGTGGCCGTGGCGCTGCGGATGGTTTGCTTGCACTCCGCATTAAATACACTAAATTCAACTCACTAACTTGGGCAATGACTTGCAGTGCTTGCTCTAAAGAATCATATTGGGTTTCGCCGATTTTAGTGATCGCACTTTTATAGAAATGCTCGAGATTAGGCGTTTGGGCTAACTGTCTAGCCAACTCGGTGTTGAGAGTCACTGAAGTAGATTCTTGTAGCAGGCGCTTGCCAATTTGCGACAAAATTAAAATATATTCCGTGCGAGTGCGATCGCCACACAGTTTTTCGTAAGCTGGGTTAACCAGCTTTGATAAAAATTCGTTCCCTAGCTGTTTTTGTTCATCAGTTTCAGTAAAACTACTATCCGGGTGTAAGCGGCGGGCAATTTTGAGATAGCGTTTGCGAATCTCTTTAACATCCGCATCCACTGGAACGCATAAAACTGCGTGATGATCTATGAAATCATATTTAAATAGTCCACGATCTATTTTGAAAGACATATAGAGGTTTTGCACCAAAGCAGCAATTAGATTCTTTTTAGTTTACCCAAAGTCAGGGGGAAAGCTCCCACCTGCTAAACCCATGCTGACAGTGGTGGAACTTGTAAAAGTTCGTTACTGAGAGAGTCGTGAATATAACTATTTGTGGCGAGAATTCTACCTGACTCAATTTTGACAGGAGTACCATCGTAGGCGGTAACTTTGCCCCCAGCCTCTTGTAACAAAATTATCCCGGCGGCGATATCCCAAGGAGAAAGCCCTCGTTCCCAGTAACCATCGACACGTCCACAGGCAACGTATGCCAAATCTAGCGATGCGGAACCGCTACGTCTGACTCCTTGAGTAAGATGAGTCAGGTGACTAAATTCTGCGTAGTTGTTATCAGAGGTTTCGCGGCGATCATAAGCAAATCCTGTCACTAGTAAGCTTTTATTCAGTTCCGATGTTACCGAAACTTGCATGGGGCGACGATTACGTGTTGCTCCCAAGCCAGCAGCAGCACGGAATAGCTCATTATGGAAAGGGTCATAAATTACACCAAGTTGCGATACGCCATTAATTAACAGTCCAATGGAAACAGCAAAAAATGGGTATTGATGAGCGTAGTTGGTTGTGCCATCTAGGGGATCTATTGCCCAAAGGTATTCATTCTCTTGATTACCTAATTTTCCTGATTCTTCAGCAAGAATAGAATGATCGGGAAAGTGGCGGCGCAAAATTTCTAAAATCACCTCTTCTGAGGCTTTATCAGCAGCAGTGACTAAATCACCAGGGCGACCTTTTTCAATAATTGCGTCTTCTAATTTACCTAAATAACCTTGCAAAACGACACCAGCAGCTAAAGCCGCTTCAGTAGCAATATCTAGAAAAATTTGTAGATTAGTCATTTGTCATTTGTCATTTGTCATTAGTCATTTGTCGTTCTTCTCCCCCTGCTCCCTGCCCC
>NZ_CAXTNE010000472.1:0-3166 GCF_964245445.1 uncultured Nostoc sp.
GAATTACTGAACAATAACTCTCTTTCCTCCCTTGCCTCCCCTGCCTTATTTTCTCGTAATATTGGATACTTATTCTCGGTTTTATTGTTGTTGGGGTGTTAATGTCTGTTTTACATAAATATACTGTTCTTGCTTCTGTTAGCCTAAGCATCGCTTTATTCATTACTAGTTGCAGTGAAAATAAAGTTTCCCAGTGCCAGCGACTGATTCGAGTTGTGAATGCCGGAACTTCTCTGATTGATAAAAATAAAGGAACGCAGGTGATCACCAGCATACAGTTATCTAAAGATTTAGAATTTGTGACTAAATCGATTAGGGAACTGAATTTAAAAGATCCTAAGCTGAAAGAATTTCAAAGCGGTTTTCTCAAGATTTTTCAAAATCTTAGTCAAGCGGTAGCCATTGCAGCTAAGGCGCTTGGTGCGACCAAAACAGCAGATGTCTCGGCATCTGGTAGAGAAAAAATCCAAAAGGCGAGAGCCGAAATTGACTCAGCACTGACAACAGCTACAACACTTGGCCAGCAGTCGGATACATTAGTCAATCAGATGAATAAATACTGTAGCCAGCCAGAATAATCTATCTGATGGGGCACAAGTATTTTACACTCTTGGCAAAAACTTTAGGATGCTTCTGGAACTCTAGCAGGGCAAAATTAAATCAATATAATAGTTGGGACAGGGGCAACATTCCCATAAAAAAAGTCCACAGGAAGGTATTCAGCAGCGTTTTTGCCGCTCAGACTTTCTTTGTGTGGTAGATTTTACCCTAATGATTTTCTGGCTATACTAGTGATTTCAGCTGATTGATAAATTTCATCCCCCAGTATGAAAGATATAGAAACTCTAAATTCCAGACATATAAGTGTGCATTTCATTATAAGTGACATAAAAGCCTTGCCTGGTCTTGGAGTAAATAAATTTCTTGGGGAGTAAAAAGATTTTATCAGTCAATCGCTAAGGTTAACACTAACACTACAGAGTGAATTTAGATCAATCAAACGTCTTCTAAATTAGCACCTATGAAAGAAGAATTGATAGCCAGAGTTGTACAGGTCTTGCGAATTAATATGAGTTGGATGACTTGGAATTTATTTCTGGCTTTTATACCTTTAGCTTTGAGTGTGTGGCTATTTCGCTTTAGGCGTGGTGGCTCTTGGCTTTGGTGGCTAGGATTCTTAGTTTTCTATGCTTTTTTACCTAATGCACCATATTTATTGACCGATGTAATTCACTTGATAGATGATATCCGCACGATTCAATCAGTTTGGATGATTACTTTAGTACTCATTCCTTTGTATTTATTAGTAATTCTTAGTGGATTTGAAGCTTATGTAATATCGTTAATTAATTGGGGTTACTACTTACATCGTATCGGCAAAAGCCAATGGATTTGGCGCGTTGAGTTGATTACCCATTTTCTCTGTGCTGTTGGTGTTTATTGGGGGCGATTTTTGCGTTTCAACAGTTGGGATTTTATTACTCAACCCGATGCCGTACTAACCAAAGGGGTAGAAGAAATTCTTGGGAAACAGCCCCTGGTGATTGTTGTTATCACCTTTGTGGTACTTGCTGGTTTGTACTGGATTATGAAACGAGTAACTTTAGGCCTTAGCCGACCAGACAGTAAAATAGGCATAAACTCAGGACGCGCAAACTCTAACACGCCAAACATTTAATGCTTGTGGCGATTTTAGTTTTGAAATTAGAGGTTTTAATTAGTAATTCTCAAACATGAATATTGCCTATCAAAAGAAAGATGCAACTAAACCCTTCTTAAGGTGAAATAAATTCAGAAGCAAACGGTTGAACTTCAACCGCCACCATCTGAGAATAACGTCCCATCAGATCATTGAATATTGATGGTCTGATCCGATGTATTTGGTCACGTTGATAAGAGGAATATAATATGCAATTAATCTCTAGAGAGGAAATAAAGACATTAATAGAACAGCCAAAAGGAAATTGTATTTCCATTTATATGCCAACGCACCCAGCCGGGCCAGAAGTGCGACAAAACCCAATTCGCTTTAAAAATTTGGTTAGGGAAGCAGAGGCTCGTTTAATTGATGCAGGTTTGGAACAACAAGATGCGATCGCATTATTAGAAAAATCCCAGGAAATTGATACCCAAGAGTTTTGGGAGCAAATGGGAGAGCAAGGGCTGGCGATTTTTATTTCTGATAATATTTTTCGCTATTATCCCCTGCCAATTGATTTTCAAGAGTTGGTTGTGGTTACAGACCGATTTCACATCAAACCACTGCTACCAATTTTAAATAGCAATGGTCGCTTCTATATATTGGCTTTGAGCCAACAAGATGTCAGGTTCTTTGAAGGAACACGCTACAGCGTCAAAGAGGTAGAAGTAGAAAATCTCCCTAAAAGTCTAGATGAAGCTCTGCAAAGAGATGATACTGCTAAAGAAGGTCAATTTCGCATCGCAACATCAAAAGGGGGAACCTCCAATCCATTTTCACAACCAGGTACGTTTCACGGACAGGGAAGCCCTGACAGGGATAAACACCAAGAAGACATCCTCCAATTCTTTCAAATTGTTGATCGCGCATTACACGAGAAACTGAAATTGCAAAAAGCGCCTTTGGTGCTGGCTGGGGTAGAGTATCTCTTGCCTCTGTATAGACAAGCAAATACTTACCAGCATTTAATGAATGAAGCTATCACTGGTAATCCAGAAATTCTCAACGCCCAAGAGTTACATGACCAAGCTTGGCCGATTGTCGAGGCTGATTTCCAAAAGTCACAGCAAGCAGTTTTGGAGCAATTTCACGAGTTGTTTGGTGGTGATACTGGTAAAGCATCTAACAACCTCCAAGAAGTTGTCTCAGCAGCTTATTACCAACGAGTGGATTCATTACTAGTTGCAGTTGGTCAGCAACAGTGGGGTTTATTCGATCCAACCTCAGAAACGGTTTATTTGCACCCAGAAAAAGAAACTGGTGATGAGGATTTGTTGGATTTTGTCGCTGCTCATACTTTATTAAACGGTGGCACGGTTTACGCTGTTCCCTTTGAAGAGATTCCATATAGCACAGCCGTTGCGGCAATTTACCGTTATTGACATTTTGATGGTGTTGTATAAAGTTGAATGTGCTATGAACCTATCCCACTAATAATATTTTGTGAATCCAGATGTGGATAGTAGC
>NZ_CAXTNE010000473.1:0-3161 GCF_964245445.1 uncultured Nostoc sp.
TTATTTTATGCTGTTTTAGTTGACTTGGGAGATGCGGTTGCAGACGAATTATCTCTGCCATTTGACCGCATTTCTTTGGAGATGATATTTCGCGGTTTGTACCATTTTAGTGTCGCAAATGACAAAGGCAAAGCCGATGACCCGATTAAGTACTTCGCTGCCCCAGAGAATCAAGACTTAGGCGTGGTTAAATATCTCGAAAGCCAGTCTCCAAGCTGGATTTATCGCCTTTTCCTGCACCCTCTTGACAAAAGTGCAATTACCTTAACCTCTCACGGATGCCCCAAAACTCAGTGTCATCGGCTCCATCTCGATGCCCTTGGAGAAATACTCCTTTATCCTCAAGGTAAATTATACCCGTTGTCAAAATTTGAATTTGGAATTGCTGCTCAATCAGTGGATTAACTTGGCTGGGGCTACAGCAGGAAACCTTTTACGCTCTTTGCGCGATAAAGCCTCTCAATGGTGGTATTTCCTCAATAACCCTGAAGTTCCTCCGGATAACAACTTAGCTGAACGAGAGTCTTTCGGACACGCTTCGTCGTCTAAAATATATTTCTCAACATTTTTTACTAGCTTTTGTGGTACTTCCCGATCAATTGAGTAGACCGTTAATTTTTGTATCACACGTTGAACTATTATTACATTTGTATTCTTTAGTGGATTGTTTAGAACCAAGTCGTGCATTTGACCTCTGATCGTGAAAATATGTTAATTGAAACGGTTCCACAGGCACGAAATACTTGGTTGCGATCACGACTGGTAGTGACTGCTTCAGAATATTGACGTGTCCAAGGACCGCATTGTTTCCAAGTTCTACCACCGTCCTGGGAGAAGTCCATCCAAATATGATCGCCATTCTGATTGTTTGCCATTCGAGCCCAGCCATATTGCAGCGTTGGGGAAACATCTAGCAAAAAACCAGTTCGCAATTGGATTATCCGTCCATTTAGGTCAACCGAGCGCACTGTTTTCACGTTTGTTGGTCTTGCAATTTCAGGATTAACAGTACTACATTCACCAGGAAAAGCGTATGCTGGTAATGTAGGACTGCCAATGCCAACAAACAGAAGAGAGATTGTGGCAGTTCCAGCAGATACAATGCGATTGAATTTGATGAAATTCGCTTTGCTGTGATTAGAGTTCATAATTTTCTCATTACTCAATAGACATGATGTGATATAACATCTTTCATCGTTTCAAATAGACAAGAAAATCGCGCTCGTCAATTTTTTTCTGGTGATTGTCTCCAAAGCACCGGAGGTTCATCGCTTATAACGCACTCAAGGATGCTTGAGCCTACGGAACGCGATGCCTGTGGCTGGCGGAGCGATCCATCCTTGAGTGCCCTGGGGCATTTTTAGTTCAAGCGTACTACGAAGACTCTACTCAAGTTTTGGGTGGGTGCGGTTATATTTGATATATAGCAGGAGGCAGAAGGCAAAAGGCAGGAGGCAGGAGGTAAAAGTATTACTATTCTTAGCCTTGAGGTTTTCAAAATGTCCTAACCTATGTGGCTACGGCTATACATCAATCGCCTTCTGGGTTTGGAGTTTCGCACCGGGAACTAGTCTAAACCCCAGAATAAAACGTTGTTTTGTGATCTCGCTGGATTTAGCTGAAATGTTTGCTTGATAAAGCTTCTAAAAAACTTTTTGGTTTACTGGGACTTGTTTACATTTATTGAATGGATTACAACGATTACAGCAATCTTACTTTTTGAGTACTAAGTCTTTCAAGTACGATAGAGTTGTATGGAGTTAAATCAACAAAATCGTAATGATTAGCATCTAATTTATACGGACATTTACTTCCATTCGAGTCTGTACATAGTAAGACCACAGCACCGTCGGTCTGGTTATTGAAGATGGCATGTATATTGTACTGATTATAGAGTTTGGAAACACCGTAGTAAATATATCTGTTAGTAATGTCTTCTCCTTTTAAGGCATTTCCTTTATAGATGCAAACGGTTCCAGTCTTGCATCCATAAAAGGGCAATGCAAATGAGGCAGTCGTAAAGAGCAACAACGAAGCGCTTAAAGAGAATAAACTAGAAGCTACTAAATTCAAAAGTTTCATAAAATTTTTGGCGTTGTGGAAAGGGTAATGATGTTTTGATAGAAGGAGTTACTGATGCAATACTGTTCAGTTAAGGATTAAGTGAGAGCTTAGATGGAATGGAAGGCTAATTATTTTGTTCAGTCTACTTAGGCTTACTGAGAACAGTTTCAATAGTGCTGCTTAACTGAACCATATTGTGTTTAACATTGTCGCTTTTCTTCATCCCAGAATGATGTTGATGTTGAATTAGTGTTTAATTGCTAATTCCGTTTGAATATTATGAGATTTGATTTATAAAATCAATAGTTTTGCACTAACTTTTTGTGCATAAGTAAAGGAGTTATGTTTTTACAAGGTATTCCTTTAGGTATACAATATTTCTTTAGGTATACAGTATCAGGACTTACGCAACTGGCACAAATAGCGGGCGGGGCTACACCCCGCCACGCAACAATTTAAATCAAACCAAGCACATAGGAATACTTGGGCGTTTTAGTTGCTAAATTAAATAATTAGACAGCAAATTATGCTTGATTTGATAAATAGTTTGGCCAGTTTGATAGGCTAAATTTTTTAATCTAATCCAAACCAACATTGCACAAGCAATATGATTTCTTTGAAGCCTAGCTTTACGACATTGACAATGTTCAATGCCAGTTAGTTGTTTAATCTCAAAGGTGTTACTCCTCGATTTTCCAACGAATTTTACACACCTCTAGTACAACATCCGTGGAACTTTGAGATAAATCGTTAGTGGCGATATAATCCGTTCTGTTGGTAGAAACAGCAACCCGGAATAGTTTCACTTTTTTCTGAGCGGGAAACCGTTTAATTTTTATGATTTTACCACATTCTAACTCTTCAGGACTCCATTCTAATAATTCAATACGTTTATATTTTTCTTTGGCAAATGTATCATTAACTAACCGATTATTTTTTAAAGGGCAATAATAAATTTTGTCTAGACTATCAATATATAGCATTAAACTGTGTACCGCATACCATGTGTCCATCAAAACCGTATCAAACGGTAAAAGCTTATGATACACAAGGTTTTGCAGCATATCTTTCACATGGTCTATCTTGGTTTTACCATC
>NZ_CAXTNE010000474.1:0-3149 GCF_964245445.1 uncultured Nostoc sp.
CCCGGTTGATGCACTAGCGTTTAGTGTACTCTATCTACCTGCAATCTGCTGTAATACTACACGCTTTGAACTAGAACATCCCATTGAAGCGATTAATACAATATCATCGCTGGCAGGTTTCACATTAGTTGATACTCCTGGCCCCAATGAGTGGGAGTCTGTCTCGTTTAACACAACTTCCTTAAAGCAGACTGCTTTAGAAGCTCTCCGAACCTGTGATGCCATATTATTTATTCTGGATTACACAGCATTTAGGGACAACACTAATTCAGAATTGCTTCAAGATTTAATTGAGCGGCGTAGAGAATTTTTAGCAGAAAATACAGGTAAGATTTACTTTGTTCTTAATAAAGTAGACAGAAAAGCCGAAAGAGATAGACCTATCACAGATGTTATAGAATCTTTAAGAATAAATTTAGTTGAATTTGGTATACCTGAACCAATAATTTATTCAGTTAGTGGATGGCAAGGATTGTTATCTAAGCTTATTCAACAAGGTAAAGCAACTGATAGTCATATTAAAGACTTTGAAGATTTTTTTAGTGCTAGATATGCCCAAAGAGATGGAGAAGGAAGGCGTATCATTCCCTTACCAAAAGAAATTGCACAACAAGCTTTAAGTGATAGTGGTATTCCGAAAATTCAAGAGACAGTAATTCAAAGTATTACTCAAAATTCAGGATGGAATTTATTGAGTGATGTTTTAAATGAATTGAATAAAGCAGCCAAAGATATTGATGATATATATATTACAGATATCGGATGCTGGCAGTTAAAATTTGAGGAACTGCTACAAAAAGTAGAAAAGTACAAAAAACATTCTGATTCAGCAAAAAATCAGGTGTCAACCGTAAAAAAGTCCGTAGAGGCACAAAAGCAAATATTACTCAGTACCTTCAGCCAAGGGATTAATAAATTTGCTGAAACTGCCAAAAAACGAATAGCATCAGAAATTGATAGAGTAGCTGAAAATCAATTTAAAAAGGTTGCAAAGCACAAAAATGCTCAAAACCTTCTCACATATATATGGGATAAGTTCAGTTCTTTACTTGAAGACTCTTCCAGTTCTGATCCCTATAAAATCAAGGTTAAAAACAAAAAAGATGCTGAGAAAATTGGTAAAACTATTAATGAGTACTGCACTCCTGTAATACAAAATTTTTGGTTGGATACTCAGGATAGACTAGTTAGAGAGGGAACAATAATTCGTGAAGATTTAGTTACAAAAATCCAAAGAGAAATACAGGCTATTTCTGATGAGCTATCTGAGCTTATTAAAAAGGATTTACAAGTAGAAATAGGTAATAATCCAATTCAATTTCCTAACTTTGAATTTTCTGGTATTGATGCTAAAATTCAACATCAGCAAGAAGTATTTACTAGAACTAAGAAAGAATCAAGAAAGAATAGCCGCTGCTGTAAATCAGATAAAGTATATGAAGTAGATGTTTCGTATGAGGAAAAAGTATCTTACTATGAAATTGATTTACGACTGATTTCTCAAGGAATTCAGCAAAATATTGACTCACAAGTACAGAGAAATCTAGAATTGCTTCAGCGTGTTATTGAAAAACAAGTATCAGATGATTTTCGTAAAGGCGAAAAGCAAATCAATGACTATATCAATAGGTTTCAAGATGAATTTGACTCTTTACTTAAACAACGGGCAACAAGGGAAGTAGAAGCTTCTGAGGTTATTGCTAATCTCGAAAGTCAAAGAATCGAAGTGAGTGAATATCTTAGCGAATTAGTGTCTATTCGAGAAAATATTGAGAGTTGGAAACCAAGAAATCGATAGAATCCATTAAAAGCCAGTTGCTACAACTTGAGAATTGTTGTTAATGAGATAACTACAGTGATTAGTGTCGAGCAAATACATAAATTATTGACTTAAAACTTCGCTTTTGAGCGAGTTGCATCAAGAAATGCTATATATTGCTCAACCTGAGTCAGTTGGTCATCTGGAAGTTGAGCAATTTGTTGTTGAAGTTGACGGCGGCGGTCAAGGATAGTCATTAGACACCTCGCAGGAACAACTGAACTTTCATTTTACTCGATTGATGCAGTGTCAAATCCAGAACATAACCTATTACATCCTATTACGATTAGAGATAGGCGATCGCAAATTTAGCAGAGCGATTAATGTTTCAAAACTTTCTTGGTCATAACTAATTTCATAGCGTCACTTTCCTCAAAAATAACCCTTAATCAATCAGGGTATTCAATCCCCGTTTCTTAACTAGGTGCAACAGCTTAAGAGCGGTGCCACTGGGACGCTTCTGACCGATTTCCCACTTTTGAACCGTTGATAGACTTGTATTTAAAATCGCAGCAAATACTGCCTGGCTGACATGAGATGATTCGCGTATTTCCTTAATTTGCTCAGGTTCTAGCGGTTCAATTGGAGACAAGCACAGACTGTCGAATTCACGCAATGTAGTTTGATCCATCAGTCCAGCCTTGTGCAGCCCCGTAGCCGTTTCGTGAACGGCTTCAAGAATCGCTGATTTCTTCTTGGGCATTGCAAATTACCTCCATCAATTCATCTTCCAGCTTTGCTTTTTCGAGATCCTCTAGCGTGTAAGAGAATAGTACCGATGCCAGCTTTTTTAATGCTTCTTGTTCTTTTTTGTTAATGTTACCGCGCTCGTTTTTCGGGAAGCCGAAAACAAAAAACCAGCAATCTCCCTTGTTGGTTGCGACTAGTGTACGAAAGCCACCACGCTTACCTTGTCCAGAGCGGGCAATCCGCTTTTTGAACAGTCCGCCTCCTAGATCGGCTTCGTAAAGCCCTGCCGTCATTTCGTTTACAGCAGCGCAGAGGCTAAGGTCATTTAAACCCTCTTTGCGTGCCCAACGGTCAAACCATCGGGTTTTGTAGATTATCATGCTATGGTCATTAGCTTCGCTTATTATATAGCACTAAGTGCTATGCTTGGCAATACACTATAAAAGTCAAAAAGCTTGAACAAAGACTGATCGCAACATTGAGCAGGAACTAACTAAAAAATAGCGATGGGCTACGCCCCGCCGGAGGCGATCGCACTCCACCAAATACAATGAGGGTAAAACTCTAGTTGTACGTCCAAATTTATTTAAGTAAGTCGGTGCAATAAAACCAAACTGTGTGAAGAAAAGTAAATAAGGCT
>NZ_CAXTNE010000475.1:0-3104 GCF_964245445.1 uncultured Nostoc sp.
AAAAGCGATGGGATATTTTTTTATTTGGAAGAGTCCCTAATTAACGGCATAACAGCGCCATTGCCCGATTAGCGCTCAAACTGGATGGAAGTAGAAGGCAGCACCCAGTATAGCATAGGTTGCTAGCAGCAACATCCCCTCTAACCAGTTAGAGCGACCATCCAAACTAATTAAGTTGGCAATAACCACTGCAATGATCACTGCAACAACCTCAAACAAGTTAAAGTTTAAATCCATTGGTTGTCCAATTACCTGCCCAACTAGCACAAGGAGCGGCGCAACCAACAAAGCAACTAGTAGACTCGATCCCATTGCTACAGATACTGACAAATCCATATTGTTCTTAATCGCTACTCGCACAGCAGTTACATATTCGGCTGCACCTCCAACTAGTGGTAATAAAATTACTCCGGTAAACAAAGGTGTCAATCCTAGTCCTTTTGTTGCCTCTTCAACTGCACCGACAAAAATCTCAGACATGAACGCTATACCAATCGTTGCCACAAGCAAAACACCAACCCAAAGGCTCAAGTTTGGCTTTGAATGTTTATCTTGCTCTGTGGCAGCCTCGTCTTCAGAAACACCTTCTAGTTCTACAACCCCAACATCGTAGAGGTAGCTGTGAGTCTTCAAGGAGAATAACAGCGTAAAACCATAAACTACAATTAAAATGACTGCTACAAAAATCGACAGATTAGTAATAGCGCTTTGCTCGACGACATTAGATGTAGTGATCACCATTGCAGGCAGGACAATTGCAATCACTGCTAGTGTCATTGTCGAGCCATTGACTCGCGCTGCCATTGGCTGAAAAGTCTGCTCTTTATAGCGTAACCCTCCCAGCAACATAGATAGCCCCATTACCAGCAGTAAATTACTGATAATAGCCCCAGTAATGCTGGCTTTAACAATATCTACCAAGCCTGCTTTGAGAGCTACTAGAGCAATAATTAGCTCAGTTGCATTCCCGAAGACTGCATTTAACAAGCCGCCTATAGAAGGCCCTAAAACCACAGCAATCTCTTCTGTGGCTTTACTCAGCCAAACTGCTAACGGAATAATTGCAAGTGCTGAAAGTCCAAACACCATTAATGCATCCCAGCCCAATTTTTCTGCCACAATAGCAATAGGAACGAAAACTAGCAAACCTATTGAAATTAGATTTTTAGTTTGTATATTTTTGAGTGCGGTTGGCATAAGTATATAACTCTAATAATGATAACTATTGTTTAATTCATTGAAATAATTGCACAATAGAAGCAATTTTCCTTGTCTGTAACACTTACTAAAGAACCTACAGTATATAAATTTCCTTTTCCTCAAAAATTTTATCTGCTGCGAAAAACTTTGCTAACTGGCTAAAGATGGATGAGGCTGGTAAATGAACTAATCCCTTTGACTGCTGTAATTGCTACTTGTTACAATTAACGCTTTTCCATCACTCTTAGGACGTTAGGGATTTCCAAGAAATAAATTATCCAAATAAACTAACCGCAGAGACGCAGAGAACGCAGAGAGAGGAGAAATAGAGAAGATTTTTGCGTCAGTTTTGGGATATTTTTTTATTTGGAAGTCTCTTAATTAACTCATCGCGGCGATCGTTTTTGCGATCGCATTCCCATTCTGTTTACAATATCTGTTTTATTAGGGGCGACGCATTCCCTGGATTTGGATAAATTTACAAAACGCACAAGTACAAGACGCGATGAATCGCGTCTCTACAAGGGGGAATGGGGTGGTTGTTCGCGATCGCATTCCCAATTGATTGGGTTATTGATAATATATTGTCTAATTTTATCGAGGGCGAATTCATCACGAATTATATTGTCATGGAACCTTCCTTGCCATCTAAAACCTTCATAAATTTGATTAATTTCAAATGTACATCGTCCTTTGTACCACCTAACAATTTTAGAAAGGGAATTTTTAGACAACATCGGGTTAAACAACCCAGTAACCCCACCCCGTTGATCATCCCCCCTTGTAGAGACGCGATTCATCGCGTCTTCTTCCTGTGTTTGATTCATCACGCCTTCTTCTCGTATTTGATTAATAATCAAAATCCCATGAATATGATTAGGCATGACGCAAAACGAATCTATCTGGCAATTAGAAAAATGATTAGGAATCTCGTACCACAATTTCTGAGCAATTTCTCCAATTTGTGATATCTGCATTTCACCCTGTACAACCTCACCAAAAAAGCATTTCTTCCCGTCGGTGCAAATAGTAACGAAATATCCAGCATTACTAGCATAACTCCATGCCGGTAAACGGGTTGAGTCAATTCGATATTTACCTTTGTATTTGGGTTTGTTGTTTTCTGGTTGAGGCTCGTAATGATTCATGATTACATCTTTGATTGATACAAAAATTTATGCAATTATTGCTTTGTATTGATATAATTGCTAACCCAAAAAACTCGGAATTATTCCCGCTATGTAAATGACGGAAAGGAAGAAGACGCGATGAATCGCGTCTCTACAAGGGGTGATCGCAAAAACGATCACATTCCCATCCTGTTCACAATATCTGTTTTACTAGGGGCGATGTCTGCGACGGGCTACGCCTACGCATTCCCTGGATTGCGGAAATATCAGACGCGATAGATTTACCAGACGCTTACGAGATGCGATGAATCGTGTCTTTACAGGGGATTGCTGTTTCCACATCTCCCTTATGTTTTGGCTGGAGGAAGCATTTTTATTTTCTACTCTCCATCTTTCACTTTCTCTTGTTGATGCCAAGCTTGATAAAAAGCTGGGTAGGGCATACTTTGGGCGCA
Source organism: uncultured Nostoc sp. (assembly GCF_964245445.1). Classification (GTDB taxonomy): domain Bacteria; phylum Cyanobacteriota; class Cyanobacteriia; order Cyanobacteriales; family Nostocaceae; genus Nostoc. The sequence continues at coordinate 2,786 of NZ_CAXTNE010000475.1, forward strand.
CTCCCAGATGACTTCGTAGCAATCATCAAATCGCTTAAAGTCATTTTTATAAGTTTTAGGTGATAAGTAATTGTTCCAAGCAATGACAACAGGTGCCATGTGTTCCTCTGCGATAATTTCCACTAAGCTAGATGCCGCTAGCCCTCGGATCAAATCATCCAACTGTGAATTACCAATTAACTCCACCAAAGCAGTGATCGCTGTAGAGTTGCCTGGGTCAATGCGCCCTAAGCTTTGTGCCACTTCTTTTAGAGTAAAACCGTCTACTCGTTGGCTACGGATTAACTCTACCAAGGTATCAATAGCCCTAGAGTTGCCA
>NZ_CAXTNE010000476.1:0-3065 GCF_964245445.1 uncultured Nostoc sp.
CCCCAGTCCCCAGTCCCCAGTCCCCAGTCCCAAATCCCTCAAGCCTGAAGATATTGGTTTTCGCTTGGGGCCGCGAATTAATGCTATTGGCCGGATTGGTAATCCCCAGACTGTGATTGAATTGCTGACTACAGATGATATAGGGGTGGCGCTGGAACTCGCAATGCGGTGTGAACAAATAAATGCCAGTCGCCAGGAGATGTGTCAGCAAATTGAACAAGAAGCGATCACTTATGTGGAGACAGAATTTGTTGCATCTCTACGGCAAGATCGTGTATTAATTGTTGTTCAACCCAATTGGCATCATGGCGTTATTGGCATTGTCGCCTCCCGCTTGGTAGAACGCTACGGCGTTCCCGTGTTCATCGGTACTTATGAGGATGAGGGACATATACGCGGTTCAGCACGCTCAATTCCAGAGTTTCATGTGTTTGAAGCTTTGGAATATTGTCACGATTTACTAGGCAAATTTGGAGGACACAAAGCAGCCGGGGGATTCTCTCTACCAGCAGAGAATTTACAGGTGTTGCGATCGCGTTTGATTGAGTTTGCTAACCAGTGTCTTGAACCCCAGCATCTCAAGCCTCTGCTCAAAATTGATGCCGAAGTTAACCTTAATCACATCAATCAGCAGCTTTATCAACAGCTTAATGCTCTGCACCCCTGCGGTATGGACAACCCCGATCCAGTTTTCTGGACACCTAATGTTCAAGTGATTGAGCAAAAAATCGTCGGTAAGGGTCACATTAAACTGACAATTGCCCAAACTATTGATAATCAGGAGTATAAAATTAAAGCGATCGCTTGGCGTTGGAGCGACTATTTTCGTTTACCGCCGCGAGTGGATGTCGCTTACAAACTACGAGAAAATTACTTTAACGGTAACACCACCATTGAGCTAGAATTAATAGGAGTCAGACTGCCAATTCAGCTTCAACAATTTTTTACTTCGCCACATACCCCGTCAAGCACCACTTTTGAATACAACCAACGACACTATACTTGTGGTTTCTATAAAAACGGTATTGAAGCAGAATTAAGAATTAAAAACTCTGAAGGCAAAGTCTTAGCAATGCAGCCAGGACATATAATTGGTTTACTGGGCACTAATCGTCAAAACGCCAAAGAAGTTGATATCTCTCAGCCACAGTATGACAGTATTATCCAAGCTGCCCTTCAGGCATTATCGGTATTGAGTGCTGAATTATGAGTTACGAGTTATGAGTTATGAATTCTTAATTAACTTCTCATTCCTAACTTTTAACTGTTAACTCCTTAGTCAGCACTCAGAACTCTTATAAATTGCCGTTGCGAAATGCCAGCAAAAAGATTACCACTGGCCCAGCAATTACAATTAGCGCCACGGACAGCAATTGGAAAATAACTTCCCAATTGATACTGGTAAAAGCGTTAAACAAGTCAGATACAGCGTCAAACATTTTTCCTTTTCTCCTCCCAATTGTCTTAAAAAATTCAATAACTTAATTACAAAACCCGCAATCGATCATATCTGGCCATGGCCTGTTAGATTTAATTTACTTAACAAAATTATAAGAAAAGACATAAAAACGTGAAATAGGGGGACTGGGGATTGGGGAATGGGAAAAATTTTCTCAATAACTTAATCCCCAATCCCCAATCCTCAATCCCCAATCCCCAATCCCTAATACAAAATGGCAACTTGGCAATGTGTAAAAGAATGTGGAGCCTGCTGTAATCTTGATCCAGCAGAGCGTCCAGATTTGGATGAGTATCTCTCTCCACCAGAACTAGAACTCTACCTCAGCATGGTAGGGGAAGGGGGATGGTGCGTTAACTTCGACCATAGCACGCGAGAATGCCGCATCTACTCAGATCGTCCTCGTTTCTGCCGCGTGGAATCAGAAGTATTTCAAGATATGTATGGCGTTGAACCAGAAGAAGTCAACGATTTTGCTATTGACTGCTGTCGCCAGCAAATAGAAGGAGTATACGGCGATCGCAGTCTGGAAATACTACGCTTCAATAAAGCTGTCGGGCTGTGACACTCCCACTCCTCGTTTTAGTATCTGGAGTTGCAATTTATTACAACAATCTGAGAATATGATAGAAATATGAAAACAACCTCGCAACGAAACTATTGCCTGTGAAACTTGATTCTGCTCCTTTGGACATTTCTGGCATATCTCAGACTGAGATCGAGCTAGAACTGAAAGACAGCAATGATTTTAACTTAACTCCTGCGATCGCCCAACCAGTTCAGGCTGTAGTTGCCGATAGTCCTCAGAAGCAGCAATCAGCACTAGTAATTTTTGGTACAACTTTTATAACCATTTTTCTAGCAGAAATTGGAGATAAAACTCAGTTATCCACCCTGTTAATGAGTGCAGAATCTCATTCGCCGTGGGTGGTATTTATCGGATCTGCGGCTGCGCTGATAACCACCAGTTTATTAGGCGTGCTTTTAGGTAGTTGGATAGCCACCCAACTCAGCCCAAAAACTATAGAAAAATCAGCAGGCGTGATGTTGTTGGTAATTTCCCTAATGCTGTTTTGGGATGTATTTACTAGTCATTAGTCATTAGTCATTTGTCATTCTTCCCCTGCCTCCCCTGCTCCCTCATCTCCTCTACTCCCCACTTCCGGCTCCCGGCTCCCCCTTAACAATATGGATTGGCATCTTTTAGGACTAAGCTTTATTACAGTTTTTTTATCAGAATTGGGTGACAAAAGTCAGCTAGCGGCGATCGCACTTTCAGGACGTTGTAATTCTCCGCGTGCAGTATTTTTTGGTGCAGCAGGCGCATTGCTATTGACAAGTCTGTTGGGAGCATTAGCAGGAGGTGCAGTAGCAGAATTATTACCTACGCGCTTGTTAAAAGCGATCGCTGCTGTAGGATTTGCCATCCTTGCTGCACGTCTGCTGTTATTTAACAATGAACCATCGGCAGATTCTGAACAAACACCTTAAAGAAGAATTCAGAATTCAGAATCCAGGAATCAGAATTACTCTTCGTGGGGGATTGGAAACCGCCAAGGTTTTAAATTAATAAGTAACTACGCAAAATTACCCATAATAAAAGAAC
>NZ_CAXTNE010000477.1:0-3058 GCF_964245445.1 uncultured Nostoc sp.
CTCCCCCTGCTTCCTCATCTCCTCAATAGCAATCTCAATGCCAACCATAAGTAGAAGTTCTCATCTCGCTTCAGAGGGCTAAAACCATCCGACGATATACTAGGCATGGGCATTAGCAACAAATCTTCAATCAAGCGTCATCTGGGCAAAAATTAAAAATGGGTGAAATTACAGGTATTAATTCAACTAATAGTTGTAATTCACTATGACTCGATGTCTTAAAGAGTGGAAACATGAACTCAGGAATTGACCTCCAAGGAACTTTTATTGAATCCCTCCGGGATTTAGGTATACCACCAGGAACAGCCAAAGCGATTTGGATGCCACTGCCAATGATACTGATGCTGATTGGGGCAACAGTAGGGGTATTAGTTGCTACTTGGCTAGAACGAAAAATTTCCGCCGCCGCACAGCAGCGAATTGGGCCAGAATACCAGGGGCCTTTTGGGTTGCTGGTACCTGTAGCGGATGGCTTGAAGTTGGTATTTAAAGAAGATATAGTACCAGCCAAATCTGACCCTTGGCTGTTTACCCTTGGGCCAATTATTGTTGTGATTCCGGTGTTTCTGTCATTCCTGATCGTCCCCTTTGGGCAGAACATCGTAATTAGCAATGTCGGCATGGGCGTATTCTTGTGGATTGCCTTGTCAAGCATTCAACCCATTGGTTTGTTAATGGCTGGCTACGCATCTAATAATAAATACTCCCTCTTAGGGGGGTTGCGAGCAGCAGCGCAATCTATTAGTTATGAAATTCCTTTGGCGTTAGCGGTGTTAGCGATCGCTATGATGTCTAACAGCCTCGACACCGTTGATATTGTCAATCAACAGTCTGGCTACGGCATTCTGGGCTGGAACATTTGGCGACAACCAATCGGTTTTTTGATCTTTTGGATAGCCGCCCTAGCTGAATGCGAACGATTACCCTTTGACTTACCTGAAGCCGAAGAAGAAATCGTCGCAGGCTATCAGACTGAATACTCAGGTATGAAATTCGGTCTTTTCTACCTGGGTTCTTACGTGAACTTGATCCTTTCTTCCCTACTAGTAGCAATTCTCTACCTGGGCGGTTGGGATTTTCCCATTCCCCTCAACCTCATCGCTGGTTGGCTGGGAGTCAGTGAACTAAATCCCGTATTGCAGATAATAACTGCTGCTTTGGGGATCACGATGACCGTGTTCAAAGCCTATTTACTAGTGTTTGTCGCCATCCTGTTGCGCTGGACAGTGCCACGTGTACGGATTGACCAACTGTTAGATTTAGGATGGAAGTTTTTGTTGCCAGTTGGCTTGGTTAATCTTCTATTAACCGCCGCCCTGAAACTAGCCTTTCCCTTCGCCTTCGGCGGGTAATGAGAGAGTTAAGAGTTAAGAGTTAGGAGTTATAAATTATGAGTTATGAGTTATGAGTTTTTAATTAACTTCTCATTCCTCACTCCTAACTCCTCACTCCTCACTCCTCACTTTTAACTTTTATCCCCTTAAAAGAGAGACAAAAAATGCTAAAGTTCCTGAAACAAGTTGGTGATTACGCCAAAGAAACGGTACAAGCTGCGCGTTACATTGGTCAGGGACTTTCTGTTACCTTTGACCACATGCGGCGGCGTCCGATTACCGTACAGTACCCTTACGAAAAACTGATTCTTGGCGAACGGTTTCGCGGTAGAATTCACTTTGAATTTGATAAATGCATCGCTTGCGAAGTCTGTGTTCGCGTTTGTCCAATTAACCTGCCTGTAGTAGATTGGGAATTCGACAAAGCCAGCAAAAAGAAAAAACTCAACCACTACAGCATTGACTTTGGAGTTTGTATCTTTTGCGGTAATTGTGTGGAATTTTGCCCGACTAACTGTCTATCCATGACAGAAGAGTATGAGCTTTCCACTTACGATCGCCATGAATTGAACTATGACAACGTAGCGCTAGGTCGTCTGCCCTACAAGGTAACAGATGATCCAATGGTTACACCACTGCGCGAACTAGTTTACCTACCCAAAGGCGTCCTCGAACCACATGGACTGCCCGCAGATGCACCGCGTGCTGGTGCGCGTCCAGAAGAACTGGTAGAACAAACAGAAAAATAAATGTAATTTGTCATTTGTCATTTGTCCATTGTCCTTTGTCCTTCGTTATTTGACCAATAACTAATGACCAATGACCAATGACTGATGACCAATGACCAATGACTAATGACCAATGACTAAGGACAAAAAACAGTGAATCTAGCAGAAGGAGTACAGTTTGTATCGCTTGGCATACTAGGCGTGATGATGATTGGGGCGGCCATTGGTGTGGTGCTGTTCTCCAACATCGTCTATTCTGCCTTTTTGCTGGGGGGTGTGTTCATCAGCATAGCGGGAATCTACCTGTTGCTAAATGCTGATTTTGTTGCAGCTGCACAAATACTGATTTACGTTGGGGCGGTTAATGTGTTGATTTTGTTTGCCATTATGTTGGTGAACAAGCGGGAGAATTTTGTAGCATTTCCCAACTCTTGGGTGCGGAAAGTACTAACGGGTATAGTCAGTGTCGGATTGTTCGGTCTTTTAAGCACCATGGTGCTGGCTACTCCTTGGGCTTACTCAGCTGCTCCAGTGGCGGGTGGCGAAAGTTCTATAGTTTTAATTGGAGAACATTTCTTCACTGACTTTCTACTGCCTTTTGAACTGGCTTCCATTTTGCTGTTGATAGCAATGGTAGGAGCAATTATTTTGGCACGCCGCGAGTATTTGCCAGACCTGTTGACACCATCCAAACTGGGGCAAACTGTTTTGACTTTGCAAGAACGCCCCAGAGAACTAGTATCAACAACTAGCGAAACAAAAGAGTAATATTTACGATTTGAGTCGTAGATAAATAGCCAGATTTTTCAGGAGGTATATTCAGATTCATGCAACTCCAGTACTTTCTATTACTAGCAGCAGCTTTATTCTGTATTGGCATCTATGGTTTAATTACCAGCCGCAACGCTGTGCGCGTGCTGATGTCAATTGAGTTACTGCTCAATGCTGTTAATCTGAATTTAATGGCATTTTCCAACTTCCTCGACTCAACATTAA
>NZ_CAXTNE010000478.1:0-104 GCF_964245445.1 uncultured Nostoc sp.
TCCTTGTTGAGAAGTAGATTACCATACTTTTTTATTAGTGGGATAGTTTCATAAAAAATCTGCTCTCCCTAGCGATCGCAGAAAGAGCAGCTTTATACCATTTA
>NZ_CAXTNE010000478.1:204-3049 GCF_964245445.1 uncultured Nostoc sp.
CATCCTCTCAACGCCATTTCGGAATCTTCCTTAATTAATAATCACTAATTGGTACTTGGATACCATATATCTTTACGCTTATACTACGTTAAGAAAGCTTACATAAAAAATCTGCTCTCCCTAGCGATCGCAGAAAGAGCAGCTTTATACCATTTATTCAAATAGTTACTACACATCCTCTCAACGCCATTTCGGAATCTTCCTTAATTAATAATCACTAATTGGTACCTGGATACCATACATCTTTAGATTGCTCAAAACAGATTTAGCACAATGCATACCATAAAAGTGTGTATTAGTCAATATAAAACAGCTACATTAATCTAATTCCATCCCCTGGATAGATTAAGGTCATGAAATTTATGCACAAACTAGATTTCCAAATCTTCTGAATATCCCTAATATAAAAATAGGTACACTATTTTCAGTTTAGCCAAGCCGCTCTCGCTTCATCCTCACACTTCCACCAAGCAACAGCTTATGAATTTCTCGTCAGCACGACAATATTTTTATCAGGAGATTCAACAGTCTGAGGAACACATTGACCTAGCAAAGGCAGCTTTATATATTGCACAAGAAGAATATCCCAAGCTAGACCCAGAGGAATATCTCAACGCCCTTGATACAATGGCATGGGAGCTTCAAGAACGCCTGCCTGATTCACGATATCCTTTGCGGATAGTTCAAAGTATTAACCAGTATCTCTACGAAGATTTAAAGTTTTCTGGTAACAAAATTGACTATTACGATCCGCGTAACAGCTTTTTCAATGATGTAATTGACCGTCGGCTAGGTATTCCTATTACCTTGGCGTTGGTTTACCTGGAAGTTGCCAGACGGATCGATTTCCCGATGGTGGGTGTGGGGATGCCAGGACATTTCCTAATCCGCCCAGATATTGAAGATATAGAGATTTTCGTCGATGCTTTCAATGGTGGTGAAATAATATTTGCTCAAGATTGCGAAGAACGGCTGTCTCAACTTTATCAGCAACGTATGACGCTACAACCAGAATTTTTAGCTGTAGTCAGTAATCGGCAATTTTTGGCAAGGATGCTGACAAATTTAAAATTTATTTACCTTAAACAGCAAGAATTAGAAAAGACACTGGCAGCAGTTGAACGAATTTTGTTGCTGTTTCCTGGTTTAACTTTAGAGTTACGCGATCGCGGCTTGATCTATTATCAACTCGGTTACTACCCCCAAGCCGTAGACGACTTACAAAATTATTTAGCAAAAGTTCCCGATGCCGAGGATGCATCTGTGATTCGGCGGCTACTTACCGAATTGGGTAAGAATGGTTGAATCAAGTAAAAGGACTGGGTGAGAAAGATACAATAGCTTTGATTGCAACTTAAGTATCAAAATCAAAATGCTGTGTCAGCAACATATTGACACAGCAGTGGTTAGTTAAATTAAACGGTTTAAATAAAAATTGATGCTTATACCTTAACTGCGGCTTGTTGTTTACGCTTGCGAACAGAGGTAATGCCGAAAGCACCTAAGCCTAAGATACCGATGAGAGAAGCGGGTTCGGGAACAGAAGCAGTCTCCTGGTTTAGGCTGATAGAGTAACTGTCAGAAGAAAAACCAGGACCAACAGAACCATAAGTAGGACCAGATTTGGCAAAGTTGGCGAAGGATGAGATTCCCAACAAGTACTCACCACTATCTACAGACAGGTTGAGAGTGGATTGCAGCGTAGACTGAGAATCGTCCTCGTTCTGAGCGATTAGCGTACCTGATGAATCAAACAGTTGTAGTATGGTATCGAAGGTAAAGGGTGTACCACCGACTGTCGTAGCGTTGAATTGCCCACCACCCCAAGAGAAAGAAAAGAGGTCAGCATCGTCGCTAGGAGAGATAGTTCCTTGGATGACATTAATGCCACCAAGAAGATTTTGGGCGGTATTTAAAGTCTGACCTGCATCACCCACTTCAGTAAAAGTCGCAGCTTGGGCGGTTCCTGCTGCTCCCAGTGCAATAACTGCTGTTCCCACTGTAGACAGTGATAACTTTGTCAAAACATTTACATTAGCCATTCCGTTATTTACCCTATAAACGAATCTTTTTGTCTGCCTTTAAGGCTTCAATCCTAAGAGGATGTTTGAAAAGTCATAATTGGTGTATAAACGTTTTTTACCCCACCCTAACCCTCCCCGTATGTATTGGGGAGCCACTGCGTTGGGCGGGCAATGCCCGACTTGAAGCAAGTGGCGTGAGGGAACTAGATTTTCCAGTTTCCCCCCTTGTAAAGGGGGGATTAAGAGGGGGGTAAAAATTCGATTAAAATCACAGCCAACCACTTTTTAAACAACCTCTAATACGTGTTTCTAATGAGTAAAAACATTTTTAGCTATTTTACAGAAAATTGACTGAGAAATAAAGCTATTAATGTGCGGAAAAAAGGTAAAAATACATGCTTTAAAAAGCTTATAACCACATCTACTAGAGGTTAGAAGCTGTATTTATACTTAAAATAATGATCAAGGAGTATTCTCAACAACTCAGTTGCTTCTCTGTCAAAGACGCTCTTGCTAGCTTGCTTGTTTATAAAAGTACAAGTCGGGAAACCCGACGCCAGTCGCTCATGGGGGAAACCCCCAGACGCTCGCGGACTCGAAGAGGCTGCGCTATGCGCTAAAGCGTCTCCCCTTGGAGAAGACCCTTTCAGGGTTCGGCAGTTGTTCATGGGGGAAACCCCCAAGACCACACTGCCTCACCACGCTGGCTCCCCAACGCACTGGCTCGACTTCTCGCTGAGTTGTGAATGCTGAGTCCTAAGTGCTAAGGGGAGCAACGCGATTTGGTGAGGTAGGATCAAAAACCAGCGATCGCTAAAAAT
>NZ_CAXTNE010000479.1:0-3019 GCF_964245445.1 uncultured Nostoc sp.
CCCCCTGCCCCTCTGCCTAAAATTGTGGGTGGTCGTTACGGTCTTTCATCTAAAGAATTTACTCCGGCGATGGTGAAGGGCATTTTTGACAACCTTGCTCAAGCTAAACCGAAAAATCACTTTACTATTGGGATTAATGACGACGTTAGTCATACTTCCTTGAGCTTTGACTCTAATTTCTCTACAGAATCGGATAATGTTGTCAGGGCAATGTTCTATGGGTTGGGTGCTGATGGCACTGTTGGGGCTAACAAAAACTCCATCAAGATTATTGGTGAAGAAACCGACAATTACGCCCAAGGCTACTTTGTCTATGATTCCAAGAAATCTGGCTCAATGACCGTCTCCCACCTACGCTTTGGCAAAGAGCCAATTCGCTCTACCTACTTGATTGATCAAGCCAACTTTATTGGTTGTCATCACTGGGGATTTCTAGAACACATAGATATTTTGAAGGCTGCTATTCCTGGGGCGACTTTGCTGCTTAACAGTCCTTATGATGCAGATACCGTCTGGGAGTATCTGCCGCTAAAGGTGCAGCAGCAAATTATCGACAAGCATTTGAAATTATATGTGATTAATGCTAGCCAAGTTGCCCGCGAAAGTGGCATGGGTGGCAGAATTAACACTATTATGCAAGTATGCTTCTTTGCCTTAGCGGGTGTCTTGCCGCAAGAAGAAGCGATCGCTAAAATCAAACAAGCGATTGATAAGACTTACGGTAAAAAAGGTGCAGAAGTTGTCCGCATGAACTTGCAAGCTGTAGACAACACGCTAGACAACTTGCATAAAGTAGATATACCACAGACAATCAACAATCGACAATCAACAATCAACAATCCAAGATTGCTGGACAGCGCTCCCGAATTTGTGCGGGAAGTTCTGGGCAAAATCATGGTGTGGGAAGGTGATGACTTACCTGTTAGCACACTACCTGTTGATGGCACGTTTCCGGTAGGTACTGCCAAGTGGGAAAAACGTAACGTTGCCGAAGAGATACCTGTGTGGGAACCGGATGTCTGCGTTCAATGTGGTAAGTGCGTGATGGTTTGTCCCCACAGCGCCATTCGTGCAAAAGCCTATCAAGCCGATGAGTTAGTTTTTGCACCAGAAACTTTCAAGTCAACTGGTGCAAAAGATAAAGACTTTGCCAATCAAAAATTTACCATTCAAGTTGCCCCAGAAGATTGCACAGGATGCACTATTTGTGTAAATATTTGCCCTGCTAAAGATAAATCTGAGCCATTGCGGAAAGCGATTAACATGGCACAGCAGTTGCCATTGCGGGAACAAGAGCGAAAAAACTGGGATTTCTTTTTGAGTTTATCCAATCCTGACAGGCGATCGCTAAAATTAAACCAGATTCGCCAACAACAACTGCAAGAACCTTTATTTGAATTCTCTGGTGCTTGTGCAGGTTGTGGTGAAACACCTTACTTGAAATTATTAACACAATTGTTTGGCGATCGCGCCGTCATCGCCAATGCTACAGGTTGTTCCTCAATATATGGTGGGAACCTCCCCACAACACCTTGGACAACCAACGCCGAAGGACGCGGCCCGGCGTGGTCAAATAACCTATTTGAAGATAACGCTGAATTCGGTTTTGGCTTCCGTCTCTCCCTCGACAAACAAGCTGAATTTGCGGCAGAATTGTTACAGCAGTTGGGGAGTGAGGAAATTCACCAATCAATAATTCCTAGTGATTTAATTCAGTCAATCCTGAAAGCTGAACAAAAATCTGAGGCTGACATTTGGGAACAGCGCGAAAGGATAGAACTGTTGCAGCAAAAGTTAGATGAAATTGTAACTTTCGATCCTAATCTAAAATGTAAAATCCAAAATCTAAAATCTCTTGCCGATTACTTGGTGAGAAAAAGCGTCTGGATTGTTGGCGGTGACGGTTGGGCTTATGATATTGACTTTGGCGGTATCGATCATGTAATTGCTAGTGGTCGAAATGTGAACATCTTAATAATGGATACAGAAGTGTATTCTAATACAGGCGGTCAATCTTCTAAAGCTACGCCACGAGCAGCAGTTGCTAAATATGCCGCCAGTGGTAAGCCTGCACCTAAGAAAGATTTAGGGATGATTGCCATGACCTACGGAAATGTTTACGTAGCGAGTGTAGCCCTTGGCGCTAGAGATGAACATACCCTGAAAGCATTTCTGGAAGCAGAAGCTTATGATGGGCCATCAATAATTATTGCTTACAGCCATTGCATCGCCCACGGCATCAATATGACCACAGGGATGAATCATCAGAAAACTTTGGTAGAATCAGGTCGTTGGTTGCTGTATCGACATAATCCAGAGTTGCTCAAGCAGGGTAAAAATCCTTTGCAATTGGATATGCGATCGCCTACGCAATCTGTAGAAGATTCGATGTATCAAGAAAATCGCTTCAAAATGCTCACTAAGAGTAAACCCGAAGTAGCCAAGCACTTGTTAGAACAAGCGCAAGCTGAGGTAAATACACGTTGGCAGATGTACCAATATCTGTCAAAACGCGATATTTTCTGAAGATTAGCCGTAATTTTAGTTATAAACAATCTGTCGTAAGGGCACAGCAATGCTGTTGTGCCCCTACTGCATGGTCTATTTACCTGAAAATATGTAATGCCTACTATCTAGGTTCCGCCTCGCTCAAAAGCATTTCCGGGTTTTACCTAGAAAGGAGATTTACCACATAAATTTAGCGTAGGCGTAGCCCGCCGTTAGGCATCGCACCAACCGATCAAACCACCAAAGAGCAACTCTGTGCTACAAGACGCGCTACCAGGTGCTACAGTAATTATGGACTATTGGTATTGGGTGGTTAATCGAGTTATTGACTAGGGATGGATGAGATCAGGAGAGAGGTTTAGGGCGTACTTATTTTGGAATGCTTTGTAAAAAAGTGAGATGTTTTGTCTAAACCCTTAATTTATCTTTTTCCGAGTTGATATATTAACTACGCAGTCACGCCTAATGTGAATTAAAGAGGTTGAGACTGGAAGGTGAGAACATTGATACC
>NZ_CAXTNE010000480.1:0-2986 GCF_964245445.1 uncultured Nostoc sp.
TCGTCCCTCTCCTCTTTCGTTTCAATCCCTAATAGGGATTTTGATGAATTGCAATAGTCGCTATGGTACTTTAACCTTCTTGCGTGAGGTTTCAATCCCTAATAGGGATTTTGATGAATTGCAATCTGGTTTTACGCTTCAATACAAGCGAATACACCATCAGTTTCAATCCCTAATAGGGATTTTGATGAATTGCAATCCAGAGAAATTTATTGTTCTGCATTGTCTTTTTGTTTCAATCCCTAATAGGGATTTTGATGAATTGCAATAGCGGAAGCCTTAAACCCAAGCTATATTTAGTTTTCAAGGTGCGGTTGCGCGATTCAAGAGCAATGATAGCATTAGAGAATTCGTTTGGGAAGAGTGTCGGGAAAGGTTGAAGGCTAAAACTTACTTACTGTAAGTATTTCATAGATTGCGCGAATTAAAATTGGGCATCAGTGGGGTGAAATGCTTGCTGGGGTTGAAATAGAAGCACTTTATTTCGGCTGTGGAATTTGTACACCTACCCTACCGCGCATTTGACTTTTAACTTCCTCGGAGGGGCTGACCATACGTCCGACTTTTCCCCAACAACAGCCACAGAGAAAGAACGCTTAGACAGCAAACGAAGCTAATATGACGGTAAACTGATTGCTAAACCGTAGTATTTACATTGTAGTACTGTACGGATAAGCAACAATAAAGTTTTCGCCAATTGTAAAGTAGGAATGATGAAAGAAATAACACGCCGCAAATTTATCGCAACAGCCACAGTGGCGACAGGGTTTGCCCTCGCAGTACAACCCATTTCTGCCGAAGTCATCACCACCGATGCCAAGGGATTGGTTGCTGGTGCGGTGAAAATTCCTGTTAAAGATGGGCAAATTCCTGCCTATAGAGCAGCACCAGCTACTGGTGATAATTTCCCTATCGTCCTGGTAATTCAGGAAATATTTGGTGTACATGAGCATATTCAAGATATCACCCGTCGCTTTGCTAAGTTGGGGTATTTAGCGATCGCACCCGAATTATTCATCCGTCAAGGTGATGTTACTAAGTTAAGCAGCGTAGACGAAATTCGCCCAATTGTTGCCAAAGTGCCAGATGCCCAAGTGTTATCCGATCTTGATGCTACGGTAAACTGGGCTGTGAAATCAGCTAAAGGTAATGCCGATAAATTAGCAATTACAGGCTTCTGTTGGGGTGGCCGCATTACCTGGTTATATGCAGCACACAATCCCAAGGTGAAGGCAGGTGTGGCGTGGTATGGTCGACTCGTGGGCGATGCTACCGAACTTCAGCCCAAGTATCCCGTTGATATTGCATCAAAACTTACAGTCCCCATTCTCGGACTCTATGGTGGGAAGGATACAAGTATTCCCCTTGATACAGTAGAGCAGATGCGCGATCGCTTAAAGGAAAGCAGCAGCAAATCTGAAATTATCGTCTACCCCGATGCACCTCACGCTTTTTTTGCCGATTACCGCCCCTCCTACCGCGAAAAAGATGCTAAGGAGGGTTGGAAACGTCTCTTGGCGTGGTTTAAGAAAAATGGTGTTTAAAAAACTAGTACTCGCAAAAGTTTTCGGTTTACGAACTGTGACGTTGAAAAAAGTTCCAAATTGTTTCACTGGCGTTTAGCCCCAGCTTTGCATTGAATTTGTTTAAACTTTTGTCAGTTGAGGAACCACCAGGCCAGAAATGTCCGCCGTTTACTACCGCTAGCTGCCATACTTCTGAATTGCCACTACAACCTATGTAGATAGCGGTTTTTACTTTATCTTTAGAAAAGTTAGGAGATTCATTTGATGAAGTACATTGATCGTGCGATCGCCAAAAATCTACCATGTCTGAGATAGAAAGCAGCGCTCCTCGTTGAGTGTGATCATCACCTTCATAAAGTACATCGCGATCGTTTGTACCGTTGATCGTTAACATCGATATAGAAGTTCGAGGCTGGCAATTAGATTTGAGTCTAACTGGGAGTGAACCAGCTACTGATGCAAAACCAGAAATTTTATCAGGTAACTTACAAGCCAGTGCCTGGGTAAGTATGGCACCTCTAGAAAAACCGGTGGCATAAACTTTATGACTATCAATATTGATTTGCTGCTGAAGATGATTAATCAAAGCATTGACAAACGAAACATCATCCACCCTTCCTTGAGCGTTACCTCTAAGGCTCCATTTTTGGTCAATTCCATCTGGATAAACAACAATAAATCCTTTTTTATCTGCTAATTTATTGAAGTGAGTTACATTACTGATAGACCGACCATTACCATCATCTCCATGAAACACTAAAACTAACGGCATTGGGCGGTCTTGATTATAAGATTTTGGAGTGTACAAATAGTAAGTACGTAACTTTCCTTGATCATGTAGTTCTCCATAATTATCACCATTCAATATTTTTGCTTTAGTTATACTTTTTTCTTCAGCTTGAATGGAATTGCAGGCTGTTACTAAAGTAATTCCAAGTAGAACTATTAGAAGTTTCTTTAAAATCCGAGAATTTTGATATATAGTCATGTTAATTAAATTGACTTATGTAAAATACTTTATTTATTTTGTAATTCTTCTTTAGCAAAAACCTTCTACCTAATATAGCAGTTCTAAATCATTTGTGAAAATTATATCTCTCTTTCTTCTTTCCTTTGCGTCCTTAGCGTCCTTCTTTCCGAAACGCTGCGCGTTCGCGTAGCGTTCCGTTCGCGCAGCGTCCCGTAGGGAGGAAAGGCGGTTCGTTTCCTAATCTATATTTTTTACAACTCAAATAGGATTGCTATTGAGGCTAACAACCCTACTTGAGTTGTTAGCCTCCATTTAGATATTAAACTCTTACATTTACATAACGAGCAGGAACTCTAACCTTAACCAACCTGTTACCGCGTCGTACTGTTTCCCAATGTGCAGGAATTAACCTTCGTTGAAATCGGGCAACAACAGGTTGGGAGCAACGCGATTTGGTGAGGTAGGATCAAAAACCAGCGATCGCTAACAA
>NZ_CAXTNE010000481.1:0-2914 GCF_964245445.1 uncultured Nostoc sp.
CAGTAATTCTTTAGACTTTCGAGAAGATGAAAAAGCACAGTTAATTCCGGTGGAACTGCCTGACTTAGTTCAACAACAATGTTTAGCCATTAGTAAAGCCTTGATGTTAGAGTGGACGGCGATAGACTGGCGTTTAAAACCAACGAGTGAGTATGTCTTTTTAGAAGCAAATCCCAGTCCAATGTTTTTATACTTTGAGCAACAAACAAAATTTCCTATTACTCAAAGTTTAGTTAACCTTTTATTAGTAAACTAAAGCATCAATAGGCTTACTTGGAGATACCAGAGTCCTATCTGCACGGTTGGAAAAAGGCTTTATCAAAGTTCCGGCTGCTGAGTTGCAAGAAACTGATGATGCGATTCTTCTATTGCTAGAACTACCAGGACTAGACACTAAAGACCTAGATATTCAAGTTACTGAAGATGCTGTTCACATTAGCGTCCAACGTAAGTCTGAAACTAAAACTGAAAACAATGGCACAACTAAGAGCGAATTCTACTACGGTAAATTCCAACGTGTAATTCCTCTATCTGCTCGAATTCAAAATACCAATGTCACCGCAGATTATAAAGACGGCATCTTGAATCTGACACTGCCAAAAACTGAGCTTGAAAAGAACAAAGTTGTCAAGGTTAATCTTGAACTTCCTGCTGCCTAGTGTGAAACTACTAATCCTCCAATAATTGATTGAGATAGCTAAAAGTCCAGTTAGAGATGACTGGGCTTTTTTGAGGAGAAAGTAGTAAGCCTGACAAAAGCCACTACGCATCGGTTTAAAGCGGCTTGGCTATCAAGATGGTGGGTTGTTACTCTTCTAACTTGCCCTATTCTGTAGCCTACTCTTATGGAGAGACGCCATATCTCGCGTCTGTCCCCCTACTCCCTACTCATTAAATAAATCCAAGTCTGTGACAGCACCAACACTGCTAGAGGAAACTAAAAGAGCATATTTTGCTAAGATGCCTTTTGTATAACGGGGTGGACGGGGTTGCCATTTAGCGCGGCGACTGGCTAATTCTGCATCATCCATGTTTATTTGTAACAACCGAGCAGGTGCATCAATAGTGATGCTATCACCTTCTTCGACCAGAGCGATCGCACCACCAACAGCGGCTTCGGGAGCAACGTGTCCGACTACCATCCCGTAAGTACCGCCTGAAAAGCGTCCATCAGTAATTAATCCGACTGCATCACCTAAACCCGCACCAATAATTGCTGAGGTGGGTGCTAGCATTTCCCGCATACCAGGGCCGCCTTTGGGCCCTTCGTAGCGGATGATAATTACATCACCAGCTTTAATCTTGCCTGCAAGGATGGCATCTAAGCATTCTTCCTCAGAATCAAATACCCGTGCAGTACCAGTAAGACTGGGATTTTTCACCCCGGCAATTTTTGCGACTGCTCCCTCTGTAGCCAGATTCCCTTTCAAGATCGCTAAATGACCTTGGGCATACATCGGGTTATTCCAAGGACGAATCACATCTTGATTAGTGGGTGGTTCATTGGGGACATCTGCTAAAATTTCGGCGATGGTTTTACCTGTGATGGTAATACAGCCACCGTGAAGTAATCCATGCATCAATAGCATTTTCATCACTTGGGGAATACCACCAGCTTGATGTAAGTCTGTGGCGACATATTTACCACTGGGTTTTAAATCACATAAAACAGGGACACGACCACGGATAGTTTCAAAATCATCTAGATTAAGTTCTACATCAGCCGCACGAGCGATCGCCAGAAAATGTAATACGGCGTTAGTTGAACCACCCACAGCCATAATTACAGAAATAGCATTTTCTATAGATTTACGGGTGATAATTTGTCGAGGTAATAGTTGATTGCGAATCGCTTCTACTAAAACTAATGCTGATTCTTCGGTGCTATCAGCTTTTTCCTCATCTTCTGCCGCCATTGTAGAAGAATAGGGTAAACTCATGCCTATTGCTTCAAAGGCTGAGGACATAGTATTAGCTGTGTACATCCCGCCACAAGAACCCGCACCAGGACAAGCACGGCGTTCTACTTCCATCAGTTCGGTGTCGTCAATTTTACCAGCACTGTATTCACCCACGGACTCAAAGGAACTCACAATAGTCAAGTCTTGGCCGTTGTAGCGTCCGGGTTTAATTGTCCCACCGTAAACAAAGATAGCCGGGATATTCATCCGTGCGATTGCAATCATCGCTCCTGGCATATTTTTATCACAGCCACCGATGGCAATGACACCATCCATATTTTGACCATTACAGACGGTTTCGATGGAGTCAGCAATCACTTCTCGTGACACTAGGGAATATTTCATTCCCTCAGTTCCCATAGAAATCCCATCGCTAATAGTAATTGTGCCGAACATTTGCGGCATTGCCCCAGCTAGTTTAATTCCAGCTTCAGCTATGAGTGCTAATTGATTAATCCCCATGTTACAGGGAGTGATGGTGCTGTAGGCATTAGCCACACCCACAATTGCTTTATTAAAGTCTGCATCCTGAAAACCTACTGTACGCAGCATAGCCCGATTTGGCGATCGCTGCACTCCTTGTGTGACAACTTTACTTCTAAAATTCTCTGACGAAATTGTTTTTTCATCCATTGCTTCGGCCTGGCACAAATCTTTGTAAGAGTATGATATGTAGACTTTTTTAAGATGTCCAATATATATTTATTTAAAATTGAGACTTATAAACTATCAAAAATATGGAACTACGACACCTGCGCTACTTTATTGCTGTAGCTGAGGAACTACATTTCACTAAAGCCGCAGAAAGGCTGCATATAGCTCAACCGCCTTTGAGCCAACAAATTCAGCAACTAGAAGCAGAACTAGGAGTAAAACTTTTTGAACGCAAAACTAAACGACAAGTACAACTAACAGAAGCTGGTAAGGTTTTTTTACAAGAGGCTTATCAACTA
>NZ_CAXTNE010000482.1:0-2880 GCF_964245445.1 uncultured Nostoc sp.
AGTTGTTAGCGATCGCTGGTTTTTGATCCTACCTCACCAAATCGCGTTGCTCCCCCTAATAATCAACAAAGTAAAAGTACCCGCGCCGCGAATTTAATAGGTTCTCTACTCGTCTTACGGGCGGCGATAATGACGCGAATTTTGGGTGCTGGGAATTTAGGTGGACACAACGTAGCCATGATTCCCGTCGGTGGTAAAGCGATATATTCAAGCGGTGAGACTTTCAGCACTCGCATTAAATCTTTGATGCAGTTACTACGAAGTCACCAGCGGTTACATCCAGATGATCAGGATATTAAACTTGTTTGTGAAAATCTGTTTACTTTATTTAAGTCATCCGAGTTTCTAATTCAATCTCCTCGCATATCCAATTCTTCTGTTGTCCAGCAACCAGCTAGAAAAAAAATTAGCTTGCTGTCCTTATTGGAGCTAGGAGTGGATTTTTTCTTTGACCAATGTTCCTGTATGGCTGAATTGTTAGAAATAGAAATTAGTCCGCAGGTTTACATAGACGGTTCATTATTGATTATCCCAATGAATAATCATACTGTAACATCACGTTATAGTATAGATCCTTATTCTCAAATTCGCTCTTATATAACAACAAACTTTAGGAATGCACTAAAAAATATCAGTCAAGGTGATTACTCAGAAAATATCAAAAATGAAATTTTGTTTGCCATTGATTTTATAGAACACCTGCTCCAAAATGAGGGTAACACTCAGCAAATAAGCGATTCTAGTAATTTTAGCGATCAGTACTTAGCTATTCCCCTACATTTTTTGTTAAAGGATGAAATTCTTCAATCCTCATTCATAGGAGATGCAAATTCTCCTATGAGTTATGATTTTCGTATTTTACTAGAGCGTTATATTAAAGCTTTATACCCTGCTAATGATTTTCTTCCTATTGGTAATGGCTACCCTGATTTTCCTTGGGTAATTTTTAAAAGTTACGATTTGGCACAAATTCGTCGTAGTTTGTTTAAAGCAAATTACTTTCTTAACTCTCGCTCTCTAAATCTTCTCAATTTAATTTTGTCAGCAAATAATTGAATTGTTCATACAAAAATTTCTACACTTAATAGCCAAAAATTAATTTATAGACTATTTTTATCCACTTTATCCTAGCTATAACTCTATTTTATAACAAGTTTATCAGCGTTTGTAATTACCCAAATATCCTGGCTGCTATAAAAATCTCCACGTTGCTCTAATGTAAAATTACCCAGCAACAGTCCCAGCCAAACCTCTACCAAAGGCATTTTTAATCCACCTTGGAGTTGAGTTAAAGAAATCTCACCTTTAATATGTGCAAGGTAGTTAGCGATCGCACTAAGCCATTTTTCCACATGTTCATCACCCGCCAGCTTGTGGACATCTTCTAAACTCGTCACCTCATCGAGCATTACCAAAACATTCGCTTTTTCAACAGGTGCTGCTACAGAATCACCCTCCTGGTTAGGATATGAAAATTGGTGTGGGCCGTGTGGTTTAAAGGTTTGTGGTGTTTGCGGTTCAATCAAATCATCTAAATCTAGGTGCATTGTTGTCCGCACTAGACCAGCAAAGAGATCGGCGCTAACAATTGGCCCCAAAAGACTATTGCGATCGTGGGTATCTTGCAACAGCACTTCGGCACGAGACTTAAGAATATCCGCAATTTGATTGAAAGCAATACCTGCGGTTGATAATTGTGTTTCAACAGGTAAATCATGAAGTTCTGTATCCAAGCACTCCCATACAGCATCAAGGGAAGAAGTTGGTGGAGATTCGGACAACTCATCAAGCACATCCCAGATTGTTAATTGGCGGTATGTGGTCATCTCTACGATTCTGGATGCAAGGGGCAAGGCCGCACTGGGCAGTAGCTTGAGGTAATCTCAAACATATCCTTATATTGATATAGTGAAACACCATAAGATTTAGCAAAAGCCTGCAACACCTGATCTGTATAGGCGCGTATTTTACCAGCCGTTAGCCCAAAACAGTGAATTGGTTCCAGGCGACAAACAGGTTTTTGCCCAAGCCAGAGTTCTGCACCCAAGGCGTGTAATGGTTTATCCCCCGGTTCTTTATACAAATACAGCACTGCAAAATATGTTGTTGGTGGTTCGACTGTTACTGAATCAATTTCTGCTGAATTCTTCTGGGAGCGGTGGCGATAGAATGAGCGGCGATTGTGGCAGACTTTGGGATTCCAACACCCGTCCCCTGCTGTTCCATGTAAAACCTTGGCTTGGGCAGTTGGTAGTTTGGAACATAACTGACACTTGGGATCGAGTGGCTTGGGCATACTTTACTCCACTTCCTCTCCGATTGCACGATAGTAAGCAGCGATCGCCGCTTCTTGTTCGCTGCGAAGCGTATAGCGCCGAAACGCTTTCTCGCTTTGATGTCCTGTTAGTTTTCGTGCATGGCTGGGGTCAACTCCCAATAGCAATAAGTCAGTGGCATAGGTGTGGCGAAAGGAGTGAGGGTGCAAATCCTCAATGTGAGCTATTTCACTGATTTTTTCCACAGCGAAGTAAATGCCGTGATAACTCAAGCGTTCACCTTTGTATGAAGCATGGTGTGAAATCATCAGTGGGGAGTCGCTGTTTAACACCTCACTCCTTTCTTCTCGCGATCGCAAATACTCTGCTAAAACTTCCCGACTCTCTTTTTTTAGTGGAACTAAGCGTGGTTCATTGGTTTTGGTGTCTGGTAAAAATAGCAGCTTGCCATCAAATGAGCCAACATTTAGCTGTACAACTTCCCCAGCCCGGAGTCCATGACTGAGAATGTGAACGAGTGCTGTATCTCGTTGTTTTGTTTCTCCTAATAAGGGACTTCCAACAAATAAAATCCCCAGTGTATAAGAATGATAATCATTATATA
>NZ_CAXTNE010000483.1:0-2846 GCF_964245445.1 uncultured Nostoc sp.
GGATTAATCCGCAAAGCTTGGTTGAAATCTTCCATTGCCCCCTTGTTATCTCCCAATTGGGCGCGGGCAATACCCTCGTTGGTGTAGCCTTCAACAACATAGTTAGGATTAATCCGCAAAGCTTGGTTGAAGTCTTCGATTGCCCTCTTTTTATCTCCCAATTGGGCACGGACAGTACCCCGATTACCGTAAGCTTGGGCAAGGTTAGGATTAATCTGCAAAGCTTGGTTGAAATCTTCCATTGCCCCCTTGTTATCTCCCAATTGGGCGCGGGCAACAGCCCGGTTGCTGTAAGCTTCAGCATATTTAGGATTGAGGCGGATTGCTTTAGTATAAGCTGCGATCGCTCCTTGCAAATCTCCTTTCTTTATCTTATCCAAACCCTGATTAAAGAGGTCTTCAGCAGTGAGTGTTGCAACTTTGGGAGCATCAGTTAGACGAATTCCCAAGAATTTTATATCGCTAGCATAACTGGACTGATTAATAGTTGCAGTAGTGGTAAATGTAGTCAAAGTTGCTATGGCGAAGGTTTTTGGAACCTCTATCGACAATTGAGGAAACAATAATTGTCTTATAAATAACATAAAGAATAAATGTTATTGTTGAGTCATTATAGAAAATACTACAGGCTTAATAAGGAACTTTACGGCAATTTATCTTTAAGCACCACAATATGTAAGATAGTGCATTACCCTAATGGACACTTTTTTAATTGCAAGTCTTTTAACTGATGTTCAGGGTTCTCAGCCTTATGTTTTCTGTTCCAAGCTGGAAATTCGGGGCATTCACACGAATAACCGCGCTACAGTGCAAACAAAATTCGATAACAGAGGTGAAGATAAGTCATCTGTTGCGAATAATGTTATCACTAATTTCAGAACTGCTTTTTCTCGGCGATACACTTCAACCTGTTGTAATTGCCAGTTCAAAATCCAATATTCTTGAACTCCTCTAGAAGCGTATAATTTTAGCTTAACTTCCCGTAGGCGTAGCCCGCCGTAGGCATCGCGTCGCTCGTTTTGGACTCCAGGGGAAAGTACTTCTACAACCAGTTCTGGTGCTCCCGTTAAATGTCCTTCTTGGTCAAGTAAAATGGCAAGGCGTTCTTTACTTACCCAAACCACATCGGGAATAACATTATCTGCATCAGTAAAAATAATTCCTGGTGTTGGCACAGCCTCACCAAGACCTGTTGAGAGTGACCAAGTTCTTAATTCTGCATAAATATTACCAGTAGCTTTTTGATGTCCCCAATGCGGTGCCCTAGTCACAAATAATTCCCCATCGATAATTTCATAGCGATTACCGTTATCTGGCAATAACTCTAAATCCGCACTTGTCCAGCGTATCCGTTCATCAATGGTTTTGCTCATAGGAATCTCTGAAATATTGATACTAATATCCTAATCTCATTTCTCATTTCTCATTCTCTCCCATGCCCAATGTCCGCTCACATCTACATCAATTCCATCTCTCGTAACCCTTGGCGTAGTCTTTTCGCCTCTTCGGGATTATACCTTTCATGAAGGGCGATCGCTTTTCTAAAAGCTGTTAAACTATCTTGATGATTGCCAACTTTGAGCAACACTACTCCTAAATTTTGATAGGCTTCGGCATAGTTAGGATTTAACTCAATTGCATTTTGATAAGATGCGATCGCATCTGTAAATAAACCCAAAGCTTTAAATATCATTGCCAAATTATAATGTCCAAAAACAAAATTAGGGTCAATTTTCAAAGTTGTGGCGTAAGCAGTTTTTGCACCGCTTAAATCTCCTGCTGCTTTGAGTAAGTTACCCAAGTTGATGTATGCTCCTAGTTTGAGCATGGGGTAAATTGGCAACTTAATAGCAGCTTGATAATGATAAATAGCCTGTGGAGATTTTTGCAACCGACTGTAAGCAATGCCTAAATGGTAATGGAGTTCATATAAAATATCGTAGTTTTCTTCAGCAGTAGTAATTCCTCGTCTAAGTAACTCCATACCTTTGGTAATTTTCCCAGTTTCCACATACAATGCCCCTAATTTACTGCAAACATAAGGGTCATCAGGATGAGTAGCGAGAAATCCTTCCATTGCTGTAGCTGCTTTGGCATATTTGTTATTTTGAGCGATCGCACTTTTTTGATATCCTACGTGTAAAAGGGCTACTCCTGGTAAATAACCTACTTGCCAATGAGGTTCTTTGGCTATAATTGCTGACACGCTATCATCCACTAAGGCATGATAAGGACGGTCAAAGCAAATATCTGGATGATTGCGGAACAGCCTGGAAACCAGAGAATAGGGAGATTGTTCTGCACCAATTTCGTGGCGGACGAGGTTGATGAGCAGGTATTCATCTCTTGCGATCGCCTCTCGCAACTGCGGTATAATTGTTGGTGTGAGAGTTTCATCAGCATCTAATATCAGAATCCAATCTCCAGTGACATATTTTAGAGCTGCATTGCGGGCAGCACTGAAGTCATTACACCATTTAAAATGATAAACTTTTGCACCCAGTTGTTGGGCAATATTAGGAGTGCAATCGATTGAGCCTGTATCCAAGACTACCATTTCATCTACCACTTTTTGGACACTGCTTAGGCATTTAGGCAGTGTTGCTGCTTCATTTTTCACAATCATGCACAGACTGAGTTTCATATTGCCAATAAATTATGGTTCAAATTTTTTGCTTGTAGTGACCAACTTTTATTTTGTGCCGATATAGCATCAGACCATCATAAGGCGAGTTTTTAACAAAGGACAGTCATTTGTCATTTGTCAAGAGTTACTCTGCGCCTATCAATTAGGGAACTCCAAAAAATAAATTATCCAATTTTTGGAATCACAACGACTTTCCCTC
>NZ_CAXTNE010000484.1:0-2817 GCF_964245445.1 uncultured Nostoc sp.
CTCGCTACTATCCACATCTGGATTCACAAAATATTATTAGTGGGATAGGTTCGTGAATCATCCCGACACTATTGATACTTATAAAAATCTGGCGGATCTTCGCGATCGCCTCCCCCCAAATCAAGAATAGACTACATGGGGATACAAATTTAAAGGTTTTGTGCAAAGCGTACCGTGATAAAAATGAAAAGCGCGTTAGCCAAGCTTACCGAAGGTATCGCCTAGACTAAAATTAATATTGAATAAGTAAAAATGCCTGATTACTTATTCAAAAGCAACTTTTACTTTCTCAAAAGCAGCTTTTAATTTCGCATTTTAGTGTTTTCCACAAACAAAAGCAGCTTTTACTTTCTCATTTTAGTGTTTTCCGCAAGCAAAAGCAGCTTTTACTTTCTCAAACTCCAGTTTGCTTACTCATTAGAGTAATTTACGCATTCATTTTGGTATATCATTGAGCCAAAAACTGGCGTAGGCGTAGCCCGTTGGAGACATCGCTTTAGTCTGGAGTATAAATCGACAAGCGATCGCTTAAAAAGGAATCCATTCCAAATTTTTTTGTATCCTGAAACATTTGACATGACTTCAGCATAAAATTTTTTTACAAATTTTTTCGAGTTTTTAGGTAATTATATGTGATTTGAACTACTTTTTTTAGACATATCTTAGAATGTAGATGCATACAATGGAGCTATTTCTTTCTAAAAAATCGTTACTGCGATCGCATTACCTTTTTCTAAATTCCATCCAAATTGATGATATGGGCAGTGACAGCCTAATTAACTAAGTAGACGATTTATCCATAACTGGATCGTCAGGGAAGAGGAAAAGGGAGCAGGGGAAAATCCCATAAATAAATTTATTTGCTTTGAAACCCTTTTTGCTTTTGGAATGAGCGTATCTTTCTCCCCTGCCCCCTGCTCCCCCAGGGTGCTAAGACAGCGTAGAGAGAGCTACAGGATATCTTCCTCACCGTACCAGCAGCTATGCATACCGAAAAACCCGCTACCCATGAACCGGAAGCTTTATCAGTACAAGATTCCCAGAGTTTCCCAGAATCAAAAGACTTATCTCAAGAGAATTTAGATACTTGTCAATGCTCACAAGCCGCCTTACAAATGGCATTAATAGCCAGTGGCTTGGGGTTGTGGGATTGGAATTTAGTAACTAACAAAACCTATTATGATCCTCACTGGAAGGGCATCCTGGGATATAGAGTAGACGAAATTGAAAATGAGCATAAATCCTTTGAACAACTTGTACATCCACAGGATTTATCAAGAATTCGCCAGGTGTTGCATGATTACCTGGAAGGATGCACACCTGTGTTTGAAGTGGAATTGCGAATGTTGACCAAATCCGGGGAGTGGAAGTGGATTTTGACTTGTGGCAAAGTATTTCAGTGGGATGAATTCGGTAAGCCAGTGCGGATGGCGGGGACGCACAAGGATATTACTCAAGATAAAGCGATGTCTACGACGGGCTGCGCCTACGCTACTCAACAATACCAACTATTTGAACAACTCCAGTCTACCGAAGACCAAGCTAGGGAAAAATCACAGCAGCTAGAAACTACCCTCGAAGAACTCAAATATACCCAAAAGCAGTTATTGCAGAACCAGAAAATGGCTAATCTCGGTCAACTGGTGGCGGATATGGCTAACGAAATTAACAATCCCGTTAGCTTCATCTACGGCAATCTCCATCCTGCGAGTCAATATGCTGAAGACTTAATCAGAATTATTGAACTTTACCAACATCACTATCCCACACCGATACCAGCCATAGCCTTACAGCTGCAACGCCTCGACCTTGGTTTCGTGAAGAAAGATTTTTTAAAATTGCTATGGTCAATGCGAGCCGGATCTGAGCGCGTTAAAGAAATTGTTTTTGCCTTGCAGAATTTCTCAACTTCTGACGAAGGTCAAATGAAAAAAGTTGATCTGCATGAAGGATTTGATAGTGTTCTCAGAATTTTGCAACATCGTCTCAAAGAAAAGCCTGATAGAATCGGAATTGAAGTAATTAAAAACTTTGGGGCATTGCCTTTAATCGAGTGTTACCCTAGTGAACTAAATCAGGTATTTATGAACATCTTGACTAATGCCATTGATGCTTTAGAAGAAAGGATGAAATATGATTATTTTTTTACTCCAAATATTTTTATTCATACGGAAATTATTAGCAGCCATTTATCATTAGTCAAGAGTAATGAAGTTTGGGTAAATGATAAACTACTAAGAAAAAAACACAAAATTATAATTCGCATTTCTGACAATGGTCAAGGCATACTTCCTCATATAAAACGACATATATTTGAACCATTTTTTACGACCAAGCCAGTAGGCAAAAGTCAAGGGCTAGGACTATCAATTAGTCGAGAAATTATAGTTGAAAAACATCAAGGTAAACTTAAGTGTAATTCTCAATTAGGTCAAGGCACAGAGTTGGTGATTGAGATGAATACAACAGCAAGACACTATACCGCTATTAGAAAACACGCCAGCTTTTAGATAATTAACCTTAGGCAGGAGGATGCATTGACAAGGCGATGGTTGCATCCGGGTAATTCAAGCTCATTCGGTGCTGAAATATGGCGATCATATAGTTAATCCAGGCAATTGAATCATCCGGCGCTCAGAAATCCATGTTTCCTTCATAATCAGTCCGATTAGCGATCGCCGCTAGAGATACACTGGATAGAATATAGACCTCTTGCAAAAGTCCCTAATACCCCATCCCCAACCCCTCCTTTTACCAAGGCTACGGTGTACACACAAGTCTGAAACAGTTCACTCATCTGAGTTTAAGCGTAAGTTT
>NZ_CAXTNE010000485.1:0-2801 GCF_964245445.1 uncultured Nostoc sp.
ATTTTTATAAAACTTTACAACGTGTCCCATTTTGCACGTATCCCGGCTGTACCCCAAAAACGCCTCATGATTATCTATAGTTACAAGCATTGCACAATAATCAAGCTTTATTAGCTCCATTTGAATTGCTGCAATCCAATCACCTCTAATTCTACGTTTTAGTCGCTCAAATTCTTCTATTTCAGATTCCGTCATAATCCAAAATCCTCCATTTTTTTGCTAATATTCATGATTGACTGTTTCGCACTCTTGCAAATAGCCAACTAATGCAAACGGACACTTGCAGCCCAATTCTGATTCCAAAGAAGTAATATCAAGTCCAAACTCACCGCAAACAGTATCAAAAATTTCCCCAGAAGTTAACTCTAAATTCGCGTCTAATTCCTTAACTCGTGATTCAACTTTGGCTGGTTCCATAATGTTTCTAAATTAGATTGTTGGGATTTAATTACAATTTCTTCTGCGTATCTTCTAGCTAATGTTACCAAATACGGTTGTGAATAGCTTTTGGCAAATCCCCTGTAATACTCAATCCCATTCCAAATAAATCTTAAACAAGTGTAGGATCTTTCACCTTTTTCAGAATAAACAAGCACAAAACCGTGTGGAGTTGCAACTTGCCCTTTGGCATAATTTCGGCCGTCTTCCCACTCAATATCCCAGATCCCATAAGTTTTGATGTTTGATTTTTTGTTGTTCATAAGATACCTTAAATAAATTTAGCTACTTCTTCACAAGTTGAAAGGTTCCCACTTAATCTTAGTCCCATAGACAACTCTATTGCCCCATGACCTCGTGTTTGTGGGTGCTTGTCCAAATCGCTGCAAATTGAGTCAATCGCGTCTCCCGCTTGACCTAATTCCCTTTTCGTCACTTGATACTTAAAACTACTAAAATTAATGTATCAATAATCATGATTGATTTCCTGTCCAAGGATTTAAAGCACTCCGAGAAATATTTTGGCTTCAGCCAAGCTTATCAAACCAGTTCAAGTTAGGACTTTCCCCATTTTTTCGTCGGTCAGCCTCAGCACAAGCCTTTTCATAAACCTCATCCCAGCCACGAAGAAAGTCCTTTTCATAAGATGCTAAATCTTTGTCTAGGATAGCGCTTTCAAGCGAGACAGCCTGCACTATCTCTTCAAAGCTTTGAAAATATCCAGGCTCAATTGCGATTGCTGACAAAAACCTCACGGAATTGTTTTTAAACTCTTGATGGCATAGCTCTAATGCATCTGATTTCATACTCCTACCCTTGAGAATTATTTGGACTGAGAAACGGTTTTCTAGGTGACTTGATAAGTTCCGTAAAAATATCTTATCAAATAGATTGAATTACCAGTTATTGAATAAGAGCAATCTACTATAGTTAGTCAATTAATTAATTAATTTTTCTCACTTGGAATCCTTCAACATACTCGTCAAAAGTTCCGACATCTCCCACAGGTCTAGTGATTGATCTGTTTGATTATTGAGTAGAGAATTTCGCGCTCACCTTGAGGATCTACAATGAAACACTGTTGTCCAATTGCATCATGACGCAGAACAACAACAACGCGCGACTGTGGGCAAACTCCCAAACAACTGGTGCTGACAACCCGATATTTACCCCACAATCCATCAAATTTTATCCGAGATTTCAGCCAGTTCTGCAACTCTTCTGAAGCTGTTGTACCTCTATTAATTCGATGAGAACTCCCGGAAAATTGCTCTACTGTACACTGTGAACAAACTAGCACCAACCCGTTCTGCCACTGGGGAACGAAAGTGGGAATGGGAGGAATAGGAGTCTCTGGCGGGTGATAAGAAGGAGGAGAACTTGGTTTATCAGTGGATGATAACTGCTGAAAAATTTGCCGGATTAGCGCCAAGATACGTTTGAGCAGTTTCTTCATGGATGAATGGCTTTGCTATTTCTCCAATAGCATCACCTAAATTGACCGTTGAGTTTGTTCTAACAGTGAAGGTATTCTATGAAGTTTTTTGTTGCAAGTAAGTAACTGCTGATATCACTCACTGATAGCAACGATTTATCAAGCAGGGGTATAGAAGCGAGTATAGACTTCTCAGGCAAGCCCCAACATGAGCAGATCCTATTGGTGTGGATCATACCTGCAAGTGGTAATCGCGTTGCAAACATAAGCTAATTTTATCAGCCAACGAGATAATGCGGGTTGTAGCGTTCGTCCTGTCCGGCTGATTCATAAGCCTGGGTTAAGCGCGTGTCATCGCTCACGAAATAGATAGGTTTCCAGGCGTTTAGACAATGTAAGCTAGACCCTATGAAAATAAACCGCTTCGGCAGAGCAGAAATCCTCAGCCCTGACCAAATTAATCTCCTATTTAACGAGGGCTTTGTCAACCCACGCGATCGCGCTTTGTTCGGCGTGTGTCTTTATGCTGCTTGCCGAATTAACGAAGCTTGTACTTTGGCGGTAAATGACGTGTTTGGCAGCAATGGGGTTAGAGGGGTGTTGGTGCTACGTAGCGTTAACACCAAGGGGAAGCGGGACACTAGGGAAATTCGAGTGCATCCCAAACTGAAGCAGTATTTAGAAGAGTACAACCCCAACCGCCGCAAGGAGTTTTTGTTTCCTGGGCGGCATGGGTTGGGACATATTCATAAGGTCAGTGCTGACAAAATTCTCAGAGATACCTGTGTGCGGCTGGGCATTGAGGGCGTGAGTACCCACAGTTTCAGGAGGACGGCGTTAACCAGGATGAGTGATGCGGGGATACCGTTGCGCCACATTCAGGGACTTCCAACAAATAAAATCCCCAGTGTATAAGAATGATAATCAT
>NZ_CAXTNE010000486.1:0-2774 GCF_964245445.1 uncultured Nostoc sp.
TGTTAGCGATCGCTGGTTTTTGATCCTACCTCACCAAATCGCGTTGCTCCCCTTGCTTTCACCCCTGGTTTTATTAATGTTGTCTTTTTTACTTGCTTTTGATACCAATCATCTACGATTACAAAGATTGTTGTTAATAGCGTTCCAAAGTCTATGCTATTCATGGGGGAGGTTTGAGTTGAAAAGCTGGTAACTTTCATCTTCTTACTTCTCCCGCCTTTTTTCTAATTCACATTAGGCGTAATTTATTCCTAAAGGTCAATCTAGCATCAATCCCTGAAAGCTGCTACTGTAGATTGTCGATCCTACAGTTGAGCATCAAAAAAGTGGCTGCTGAATCAAAGACAATTGCGATCGCACTCAATAATGACTTTATTAACAATCTGGATCTGTCGCCTGCGTCAACGGTGATTGAACAACTGCTGCAAGATGGGGCCGCATCCCATGAACAGCAGCTACGCTTTGATATCAATTATGAACTCGAACCTGGCGATCCACGGGAACTCTCAGAAATTCCAGAGGTGCGGCTGTGGTTTGTGCGCCTAGATGCCAAATACCCCTGGTTACCATTTTTACTAGATTGGAAAGCTGGAGAATTTGCTCGTTATAGTGCCATGCTTGTACCACACCAGTTTAGTTCCAAAGAAGGCATTCAGTACAATCCTGAAGCCTTAGAAATATTTTTGATGCACAAAATTTTTATTTTAGGTGATTGGCTCAAACAACAAAATATCCCCAGCCTCTCGCGGCTGAAGTCTATGGCCCAAATGCTGGGTTATGAATTAGAGGATGCTTTTTTTGAGATATTTTAACAAGAAAGAATTCAGGAGTCAGAATTCAGTATGAATTCTGGGCGACTGGGAGATAGAGAAGTGTCTCGTAGAGAGCGTCTTGATATCTGACTTGTGTATTCTTCTTCTGAATAACCGCAAAATCTAGCTGTCACGTCCAGGTTTTGCGGTCATTCAACAAACGCATAACTATATTGGATATCCAATAGACTGATTGCAGAAGTTGAGGCAAACTGCTGGTTTAGCCGCCCCAAATTCTCTCCAAAACTGCGTTTGGTGAAACATCCGCCGTTTTTCCCGTGGGGGATTCAATGGCCAGGAATTTATCGTTTTTCGGCAACAACTTAGCTGGATCAGTGGGTCCAAATAGGGCGATGGTATAGGTTTTAACTGCAACACTCAGTTGTAGTGCCGCACTATCAGTAGACAACATCAGATTTGCCCCGGCGATTATGGCAGCTAACTTACCAATATCATCTGGGGCAGTCACTTTGATATCTGGAGAAGACCCCAGAAGCGATCGCACAAACTGCTCATCGTCAAGTCCCTTAATCAGCACCACAGGCAGATCCGGTTGCTTATCTTGGAAGTTTTGAATAATTTGCTGCCACTTCTCAACAGGGTAGATTTTATCCAGTTCTTTAGCCTGGGATAACTGGCCAGAACCGCCATGAATCAAGATATAACCTGTTTCATGCACCCCTAAACGTTTTTGTTCCTTTTCTGCCCACTCAATATCTGGTTTTGGCACATTTACAGCTAATTCTGGGACAGGGGTTTTTATGCTTAATGGTTGCAGCAAATCATGATATACTGCCGCCGCATACTGGGATGGTTTAAATGGCACAGCGTTGGTCAGAAAAACCGCTCCTTTGCCTTGGTAGCCAATGCGTGTGGTAATTCCTGTCAACCAGACTAAAAGACCCATCAACCAATTTTGCTTAACAGCAATGGCAACATCGTATTCGCGATCGCGAATTGTCCCCACCAAGTTACCCCAATCTGCCAGACTGTTACGGTCTTGAAAATCAAAGGCCAGTACCTCGTGAACTGACTTGCTCACTCGATAGGCAGCCTTTGACCGGGGTTCAACAACGACATCTATCTGAGCGTTAGGGTAATTGCGCTTGAGGTCATCTAGAGTCGGAAAAAAGAGAATTTGGTCGCCAATTCCGCCAGGTACAAGGGCTACTACTCGCATAATATTTATTGACGCTTACTCGCTCCCTATTTTAGGGGAAAATATATAGCTTAAAGATTGAGGAATTCTGTGTATTTACTAATTCCAGCTGCGGGAACCGGAAAAAGAATGGGGAGTAACCGCAATAAACTCCTGCTACTCGTGCGATCGCAACCAATTATTGCTTGGACTTTATTAGCTGCAGAAGCCGCTAGTACAATCAGTTGGATCGGAATTATTTCTCAGCCTACTGATTGGCCAGACTTCAACGCAATTCTCGCCGATCTGAAGCTGACTAAACCAGTGGAATTGATTACAGGTGGTTCCACCCGCCAAGAATCTGTTTACAATGGTTTGCAGGCGTTACCAGTAGCCGCAGAACAAGTGTTGATTCATGATGGGGCTAGATGCCTTGCAACACCAGATTTATTTAACTCTTGTGCCCAAGCCATTCGCCATTGTCCTGGTTTAATTGCTGGTGTACCCGTTAAAGACACCATCAAAGTTGTCGATGAACAAGGCATAATTCAAAAAACACCCGATAGACGGCAATTATGGGCGGCACAAACACCCCAAGGATTTGATGTTAAGTTGTTGAAACAGTGCCACGCTGAAGGTGTCCGTCAAGGCTGGGAAGTAACTGATGACGCGGCTTTATTTGAAAAATGTGGTATTGAAGTACGAATTGTCGAGGGAGAAGAGACAAATTTAAAAGTGACAACTCCCCAAGATTTAGCGATCGCAGAATTTATTCTCACAAGTAGAGGGATTGGGGATTAGGGACTGGGAACTGGGGGCTGGGG
>NZ_CAXTNE010000487.1:0-2763 GCF_964245445.1 uncultured Nostoc sp.
GGGGACTGGGGATTGGGCAGAAATAACCAATGACCAATGACCAATGACCAATGACAAATGACTAAAATAATTTGGAGATAAAACCAATGACTAGTGATATCAACTTATTTTCTCCTTATCAATTAGGGAATCTGGAACTACCTAACCGGATAGTAATGGCACCCTTAACCCGAAATAGGGCAGGTCAAGGAAATGTACCACAGCAACTGAATGCTACCTACTACGCGCAACGGGCTTCCGCCGGATTGATTATTTCTGAAGCAACACAGGTAACTCCTGAAGGACAGGGTTATCCCGCTACACCAGGAATTCATTCATTAGAACAGGTGGAGGGATGGAAGTTAGTAACCGATACCGTACATCAGCAGGGAGGCAGAATTTTTCTGCAACTATGGCATGTAGGCAGGATTTCTCACCCAGACTTACAACCGAATGGAGTTTTACCTGTGGCACCTTCTGCCATTGCTGCTAAAGGTGACGCCGCAACTTATGAGGGGCCAAAACCTTTTGTAATTCCCCGTGCTTTAGAAACTTCAGAAATACCGCAGATAGTCGAACAGTATCGTCAAGGAGCGGCAAATGCCCTAGCGGCTGGGTTTGATGGGGTGGAAATTCACGCAGCTAATGGTTATTTAATAGATCAGTTTCTCCGCGATCGCACCAATCAACGTACAGATAAATATGGCGGTTCCATTGAGAATCGCGCCCGATTCCTGTTAGAAGTGACAGAGGCGGTAACTAGTGTCTGGGATTCTAACCGAGTAGGAGTACGTTTCTCTCCCAGTGGGACTTTTAACGATATAGGTGACTCTAATCCCCTGGAGACATTTGGTTATGCGGCTCAAGCGTTGAACCAGTTTAATTTGGCATATCTGCATCTTTTTGAGGCAACAGAGGCAGACATTAGACATGGCGGGATAATTGTACCCACTAGTCATATACGCGATCGCTTTACAGGTACACTCATCGTCAATAGTGGTTATACTCGTGAAAAAGGCGATGCAGTACTAGCAAACAAAGCAGCAGATTTAGTTGCCTTTGGCACGTTATTTATATCAAACCCCGATTTACCGCGACGCTTGGCTTTGAATGCACCACTAAATGAAGCAAATCAAGCAAGCTTTTATGGTGGCGATGAAAAGGGATATACAGACTATCCATTTTGGTCAGCTGCTAACGAGCAGGTGGTCAATGCCTAATTCTTCTCATCTGAATAATTAAAACCCACTTTTCGCACTCTAAAGTATAAAATCAAACTTAGGTTTTTAGATTTTTCCCAGATACAACATCAGTAAAATAGTTGTACAAATTGGTTGTGAACTATGAAAGATACTTTAGAAGAAGCGGAAATCAAAGAACGCGTTAATGATTGGCTAGCTGCGTTTAGTTCAGGCGACAAACCCTTTGATTTTTCTGTCCTAGACAATCTTTACTGGCAAGATGAACAATTCCTCGCCTTCGATACCCTCTCACCGCAGACCACTCGAATTCAAGGATGGCAATCCTATGAGGAAATATGGAAGCCCTTCATGACAGCAATAACACAGTGGCAAGTTAAATTAGTTGGGGATATTCAGATTTTCACAAGTGATAACATTACCGTCTCTGCTTTAATTTTTCATAGTACAGCAACCACCATAGGAAATGAGGCGGTTGGAATTACGGCTCATGCGACGCTTGTATGGCAAAAGCGAGAGGGACAATGGCGCATTATCCACGAGCATATCTCTAACCCGGTTAACATTCCCAATTAGAGAGGAACATATTACATTGCCCTGCTCTTTAACGCTTTTGAATGACTCTAAACAGAGTAAAATCCGAAACCCTTTCATAACTCAACTATCAGGAGAATCTTATGAGTTCCATCACCCAAACCCAAGCTTTAGATGTACCCAGTGCGATCGCTCAACGTCGTTCCATTAAAACTTTTAAAACAGACCCCATCGCCCCAGAACTGCTCAAGCAGTTGGTAGAGTTGACCGTGGCAGCGCCCAGCAGCTTTAATATCCAAGACTGGCAAATTATTCTTGTGCAAGATGAGGCGCAAAAGGCAGCACTAGCAGCAGCATCGTGGAATCAACAGCAAATTGTCCAAGCACCTGTAACCTTCGTCTTTGCCGCCGATCCTAACGTAGGCCAAGGAGACTTAACCCCAATTTTTGAGCGGGCAAGTGAAACTGGGGCATGGAATGAAGGCACGATAAACTACTTTAAAAGCGCCATCCCCCAATTTCAAGCAACGCTAGGCGACAAGCGACGCGAATATGCGATCAAAGATGCCATTATTGCCGCTACCCATTTGGTCTTAGCGGCAGAAAGTCTGGGATTATCCACATGTTTTATGAACGGTTGGATTGAGGATCAGGTAAAACAAGTGATTGGTGCTGGGGATAATCCAGATTTAGCGATCGCTGTTTTAGTTCCTGTTGGCTATGCAGCAGAACCACGCTTAAATCCAGGTCGTTTGCCATTCTCCTCCAACGTCTCTGTGGATAGAATCGGTAATCCTTATGCAGGGTAGTTTTTCTTAAATGGGGAATGGGGAATAGGGAATAGTGAATGAGTCTTTAATACTCGCCGACGAGTCTTTAATACTCGTGAATGAGTTTTTAACACTCGCCGACGAGTCTTTGATACTCGCCAACGAGTCTTTAATACTCGTGAATGAGTCTTTAATACTCGTGAATGAGTTTTTAATACTCGTGAATGAGTTTTTAATACTCGCCGACGAGTCTTTGATACTCGCCGAGGAGTCTTTAATAC
>NZ_CAXTNE010000488.1:0-2761 GCF_964245445.1 uncultured Nostoc sp.
GCTACTATCCACATCTGGATTCACAAAATATTATTAGTGGGATAGGTTCATGTAAATCAAAAGGCGATCACCTGCCTGAGAAACATCGCGATCGCCTTTATCACCCAATCAAAGGTTTTAAAATTATGCCACAAACAACAACAACTGTAACCTCTTGCGTTAAACCAGTTGAAGAACTGAGATTAGTAGAGATTTCGTTTGAAGATCACGAATTCTATGCAGGTCAAAAGCTCGTAGCTAGCATTACCCACGACGATGACCTAACGCAACCTTGGATAGTGATGGTCAATGGTGAGGAGATCCACCGCGCGAACACTTTTAAAAGATGCCACAGCTACATCACATGGCATTACCAGCGCGGAACACTGCCTATACAAGAAGAAGAAACCCCAGTCGCTACAACGGGGAACGAAATCATGGTACAGATTGCTGATGAATGCGAAAAGTCGGAGTTTGAAATCCTAAACGATGGTATCTACGACCACGAGCAAAAGCTTGGCGAAGTAGGCTGTACTAACAGCAGATGGTGGGTTATTCGGGCAACTTCAGTGCATCAGCAGAAAGTCCCGTGTGATTCTGCTCCCGAAGCGGTGTGGGTATTATCGATGGTAAAACTGACGCAACCATCTCGTGAGGAACTGCTGGATAAGCCGTTTGACGAACTCACGCCACAGGAATGGGAGCAGCTACGGGAATATCAGCCAGTAGTAGAACGGGAGTTGGTAGCGGCGTAGTTAAAGGGAAAAGGCGATTGCTGACAAGGCAGGGCGATCGCTTTTTTACCAAACTCTAATCATAAATAGCAGTATGATACAACACAATTATTACTGATAACATGACCCAACAACCTCATGATAAATTTGCCAAGCAGTTTTTAGAAGAGTTACTTTCTCCCTTTGGGGAAGTAAAAACTAACAGGGAAGTAACTGATGAAACAAGATTTGTTGATGTGTTATTTTCGCCAACACCAACATCTGCGGTTGATGCAGAAACTTTAGGATTATTGGGTAGAATAGCGGTATTAAATACTACTTTACTAGAACCGTTTCGCAATCAACCAAGTAGAACAGAAGTACGTAGTTGTCTTCAAAAATTATTTACTGTGATTGCAGACGCGCAACGTCTTGCCAACAGGGAAGACACAACAATAGCAGAGAACGAACTAGCACAACTGTGGATTATTTCTCCAAGTGCTTCCAAAGCTCTGCTCAAGGCTTTTGGAGCTAAACTAGACTTAGACAATTGGATGAGCGGGGTGTACTTTCTGCCTCTTGGAGTAAGAGCAGCAATAGTAGCGATTAACAAGCTACCGCGAACTCTAGACACGCTGTGGTTTAGGCTGTTGGGTCGGGGAAAGGTACAAATTCAAGCAGTAAATGAATTGGTTGCACTGCCAAGAGAAAACCTTTTGCGCCGGAATGTACTGGAAATAATTTACAGATGGCGTATCAGTGTGATGACGCAGACAGATTTAACCGAAGATGACCAGGAGTTAATCATGAACTTAACAGAAGCTTACCAACAAGCAAGAGCGCAAGCGGTACAAGAGGGAGTAGAGCAAGAACGTCGTCAAGTTGTAGAAAACTTGTTGAGATTTAGGTTTGGTTCTGTGGATGAAGAACTCTCAAGAGTAGTCGATAGTTTGTTGCAGTTAACACCAGAAGAATTTACTCCCCTATGTCTTGAATTATCTCGTGAAGATTTGCTGGCAAGATTTAATTCACATCAATAATCTGTACAGGGCAAATAATTAGTAATAAAAAGCGCTTTTGTGAAATCAAGAGCGCTGTTTTATTGGCTCTACGCTTCATATATCACAATTAAACGGCTGCGCCAATGCGAAAGTGAAAATGCTTTTGGTACAAACAAATGACCCCTCAAGAAAATGCCGAATTACTTGCTGCCTTAATGCGCCAGGAAGAATTGCTCAAGCAGTTAGTCGCAGCAATTAATAAACCGAAACTGGGATTGCACTCTGAAGCTGGCAGTTGCAAAATCTACTGCAATCGTCACAATGCCTCACTGTGGTATACCCTAAACAACAGTGAAGCAAGTGCGATTACCTTCAGGGGGCGACAAGGGAGCTAAAGAGCTTGCTGTATAAGTAACATAGCTTTCAAACCCCGCCGAGAAAACGTCTGCTTATTGCCAATAGAATCCATAAATTCCTCAACCCATATTTGACACTCTTGAATTGCTGTTATCCAATTTTGGCCGTATAAACCTATCCAAAAATTACTGTGTCGTTTTCTAGTTCTACTTTTTTCTTGAGTCCGACAGACATAGAGTTGTTGTCTTTGTAATTTAGTCCTTTGTCCTTGTAACCAAGCAGAAGTCATTGCCAAGGCAATTAACAAAATTAAACGTACAAGTCTATCAGGATTAGCTTTAGAACCCTCCAGATTGTAACCACACGGCACTTGCTTCAAGTCGGCAAAGCCGCCCAACGCAGTGCCTCCACTTTTACAGTCTTTAAACATCGCTCGGAGGCGGAGAAACTCCGACTCCGCTCTATTCCAAAACGCTGGCTGTAAATTTTGACGGCAGATTCCAAGTTAGGCAAGTTTGTTAATAAATACCAAGCATCATTCTCTTGTTTACCTCGATACTTTATCTTCCAGTAAACTGCTAAATTAAATCGACCAAATCCTGATTTTTGAGTGAGATGAATATTAGGATAAAATTGCCGAATCCCTGGATGAATAGGAATATTATTTAAGGGTTTATTTTGTCTTTTTTCCCGAAAAGTGGTGTTATGTTT
>NZ_CAXTNE010000489.1:0-2702 GCF_964245445.1 uncultured Nostoc sp.
TTGTTCACTAACTCCTAACTTTGCCGCCGCCGCCTTAAAATCAGGTCGAGGTGGTCGCCCCTGTTGATCCGGTGGTTGGTTGGGCGGTAGTTGCGCCTGTGCAATTTGAGAGAATTTACTAGCGGCATTTGCCTGATTGAGTGAAATAAAACCAAATGTGCCAACCAGAACAGGAATCGCTGTTACAACTAGTACTCGACGAATATTCATAAAAATCAAGCTTCAAAAGGTAGGGTAGGGTGTTGATATTTCTAATTAAGCCATCTTAAAATTACAGTCCACCTGCTTTCTGAATTACAGTTTTGTAATTTAAGCACAAGGATGAAGAACTTATACTGAAACTGGAAGTAAAGTAGTGAAGGCTTGTGAACGTTCTGTTTGTCGAAGATGAAGCAAAAATTGCGAACTTTGTCCGGGCTGGACTGAAAGAGCAGGGATTTGTTGTAGACTACTGCGACAACGGTGATGAAGGATATCTGCGGGCATTAGAAAATAAATATGATGTGATCGTACTCGACATTATGGTGCCGGGAAAAGATGGACTATCGATTCTGAAACTCTTGCGGCGGCAAGGTCGGAATGCTCCGGTAATTTTGTTGACGGCTCGGAATGAACTAGATGATCGCTTGGAAGGACTAAATTTGGGAGCCGATGATTATATCGCTAAACCGTTTTTTGTGGAAGAGTTAGCGGCTCGAATTCATGCCGTTGTCCGCCGGAGTGTAAGCGAGCGCCAAAATCTGCTTTGCGTAGGCCCTATCAAACTCGATCGCATCACTAGGGAAGTTACTTGCGATCGCCAGGTGATAGAACTCACCAGCCGCGAGTTTAATCTTCTGGAGTATCTCATGCGCTCTCCCGGACGGGTTTTCACCCGTACCCAAATCTTAGAACACGTTTGGGGCTACGACTTTAACCCCAACACCAACGTCGTGGATGTTTGTATCCAGCGAATTCGTAAAAAAATTGACCCCATTGATCAAGCAGTCTGGATTGAAAGCATTCGAGGGGTTGGATACCGATTTCGCAAGCCAGATTCTAGCTCATGAAACTCCCTTCGTTTCGACTCCGAATTGCCCTGTTGTCTGCGGCTTTAGCTGGAACCACATTAGTAGGCTTTGGCGCAGTCTCCTGGTTTCAGATTTACAATGCTAAGATTAGCCGTCTTGATGCAGAACTGTTAAATTACTTGATGCGGGCAACTCCAAACTTGCCTCCACGCGGCGAACCTCCCGAATTTCTGAACAAAGAAACCCGATCCTCACCCGATCGCTCACGATGGCAGTTTTACGAAGATTCATTATCTT
Organism: uncultured Nostoc sp.; assembly: GCF_964245445.1. Lineage (GTDB taxonomy): Bacteria > Cyanobacteriota > Cyanobacteriia > Cyanobacteriales > Nostocaceae > Nostoc. Next base: position 1,308 of record NZ_CAXTNE010000489.1, read on the forward strand.
ATGCCTTCGGAAGCAATACAAAAACCCTCATTGCCCTACTGGTGCTTGATGCAAACAACAACATACTTTATCAATCCAACTCCCTACCTACCGACGTTGAGGTGAATCGTCTGCTGCTTAAGCGTCTTCAGTCGATACCTTTACCACCACGCCCACAGAGACAACCACCGCCGCCACCCAATACAAACCCATCCGTTCAGCCACCACCTTTTCTTCGTCCACCTCCAACTCAATTTGTCACTGAGCAGACAAAAACAGCAGCTTGGCGGATTGGGGCAGCTAAATTTCCTAATATTCAGGTTGCCATTGCTGTTAATTTGCAAGCCGTCTCTCAAGAGATGGCTACCATTCAGAATATCTTTCTAATTTCAATTCCGGGAGCGCTCTTGCTGATTGCGGTAGGAGCATGGTTAGTTTCTGGTAGTGCTTTGCGTCCCATCCGGCAATTAACAGGTGTTATTCAACAGGTGACTGTCAAAGGACTAGATCAACGGATTCCGATTAGGACAACTGATGCGGAATTTGTCGAACTGATTCAGGTATTTAACCAAATGCTGGAACGCTTGGAACGCAGTTTTACCCAAGCTTCCCGTTTTAGTGGTGATGCGGCTCATGAACTGAAAACCCCACTGACTATTTTGCAAGGCGAACTGGAACGAACGCTGCAACAGGTCGATCCCGGAAGTGAAGTGCAACAGCGCTTAAGTAACCTGTTGGATGAGGTGCGCCGCCTGAGTGGAATTATGCGGAAACTCTTGCTGCTATCTCTAGCAGATGCCGGAAAAATGAGTTTGTATTTGGTTGAGGTGGATATGTCTGAGTTGCTGATGGAGATGCTAGAAGATGTGGAAATGCTAGCTCCCCACTTGACTGTGCAAACTGACTTCACTGATGGGCTGCGGGTACAGGGCGATCGCGATCTTCTAATTCAAGTTTTGCAAAACCTATTCAGTAATGCCATCAAATACAATCTCGCCAACGGCTGGATACAGATTCGCGCTCATCAAACTCAAACAACTCTTCACATCACCATAGCCAATGCATCCAAAGATATTCCCCTGAGCGATGCCAACGGCGCACGTGAACGTGAACGCAATCGCATTTTTGACCGCTTCTATCGCGGTGATTCGGCTCGAACCCGCAAGATAGAAGGCATCGGACTGGGACTGGGCCTAGCCCGTGAAATTGCCAGGGCCCATAATGGCAACCTTACGCTTGACTCAACATCTTTTGGTCAAACAGCATTTACCCTCACCTTACCAATGAAGTTACAGAATTGAGCGATCGCTCCCTAGAAGTGGTCAGTTATATCAAGTCCGGTTAATTAGTTATGATTACCGCATCTGTGCAAAAATCCCAAAAGCCTCTTTCCCGCTGCTCCCTGCTCCCTGCCCC
>NZ_CAXTNE010000490.1:0-2684 GCF_964245445.1 uncultured Nostoc sp.
CTCCTTGTTGAGAAGTAGATTACCATACTTTTTTATTAGTGGGATAGTTTCAAGGCAATGAAATTCATGATTTACGAGTGGGTTCCAAGCGGAAAACCCAAAGAAGTTCGCAAAATATCATTGCAGAGTTCACCGGGGATTATGAAGTTATCTCCGTTTCCGGAAAAGGAACTAGGGCTGCAACCGGGAAAAGAATATTTCTTGCAGGTCGTGATTCATTGTGACCCAGATAATCCATCAGGTGATTTAGTAGACGAGGCAAGTATTGAGGTTGTAAAAATGCCAGCATCTGTGCAAAGTAAATTGAACAGAGCAGCAAATAGTGTTGAGAAAGCTAATATCTATGCTGAGGCAGGTTTATGGTACAACGCGCTAGATGAAGCACTCAAACTGGCTCAAGTGTCGAAATTGGGAGAAGTGGGTTCAACTCTGTTAAAAGATTTGGCTAAGTGGGAAGCACCAAAAACCATACCAGAATTGCCACCAAAACAACGGGAAGCGATTGAGAAACGGATTGAAAACTTAAAACAGATTGCAGACAGCGCACGCTAATCAGGCTAACCCTGCCTAAAGCCAGTTACCGATGAGGATAAAAGGTGCCATTAGGCGGGGTGAATCTTCTTATTCTGATTAATCAGTGCCTGTTTCAATATGCTAAATCATACTTTCCCTTGAGGCGATAGGCTTCTCCCAAGCTTCCCAATGCAGCTACTTCTCCCTGGCGATCGCTAAATTTTTGGGCAATTTGCAAAGCACTTCCAACACTCTCAAGGCAATCCTCATCAGTCTCAGAAGCACCGCATAAAAGCGCGATCGCTTGTTTATTTTGCCCCAAATGACTGTAGGTTTGAGCAAGTTCTGTGAGCAACTGTCCCACCTTCACGAATTCTCCTGAGGAGCGATAGTTGGCAATCGCTTCTTTCCAATAATTGATCGCTTGCTCGAATTGACCAAGTTGCTGATAAGCTATGGCTAGTTTTTCTCGAATAATTGCCGCGTTATCGTGGTTATTGATATTTTCATAGGCACTTAAGGCAGTTTGCCATTTGGCGATCGCCTCTTGCACATCTCCGGCGCGATATTGTTCAATTCCTTGTTGTACGAGTTGGCTTGGATTGGGAGGCTGTGCGGTTGCTTGTTCTCCCCATTTTGTCTGCACAGTCAAGGGAACATGATTCAGCCACAGGCAAAATGTGAGGCTGCTAAAGAAGATAACTACTAGAAAGCGACGGACACCAAATTGGCGGTATCGGTTTGGCATAGGAGGATACCATAGGTTCCAAGGAAGATTTTGTCCGAAGTTTTAACCCCTCTTTTGCTACCTTCGGTAGAGAATAAGCTAAAACCACTATTTTTACAACTCTTCTCAATAAGGAAGTTTAAATGACAAAGTTCCCTGATGTTTGCACAATTGATTATTTGTTTAGCGTTCATAAGTGAGGCAGTATTTTTCTCTCCTCGTAGTAAGAATAGAGGGTTAACTCCATTTCGATCTGAAGTTGCACATTTGGGCAATGCTAGTTGCCTAATTGTGCAATCAGTATTGCTTTGTTTTACCATTAACTTAGCACAATAGGTGAATGCCTAACTTCAGTTAAAGATTTTATTGTATGAATTAAGCAAGCAGTTACTCAATGCCGTCGGGCTTCAAAGTTAAGTTGGAATTTTAGCAGGGATTGACACCATTAGCTCAAATAAATTTTGATTTTTGACTTGGAGGGAAGGGGCACTCAGTTTTGTTTTATCGAAATCCAAATTTTATATTAGTAATGATATATATAAATAAAATTGTTAGATGAGGCAGATTATAGTTAAGATTTTGACAGTCATTAAGCTAATAAGTAGCTCGGCGTAAATAATTATTGTTGGGATAAGGCAATTCTTGTAGGGGACAGGAGGAAAAAGGGCTTGAACCTTGTTTATTTTTATTCACATAGTTTGGTTTGATTGTGCCAACTCACTTATCCTAATTAATTTAAGAAAGTCGGCGTGAAAAAACCTAATTATGTAAAGATAAATAAGTACAGAAAATACATTTAATACATCTACAGAGGTAATTGGGAGATGGGCGTGTAGAGGTTTGCAAAAATGTTAAGAAAACCACCAAATGATTATTAAAAGCTGGTTCGGTCGAGGTTTGGAGTGGAAGATTGCGGGTTGTGTCGCTTTAGTGGCGGTACTCTCAATCGGAGTAAGCGATCGCCTTTTGGCTCAAATCGTGCCTGACAATACGCTAGGTGCTGAAGGTTCTGTTGTTACACCTAATGTCAATATAAAGGGGATTCAAGGCGATCGCATTGATGGTGGCGCAACTCGCGGTGCTAACCTGTTTCATAGTTTTGAACAATTCAATGTCGGTGCAGGACGAGGCGCTTATTTCGCTAATCCGGCAGGGATTGAAAATATTCTCTCTCGCGTGACGGGAGCCAACCGTTCGGATATTTTGGGACGGTTGGGGATTTTAGGGAATGCCAATTTGTTTTTGATTAATCCTAAGGGCATTGTATTCGGGCCTTCTTCAAGTTTAGACGTGCAGGGTTCATTTTTGGCAACGACGGCTGATGCGGTAAAGCTCGGCGATGCCGGGCTATTCAGCGCTTCGCAACCAACAATGAGTAATTTACTTACCGTTGAACCTATCCCACTAATAATATTTTGTGAATCCAGATGTGGATAGTAGCGAG
>NZ_CAXTNE010000491.1:0-2668 GCF_964245445.1 uncultured Nostoc sp.
ATTTATCAAGGTGTCACCCTTGGCGGGACTGGGAAAGAAAGCGGCAAACGCCATCCAACTTTAGGCTCTCATGTAGTTGTGGGAGCAGGTGCAAAGGTATTAGGAAATATTCAAATTGGCGATCGCGTCCGTATTGGAGCTGGTTCTGTGGTGCTGCGAGATGTTCCCAGTAACACTACTGTAGTTGGGATTCCAGGGCGCGTGACTCGTCAGAACAATTCGTCTACCAATGTTCTTGATCATGATAAAGTACGCGACGTAGAAGCTGAAGTCATCCGTGCTTTATTTGAACGCGTCAAGGCTCTAGAGAAACAGTTCGAGGATTTGCAACAATCAAGTTTGTCCCCAACTGAGCTTGACAACGAACCAACCGACAACCCTAAGAGCAATAATTCTAATGGGATAATTGAAGATTTTCTCGATGGTGCAGGAATTTAATTTTGGGCATTGGGCATTGATAAGAGGCAGGGAGCAGAGGAAAAAGAGGTAATATTTTTATTCTCTCCCTTGCTCCCTGCTCCCTGCCCCTGTGCTTCTTCCCCATTCCGCACTTTAAAATATTCATAGCCTCTTAGAACCTGATATAAATATAATACTACGGTTAATTTATCGGAGAATAGCTTTATCTACTATGGTGTCTTTGTACACAAGCTTACCTAGCTTAACAAGTAATAATACTAAGGAGCTTTTTGCCCGTAGGTCATTTCTACCAGAGCATGAAAACGGACTTTGGAAGATTGAAACGGGTTTTATCAGGACTTTTACCTATTTGGAAGATGGTACAACCGTCGCGCTGGGATTGTGGGGTCCTGGAGATGTCGTTGGTAAGGCTTTATCAAAATTAGATCCTTACCAAATGGAATGCCTAACTAAAGTAGAGGCGACGGTCTTACCTCTAGAGGAATGGAGTCAACTAACAGAAACTCTACTTACCCATATCCAACAGGCTCAAGAATTGATGGTTATTCGTAGCCATAAAAAAGTTGAAACTATGCTGCTCAAGCTGTTGGCATGGTTATCCAAAAAGTTTGGTTCGGAAGTTGAAAAAGGACGTTTAATAGATATGCGTCTGACTCACGAGGATCTGGCGGAAATGCTCGGTTCAACTCGTGTGACTATCACTCGTATTCTTGGTCAGTTTGAGCAAGAGGGCCTGATTGCTCGTCTTTCCTTGCATCGAATTGTGCTGCGAGAAGAAGAAATTTGGTACTACGAAATTTAGATTATTTCAGCAAAACCAGCCATCGCCGTCAGCATTCGGCTTACCCACAATTCTCAGATTCAGGGATTCCAGGTAAGCCAGACCGCTAGAGATTTGTGCCACTGTTCCCTGCAATTCAATGTCAAAGTATCCTTCTTTATCTGTATTTGGTTGTAGCATAGCCTTAATAATATTAACTACCAAGCCGTAACTAGAAATTAACTGCGAAATTACAGGCACTTGCAGATAGCATTTAGGAATATATATCCGCAGACGAATCTGGGTGATTTGGCTTTTTGTGGAAACTGAAGAAACCAGTGATAATCTGGTTTGGGAATTGCTTTGACGGTTATTTAATGCTGCCATTGGGTAGTGACTATTTTGTGAATTAGTGTAGGCGTAGCCCGTCGTAGACATCGCTATAAACGCTAGACAAATCCAGCCAAATTGGTAGCCCCAGTTTTTCTAAATAACTCAGGCTAGAGTAGAGTTGCTTTGTTCTCCCCCACAAATCCAAATCAAACCAGCCGTCATCTTCGGTATCGGGTTGCAGTCTAGCACTGGTGATATTGACTGTTAGTCCATAACGAGAAACTAACTCGGAAATCACTGGTTCTTCGTAATAAGATTTTAAGACGCACAGTTGCAAGCGCAATCGACTGGTTTGACCGAGAGAAATCCATTGCTGGAATTGTTCTTGCCATTGATTTGTCAGCCATGCAGAGTCTTTGGGACTCAGTTTGCTAGCCGGATGTGGGAAAGCTAAAGAGTGTTGGTTGGGTTGAATTTGGGTAGCGATCGCTAATTCCAGCAAATTCACTCCCAATCCTTGCAAGTAAGATAGGCTATTTGTCAGTTTTTGGGGATTTCCCGAAAGTTCCAAGTCAAACCAGCCATCGCTGTCGTTGTCGGATGTCAAGGATGCAGCTTTGATATTGACGGTTAAACCATAACGAGACACCAGCCGGGAAATTACAGGTTGCCTGTGATAACGCTGAGGCACGAGAATACGGCTGTGGACTGAAGTAGGTTCTACAGATTTACTCTGAGACATCAGATTAATTCCCAATAGCGATGCCTAGGTTGGGCTGTGCCTACGCAATCTTTAGGTTCGGCAGAGAATTTTACTGATGCCGTACCCTTAAAACTCAACTGTGCTTCCTTGAATGTCAGCCTCATAGAGATTTTCATATTTCTGGCTTCTATTAAACTACGGTAACACTATCGGTTTAATGCATTTGTTGTTATGTAAAGGAGGTTCTCACAAAGAGCGCAAAAAAGCAATGAGTAAATGCACGTAACCATGCTCAGCTTATCTGGAGTATTTTAGTACTAAGTTTGTTGACAATTACTATATCTATAGCAAAGATCCTAAAACCTCTGGTTAAATAGGAAGCGGATTTCCCCGTAAATCTAGTTTTTTCAATTTCGGCAAACTTTTGATCGCCTCTGGAATCTGGGTAATTT
>NZ_CAXTNE010000492.1:0-2629 GCF_964245445.1 uncultured Nostoc sp.
GTCCCCAATCCCCTCTTTAACCGTTGGCTAGTCCCGATGGCTGGTGGTCCCAATTCCCCACTGGCGATTAAATTACTACCGGCTTTAATTACATTGGGAAATGATCCAAAAATTCGCCTGACACAAGTATTTAAGCCATCTGAACTCAAGCCAGACATGTCAGTTTCAGAACAAGCCATCCGCCATTTGATGCGGCGGCGAAAATTGTCCAGTAGTGTTGTTGCTCTCCCAGTTCAAGCTAATTCAGTCGCGGAAGGTGTGATTAACTTAGTTAAAACCGAAGGTTACGATGTTGTAGTTTTGGGAGCATCGCAAGAGGGATTGTTGCAGCAGGCGATTCAAGGTAATATTCCAGAAGCGATCGCCTCTGGTGTAGAAAGTACAGTGATTTTGGTTAGGGGTGCAATTAATAAGTAATATTGAGGAATTAAAAATAATTATTTATTTTATCGAACAGAATACATGCGTCAGTCGTCAGAATTGGGTTGGGTATTCTGTATGACAGGTGGATAACGCAGCTTTAGCGAGTTTGCGTACTCTTACAGAGAAGCAAGCTACGCTTTTAGCGTCTCGTAGAGAGGGTCTGAATAATCGGCGTTTTTGCACCTCCACGCTTATTGAAAATTTAGTGGTTAACAAGAAAGTTACGGGTCTGAATCCCCGACTGATAACGCAGCTTCGGAACCAGCGTCTTGATTCTGGCCGGAGGCGGAGCGTCTCCGGCTCCGCTCCTGAATTCTGACTTCTGAATTCTTCTTCAATGCTTATAAAATATACCAATAATAAGAGAAACAATTATTGGTATTAAGATTGGAATAGCAACTATAAGTCCCCACTTACCAAACTTAATTTCCTCACCCTCAGATTTTAAAAACGCAATCCAACCTACAACTCCCATCAAAATCCAAATACTCCCAAAGCCAAGGAATATAATAAATATTGAATCTTCCATTTTTTCTCAATTAAATGTATATAAAAAGCTAAAAATTAAATTTTAATTCATTTATTTGTTGACTAACTAGCTGAGATGTTAGCTATTAACTCACAGTTTTATTACTACATTTTATAAACTACCTTTGATTGACCGCTTGGAATAAATCTTCTCTATCTTAACAGTTATAGCGATTCTGATTTCAATGGGTACTGGGTAAAGACACGGCAATACTCACATGTATACATACGAACAAAGCCTGCCGATGCAGGCTTTTAGCATAATTATTTTTAGGACTTACGCGAAATTAGAACGCAACTCATTATTAATAGTTAGAACGGGAGCCAGAGGAACCTACTGCATTAGGGTCACGATAAGCTACATTATCATCGGCTTTGCGGCTCTTACGACCAAATAAACCAAATAAACCGAGCAAGCCCAATAAACCCCAATCGCCATCCCGATAATTTCTGTCGGTAGCAGAACTGTCTGTAGTAGTATTTGTAACAGTCCCATCAGTAGTGCTTGTTGTCTGAGCAGAAGCAGGCAGAACTGTAGGCAAGGTAGCCAAACTTAGAGCAAGAGCAGTACTTCCGATAATTTTAGAGACATTAAAGCGTTTCACGATCACATTCCTCAATTGAATTGCTGCAAGTAATAGTTAAAGCATATTAAGTTCTGATACGGACAGCATCAATCTTTAGCTGCAAATATAAATCCGCTTAAAGGTGCATTAATTATCGAGTAGATAAGCATTTTGGTATAGGTTATATTACTGGGTATGGAAAATTATGCAATAGTGAAGTCAGCGATCGCATTAAAAGTAAGCTCGATTCCAGAAGGTAGAATTTTTCTTTAATATAACAAGCGACTGGGGACTGGGGACTGGGAACTGGGTGAAAAGTCTTTTTGTGTCTAAGTTTTTTCATCTGTTGATGTCCTAACCACCAAGGCTTTTGCTATAAAATCGAAAATTATGTCTTCAGGTATGATAGATGCCGATAATTGAAGGCAATATTTCCGCAGCGATCACATAAAATTGTGAACCTATATTTTTCTGCGCCAAACTATCGGGAAATGTTCTACTGCATCTGAATCGGAACCGCTATAATTCCTCTTCACTGAGACAATTGCCAAATTTTAATAGTATTATCTTCACTACCACTGACAAGGGTCTTGCCATCAGGGCTAAAGGTTACAGATGTCACAGTGTTGCTATGCCCCGTCAATGCCAGAATTTCTTCTCCTGTGGCTGAATTCCACAGTTTGATGGTGTGATCGCGGCTACCACTAGCAATCATTTTCCCATCGGCGCTAAAGGCTACGGATGTGACTGTGTTAGCATGTCCCGCTAATGTGCGAATTTCTTTTCCCGTAGTTAGATTCCAAAGTTTAATGGTGCGTAGGTGTAGCCCGTCGTAGACATCGCGGCTAGCACTGGCTAAAGTTTTACCATCTGGGCTTATAGCCACAGCTGTTACTGTTTGAAAATTTCCCTCTAGTGTGCGGATTGAGTACCCTTTTGTCAGATTCCAGATTTTGATAGTCTTGTCAAAACTGCCACTGGCAAGAATCACACCATTAGGGCTAATAGCTAGCGATCGCACCCAGAATGTATGCCCTGTCAGTGTCCGAATTTGCTCTCCTGTTGCCAGATTCCAGATTTTGATGGTGTTGTCATCACTACCACTAACCAGA
>NZ_CAXTNE010000493.1:0-2625 GCF_964245445.1 uncultured Nostoc sp.
CCTGCCCCCTGCCCAAACGAAGTAAGGCATCTCACAAAATCGCATCGCTCCCACCTTTGATGAGCAACAATAATGGCACAACTGACTGATCCTCACAAGAGAGATTCTTTGTATGCATCTCTCAAGTTAACTTCTGGTGCGTTCGCGCAGCGTCTCCGAAGGAGAATCGCCTTTTTGACAGCCCTGACGCTAATATTTTCTAGCCTCTTACCTCTACCTGCTTGGGCGGACTATGGCGACAAATTGCCATTACTCCAACCATCTTTTAAAGGCAAAATTGGCATTACTTACAAAGAATCCGAACCAGACTTCCCCAAACCCATTAAGGCTCCAGAAAATGCACCAAACGTGTTGCTGGTGTTGCTTGATGATGTCGGTTTTGGACAAACCAGCACCTTTGGCGGTCTGATTGATACGCCTAATTTAGACCGTCTAGCAGAAAGGGGATTACGTTATAACCAATTCCACACTACAGCACTCTGCTCTCCTACCAGAGCCGCATTACTCACGGGACGCAACCATCATTCTGTAAGTACAGGTGTGGTTACGGAGTTAGCCACAGGCTATCCAGGTTATACTGCGATTTTACCTAGAAGTGCGGCAACGATCGCTGAAGTATTGCGAGACTATGGATATAACACGGCAGCCTTTGGCAAATGGCACAATACCCCAGATTATGAGACCAGTGCAGCCGGCCCATTTGATCGCTGGCCGACAGGTTTAGGTTTTGAGTACTTCTATGGATTTCTGGGTGGTGATACCAATCAATGGAGTCCAGCTTTGGTGGAAAATACCCAACATATTCAAAAACCAAGCGATCGCCCTGATTATCACCTTACCCCTGATCTAGCAGACCATGCAATTAAGTGGATTCGCACCCAACAAGCGATCGCTCCTGATAAACCCTTCTTTACCTACTTTGCCACTGGCGCTACCCATGCCCCACACCATGCGCCCAAAGAATGGATCGACAAGTACAAGGGTAAATTTGATCAAGGTTGGGATAAATTACGCGAAGATATCTTTGCTCGTCAGCTAGCCCTTGGTGTAATTCCCGCCGATACTAAGCTGACTCCTCGCCCGGCGGAACTCCCGGCTTGGGATTCCCTCACTCCCACCGAGCAGAAAGTTTATGCGCGTCAGGCGGAAGTATTTGCAGGTTTCCTCAGCCATACCGATGCACAAATTGGTAGAGTCATTGACACGATCGATCAACTGGGTGAATTGGATAACACCTTAGTCTTTTTCATCGCCGGCGATAATGGTGCGAGTGCTGAAGGCGGCTTAACAGGTAGTATCAATGAATTAAAAGTCTTTAATGGCGTAACAGAAAGTCCTCAAGAAATTCTCGCGGCTTTAGATGATTTAGGTGGGCCAAAGACCTTCAATCATTTTCATGCAGCTTGGGCTTGGGCAGTAGATAGCCCCTTCCAATGGACAAAACAAATTGCTTCTCACTTCGGCGGAACCCGCAATGGTTTAGTTGTGGCTTGGGGCGATGCCTCCGGCGGGCTTCGCCAACGCATCAAAGATCGTGGTGGAGTGCGGAGTCAATTCCATCATGTAATTGATATTGCGCCTACAATTCTGGAAGCTGTGGGGATTGAAGAACCAGAGGTAGTCAACGGTGTAAAACAACAACCCATCGAAGGTACTAGCCTTGTTTATAGCTTTGATAATCCTGCTGTACCATCCCATCACAAAACCCAGTATTTTGAGATGTTGGGCAATCGTGGCATTTACGATCAAGGTTGGGTAGCAGCCGCCCGTCATGGACGCTTACCTTGGGAGCGTGTCTCCAAAACCACCTTCGATGAAGATAATTGGGAACTATACGATATTACCAAAGACTTCAGTGAAGCCAACGATTTAGCCAAGCAGAACCCTGACAAGTTAGCAGAACTACAAAATCTATTTCTGAAGGAAGCAAAGAAATACAAAGTTCTGCCCTTGGACGATCGCTTAATTCAACGGTTTGATGTCAAAACCCGTTCCAACTTAACCACAGGACGCAATAACTTTACTTATTACACATCTGTTGCAGGGATTCCCGAGGGCAGCGCTCCCAATATTAAGAATCGCTCCTTTAGCATCACTGCCGATGTGGATGCTGCCAAAGATGGTACTGAAGGCGTTTTAGTCACCCAAGGCGGACGTTTTGCAGGTTGGAGTTTCTTTTTGAAAGAAGGCAAACCCACCTTTGCTTACAACTTATTAAATAGCGATCGCACAATCATTCAATCTTCTCAACCAATTGCGATCGGTAAATCCCAAATCAAATTTGACTTTACTTATGATGGCGGCGCTCCCGGAGCAGGTGGTACTGGTAAGCTCTTGATTAATGATCAGCAGGTTGCCCAAGGCCGCATTGATAAAACCGTAGGTTATCGATTTGGTTTAGATGGAACCTTTGATGTTGGTCAAGATACTGGCACACCTGCGGTAGATACTTACCAAACACCCTTTGCATTCACCGGCAACTTACAGCAAGTTACCCTGGAATTGAAGTAATAGGGACTGGGCATTGGGCATTGGGCATTGGGCATTGGTTATTAGACTTATTGCATGAATCAAAAGCCCTCACCCTAAATCCCTCTCCCAACCTTGGGAGAGGGACTTTGAAAT
>NZ_CAXTNE010000494.1:0-2505 GCF_964245445.1 uncultured Nostoc sp.
CAATTATTTCTCTTTCTGCCCCCCTGGTTACTGAGCGCAGTCGAAGTATGCCCCACTCCCCTTAAAAACCCGTGGTTGAACAACACAAACAAGAGCCAGAAATTCCATACCTGACGCGCATCCAAATACTTGGGGCGATGGGAGCGACTGCAATCATTTTGTTGATAGTCGCTAAACTTTCGTTATACCTTGGCAAGTTTTCTCTATTTTCTTGGGACTTGAACCAAAGAGAGTTGCTGTTGGGTGTAGGGTTAGGATTCACTATCACTGCCTTAAGTGGCGTAGCTTATCGCGTTTGGACTGCCTATCGTAAAAGTGCAGATTATTATCTAGAAGTGGTACTGAGGCCCTTAGCCTTACCAGACTTAATTTGGCTGGGGTTACTACCAGGGTTGAGTGAAGAATTATTATTTAGAGGTGTAATGCTGCCAGCTTTAGGCTTGGATCATGTAGCTGTCATTGTATCTAGTCTTTGCTTTGGCATCTTGCATCTTAGCGGTTCCCAACAATGGCCTTATGTGATTTGGGCAACAATTGTCGGGATGATATTCGCATATAGTGCCCTGCTCACTGGCAACTTATTAGTACCGATTGTCGCTCACATTATTACCAATTGGATTTCTAGCTATTTCTGGAAAATGTCGCAATTACGGCAATTAAAAAATAAATTTTGAGCTTCTAGGAATAGTGCGTAGGCGTAGCCCAACTCAGCCATTGCACACTATCAACCATAGAATAAATTATGAGTTTTGAGCGCTCTGACTCATGCTTTTTGTGCAACAGTTTTTAAGCAAGTCGCCCTGCTTTTACGAATACGTTCACTTTTGCGAACTCCACTTGAGCATTGATAACTACAGAAGAAGTTGTATTAACCACAGCTTGAGCATCTATAACCGCAGGAGGATAAGTTAAAATTTTTATAAAGCATGTTTGTGTGCTTGCAGCTACAGAGATTTTTAGTCAAGTAGACTACAATAAATATGCTTGAATCAAAACTCCTTCCTGCACGTTGTGCCGCTACGCAAATCTAAGGAAGGTGAGTAGTAAGTCTCTCTCCTGTCAAAAGGCTTAAAGGCTTATTCTGGGGTTGTTCCTTCTCTTTCTGAGGGGGAGGCTAACTGTGAGAAGTCTGTATAACCTTGTTGAAAAAGAAAGATTTTTTGGCTGTTTTGCCAGAAAACTACACACCTGATAAGAAAATGAGACATTAAAAAAGCGATCGCCATTTTACTGTTAACAACCCCGTTAAACAGACCTGATTTTTTTGAGGTCAAAGGCAACAAAAGCTTTATGGGGCATGACGTAAAAGGTTAGTGTCTCAAAATACCTCAGAAAGCCAATCCTTGTTTTATAAGTTTTGTGTAGAATTTGGTGGAGAGGTTATTTACTTGATTCTCAATTGCAGCAATCCAGGTTTCATTTATGAATCAGTCTTTTTCTCAAAACCAAGCAAGACGAAATCGTGAACAAAGGCTGTGGCAACAAAAATGGAGTTTAAAAACTAAAGCAATTGTTTGGGCACTAAGTATTAGTGTTATTCCTGTGGTTGCAATTGGAACAGCTACTTACTATTACGGTATTAATTTAATTACCAAACAAATTCCACAAGTAAGACTTGAGAGTGCAGCAAGTTCAACAGAAACTGAACTAGCTCTACAGAGACAATTGTCGCTATTGTTAACTGGTATGGGAGTAACAGCAATTTTAACAGGTGCGATCGCTGTTTTTGTCACTAATCGAGCTATTAGTCGAGTCAGTAAAGCTGCGGCAATTTCTAATAATATCAAAAACAAGCTGCGTCCAGACAGTGAGTTTACTCAATATTTCATCTCTAACGAAGATGAATTAGTGATGTTAGAGAGAAACATAAACTTATTTACAGATCTGCTTTCAGTTTTGGTAAAGGAGAAAGAAGCCGAAGCTGATTACTCCCAATTATTAATTAAAATTACGCGATGGGTTCGAGAATCATTCAATGAAGAAGATGTTCTCAAAACTACCTCAGAAGAAATTCGTAAAGCTTTAAGCATTGACCGCGTAACCATTTTTTGTTTCAATTCCAACTCTAATGGAACATTTATCGCTGAGTCAGTAGCACCTGGTTTACCAAGAATATTAGGGTTTACAGTCTCTGAGCCTGGGTTCGAGGCAGGGTATATAGAAAAATACCAGAATGGTTCCATCCATGCTATTGATAATATTCATCAAGCCGATCTCAGTGATAATGATATTGAGTTGCTAGAGCAATTTGCTGTCAAATCTAATTTAGTAGCACCTATTCTCAAAGGCAAACAGCTATTCGGTTTATTGATTGCACATCAGTGTTCTAGAATCCGCTTTTGGCAGCAGTCTGAGATTGATTTGTTCGCTCAGATAGCTATACAAGTAGGATTCGCCCTTGACTACACCAAGCTTTTAGAACAGGTTGATACGAAAGCAGATAAAGCTCAGGTATTTATCGACATTACGCGCAGCATTCGTCAATCGCTCAACGAAGAGGATGTC
>NZ_CAXTNE010000495.1:0-2371 GCF_964245445.1 uncultured Nostoc sp.
GAAATAACAAATGCGATCGCCGAAATAACAAATGAGTTCGCCGAAATAACAAATGCGATCGCCATGATTGCAACAATTTAGCTTTGTCACGCCAGCGTAAAGCACCCTTCTCTTATCGGAGACTGGAGGCGAACGGGTTGGTGCAGTCGCCTGCAAAGGAGCCAGTGCGGTCTTGGGGTCTCCCCAAGTGGAGCATCCGGCGTTGGAAACCCTACCAAGAGCGTTGCTTCACCGCAAATCTTTGGTAGATGAAGTTTTTCCGACTTGTGTGTACTCCGTAGCCGATGGGTGAGAGGGACAGACTTGAACTAAAGTTTAAGGCAGGGAGAGGTTCGTCGAACTTATGATGTAGCATTATTATTCGGCTATTTGTCATCTTGACAGGGCTAATTGTAGAGACGTAAAATTATATGTCTCTTTCATACATCAAATCAGCAACGCCATAAATTTGAATTCTCTCTTGAGAATTACAGTTGAGAGTGCTTGTTAAGAAAAACAGGTTGGCCGCCTTGCTCAAGAGATACTGTTAGTGCAGCAAGAATTTCTACTAACTGTGTGCCTACCCAGCCAGAGGAAACCTCTGAGGGAGTATTGTTGAGGATAGAGACAACAAAGCCGGAGCAAACTCGCCCCAATGGTTCACCTGGCTCTAATTCCAGCACCACCTGCTTTTGATTTACTGGAATAAATTGATTTCCCTGCTGTTCAAACTCACCATGTAGTAGGGTGAGAGGTGATGATTGTGACATTTCATCAAAAATCAAACTACCAAGGCTACCTACAATCCCCAGCCGTCGCTGCTTGTCGGGATTCAGCCAGCACAAGTGAATATAAGCTTGAAAGCCATCAGGGTATGTCAGCGCCAGCCATACTAGGTCAGCTAGTCCTTGAGATGGGGAGTGGGTCATTTCTCTACTCCCCTCCACCTGTAGCCACACCGTACCCGTTGCTTGTACTTTCACAGGGATCTGTCCCAGCCAAGCGTTAAAGATAGCAATATCGTGAATAGCTAAGTCCCACAGTGCATCAACATCTTGCCGGACAGGCCCCAAATGGGTGCGCGTCGCGTAGCCATAGCGTAAATCTCCTAATTTACCTGCTTGTACTACAGTTTTTCCTCGCTCAACTGCTGGGTGAAATAAATAAGTATGGTCAACCATAAGTATTAAATGATGCCGCTCTGCTAACTGGCAAAGTTCCTGACATTCTGCGGGGTTGAGAGTTAGGGGTTTTTCAGCTAAAACATGATATCCCTGTTGGAGAGAGTCTTTAATTAAAGCGTAGTGGGTGGTAGCTGGAGTTGCGATCGCCACCCCTGTCAACCCTGGAACTTTCTTTAAATCCTCCCACTGGGTTGTTAAGACTACATTCTCATCTAAATTAAACTGCTGTTTTATCGCCGCTAATCGTTCTGGATGGGGGTCTACTACAGCAACTACATCTACATGGGGATGTGCTAAGAAATTCCGCAGCAAATGCACTCCCCAACGCCCAACTCCGATAACAGCAATTTTAATTTGGTTTGTCATTGGTCATTAGTCATTTGTCATTGGTCATTAGTCATTTGTCATTGCTCATTAGTATGCAGGGGACTTGGGACAAATGATCACTGACAATCAACTGAATTATCAGTTTATCAGCCAAGTTTTTGTTTCAGGGTATTTCCGGTTGAGGAATTGCTAAAAAGGCTACCTTAGCTGCGGCTTGTTCAGCAGTTTTGATCGAGCGTCCCTTACCTTCTCCTAGCTTGTTTCCGTGCAACCACACTTCAGCTAGGAAACGTTCTTGATTGCGGTGCGGTTGAGTGACTTCTACAACCCGGTACTCTGGTAAAACTTTAAATTGTGCCTGAGTCCATTCTTGGAGAGCAGCTTTGTAATTAAGTCTGGCAGGATCGAGGCGAATTTCTGTTGTTAGTTGTTGGAAGTGGGGATCTAGCCAAGAGCGGATCAGTTCCAAATTTTGAGTACTTAAGTAAAGCGCACCCAAAACTGCTTCAAAAGCATCTGCCAGTCGTGACTCTTGACCAACTTTATCGGCGGTAGCACTACCAGCGACTAGTAAGTATAACTCTAAACCATAAACTCTTGCCAATTGGGCGAGGATGCGATCGCTCACCAACACCGAACGAATTGCCGCAAAATCCCCTACTGGACAATTAGGATAATTTTCCCATAACACAACAGCCGACACCAACCGCACCACTGCATCGCCAACAAACTCTAGTTGTTCATAATTTGCCGAATCAGAGACAGTAGGATGAGTTAGCGCTAAATCCAGCAATTCCCACTTTATAGGTGCTTCTAGCGACAAACCTAATTTTTGGACTAAACTTTCGAGTTGCCGTTGACGGCGTGGATAGGCAAAGGGC
>NZ_CAXTNE010000496.1:0-2336 GCF_964245445.1 uncultured Nostoc sp.
ACTAATGACTAATGACTAAAATTCGTATTGGTAACGGCTACGATATTCACCAACTGGTGAGTGATCGCGCTTTGATTTTAGGTGGAATTGAAATTCCTCATGAACTGGGTTTATTGGGGCACAGTGACGCTGATGTATTAACACACGCGATTATGGATGCCATGCTTGGGGCATTATCTTTGGGGGATATTGGTCATTATTTTCCTCCTAGCGATCCCCAATGGGCGGGAGCAGATAGTTTAGTACTATTAAATCAAGTACATCAACTGATTCAGAATCAAGGCTGGCAGGTGGGAAATATTGACTCGGTAGTAGTAGCAGAACGTCCAAAATTAAAACCGCATATTCACAATATGCGCGACAAACTAGCGGCTGTTTTAGAATTAGAACCAAATCAAATTGGTATCAAAGCTACCACCAACGAAAAATTAGGTCCCGTTGGACGTGAAGAAGGCATCTGTGCTTATGCTGTTGTCTTGCTTTTGAAAGAATAAAAATTATGAAATATTCTACAATTTTTCACATAATTAAGCGTTTTTTATTACCAATAATTCTGGTTTTGGTAACAGCAATTACAATTACGGCGTGCAATCCATCTAACTTTAAAACCGCAGCTGCACAAGTTCCCCAGTTGGTTCTTTCTACTACCACTGACCCTAAAACCTTTAACTACGCCCTCATACAAGAATCTCCCAATATTTCTGGTTTCACTTATGAGGCATTAGCCACTCAAAACGGAATAACTAAGGAAATTGAGCCAGCTTTGGCTGAATCTTGGGAACTTTCCCCAGACAAACTGCGGTTTGTCTTTACCTTGCGAGAAGGATTGAAGTGGTCGGATGGTCAGCCATTAACAGCCGATGATGTCGTTTTCTCTTTCAATGACATCTACATGAACAAGCGCATTCCCACTTATATCCAAGATGCTCTCAAAATTGGTATCAGTAAGGCTTTTCTCAAAGTTCGCAAAATCGATGATCGCCGGGTAGAATTTATTCTGCCAGAACCGTTTTCTCCTTTCTTGCGATCAATTGCAGCAGGCGTAGGAATACTACCAGAACACGCCCTGCGTGCAGCAGTGGAAGCCAAAAACTCTGACGGGAAGCCAGTGTTTATGTCCACTTGGGGAACCGACACAGACCCCAAAAAAATTATTGTTAATGGCCCTTACGCAATCGAGAGTTATTCAACCAATCAACGCTTAACATTTCGGCGCAACCCTTACTACTGGCGTCAAAAAGATGTACAAGGAAAACAACTGCCATATATTGAGCGTGTAATTTGGCAAATTGTAGAATCACCTGATACAGCTTTGCTGCAATTTCGTTCTGGAGGGTTAGATTTACTAGAAATTGGCCCTGGAAATTTTCAATTGCTCAAGCGTCAAGAAAAGCAGGGTAACTTTACTATTAAAAATGCTGGTCCTGACTCTGGGACAAGTTTTATAACTTTCAATCTCAACAAAGGTAGTCGCAATGGCAAGCCTGTTGTAGATCCCATTAAATCCCGCTTTTTTAACAACGTTGCTTTTAGACAGGCTGTCGCCTACGCTATTGATCGCCAAACAATGATCAACAACACTTTGCGGGGATTGGGTGAACCGCAAGACTCTCCGATTTCTGTTCCCAGTCCCTATTATTTTTCTCCAAAAGAAGGTTTAAAAACATATAATTACAATCCAGAAAAAGCTAAACAACTTTTACTGGGAGCAGGATTTAAATACGATGATAAAGGTCAGCTTTTAGATGCCGATGGCAATCGAGTCCGCTTCACAATGATGGCTGTTGCTGGTAATAGACCGACAATCACACCGAAAATCCAACAGGATCTCGGCAAAATAGGCATTAAAGTTGATTTACAATTTCTTGACTTCAGTATTATTGGAGAAAAAATCTCTAACACCCTAGATTGGGAATGTTGGTATGGAGCTATCACTGGTGGTATTGAGCCACAAGATGGTTTCAATGTCTGGTCTGTAGAAGGTAACTTTCATGTATTTAATCAGAAAGCTCAAGCCGGACAATCCCCAACGGTCGGTTGGAAAGCTACCGATTGGGAACAGAAAATTGAAGACCTCTACATCCAAGGTGCAAGAGAGTTCGATGAAACAAAACGTAAAGCTATCTATGCAGAAACACAACAACTTTCACAAGAGTATCTGCCTTTTATTCACCTATTTAATTCCCTAGCTTTAGTAGCCGTGCGTAATACCATTGAGAACGTAAAATACTCGGCGATAGCAGGTTACAATTGGAATATTTATGAATTAAAAGTAGTAGAAGAGAAAAAAGTTAATAATTAGTCATTAATCATTAGTCAGGAGTTAGGAATTATTA
>NZ_CAXTNE010000497.1:0-2301 GCF_964245445.1 uncultured Nostoc sp.
CCATTCCCCACTCCCCATTTCTAAGCAATTAACTGCCAATATTATATTAAATATTTATCTAATATGCGTCACAATTAATACTGCCACCAAAATTCATTGATAAACTACAATCTCTTGTAGGTCTACTGTAGTCAGGGACAGCCAATTGTGGCAACCTTGAATCTTAGTGGCTAGAAGCACCTTGGAGCGGGAATAAAGGAACTTCCACTATGCTGATTTGCCCTCAGTGTAAATTTGAAAATCCCAATAGCAATAAATTCTGTCAAAGCTGTGGCACGTCCCTGACCCACAAGGTCTGTCCTGAATGCAGTACCGATGATGTACCTGTGAATGCACTACGTTGTCATAACTGTGGCACAGAATGTGGAACAGTGTTTTGGGCAATTATTGCTAAGGAAACGACTGCAAGAGCTTTAGGAGTAGAGGAGGATGTGGCAGAAAAGGGAAATGAGGGAAATGAGGGAAATGAGGGAGCAATATCTTCTTCATCTTCTCTATTTGCTAGTTCTCAGATTGCACCAGGCTCCTATTTAGACTCCCAAGAGCGCTATCAATTGTTAGATCCGCTACCTGCTCAAACCGAAATTGCCACCGTTACTGATGTAGGTGTAAAAGTTCTAGACTGCCAGCCGTATCAAATATCACCCATTGAGGCAATACTAGCAAGTCAACAATCGGATTTGCTAACGCCATCAGTGGAAGCAAGTAGAATTCCTCACTTTGCTAAACTTTATATTGCATTACAATACCAAGGTCAGCCGGGGATACCGCCGATTCACGATGCATGGCAGCAGGGAAATATGCAGATAGTCATAATCGAAGACCGCTCACATTGGCAGTTTTTACTCGATTTATGGCAAGAAGAAACCACAAGTTCGTTAAAAATTTTACACTGGTGTTATGAAATGACCCAACTTTGGGCATTATTGGAACCAGTAGGTTGTCGTCAAAGCCTTTTAGATTTGTCGAATTTGCGATTGGATGAAGACCAAACGCTGGCGCTACAAAGGTTATATGTGGAATCATCCAATTCTTTGCCTGTCACCGAGTCGCCAGAAAATGCCGAAGGCGAAACATCTGCTATTCCAGAGCAACCGTTAACCATTCAAGCTTTGGGGCGGGTTTGGCAAGCGCTATTTAGGCAATCTCAACGCACTCAATTTGGCTCTGTAGTCCAGATGTTGGGGGATTTAGAGGTAGGTAAGATTCAGACGATGGCACAATTGCGATCGCGTTTGGAGGAAATCTCTATTGAACTGGAAGCACTAGGAACCGCAACTTTACCCCCAATAAAGGAGAAAAATACTGCTGTGCCAATTATCCCGCAATCAGATGAGCCAGAAGATATCATTAGCAAAATTGATGATATGCCAACTGTTGTGCTGGCGATGCAGTTAAGTAGCTTAGAAGATGCAGGATGCACAGATGTAGGTCGTCAGCGTCATCATAACGAAGACTACTTTGGCATTGAAACCAAAATTCAAAAGCTGGAGTTACCCAAAAGTCGAGTCCTGCAAGGGCATGGTTTGTATATTCTCTGTGATGGTATGGGTGGACACGCTGGCGGCGAGATAGCCAGTGAGTTAGCAGTCAACACCCTACGGCAATACTTTCAAGAACACTGGATTACCAACCAACTGCCAACAGAAGATAACATTCGTGAGGCAGTGTTTTTAGCTAATGAGGCGATTTACAAGCTCAATCAACAAGATGCCCGTTCTGGAGTTGGGCGCATGGGTACAACTCTGGTAATGCTTTTAATTCAAGATACTCAAGCAGCAGTTGCTCATGTGGGAGATAGCCGTCTCTATCGCTTGACGCGCAAGCAGGGACTAGAACAAGTCACAGTAGATCACGAAGTTGGGCAACGGGAAATTACGCGCGGAGTGGAAGCAACCATAGCTTACGCTCGCCCGGATGCCTACCAACTCACCCAAGCTTTGGGGCCTCGTGACGAAAACTCGATTAATCCCGATGTGGGCTTTTTTGAGATCAATGAAGATACTCTTCTGCTGTTGGCATCGGACGGGCTATCAGATAATGATTTAATAGAAACCTATTGGCAGACTCACTTAGAACCATTACTAAGTTCCGGCGTTAACTTAGAACGGGGCGTTACAAACTTAATTGATTTGGCGAACCAGCACAATGGTCACGATAATATTACTGGTATAATTGTTCGGGCAAAAGTGCGCCCAAATTTGGAAAGTTGAAAAATTGGGGACTGGGGATTAGGGACTAGGGACTAGGGACTGGGAACTAGGATAAAATTCTTTATACCCAATCCCCAATCCCCAATCC
>NZ_CAXTNE010000498.1:0-2273 GCF_964245445.1 uncultured Nostoc sp.
AATTAGTATTTTAATTTTAGGGTGTTTGGAGTGTTGATGGAATTAACTGATTCAGCCAAAAAATTGTTTAAAGAAACAGCTTGCCAACTTAAAGGAGCAACAAGGCGGCGCTTTCAAGCACAAGTTGTGATGGAGTTAGGTTACGGAGGGCAATTACTAGCTCAAAAAGAGTTGGGGTGGGATAGAAATACTATTCGTAAAGGGATTAAAGAATTAACCAGTGGGATTATTTGTGTAGATAATTATTCGGCGAAGGGGCGCTATAAGGCAGAAGAACACTTACCATTACTTTTAGAAGATATTAAAAACTTAGTCGATTCACAGAGTCAAACAGACCCTAGTTTTAAAAGCCAGAGATTGTATACACGCCTAACTGCAAGCCAAGTACGAAAGCTACTAATTGAGAAGTTTGATTATAGCAATGAACAGTTACCGACCTCAGAAACAATTCGCGTCAAATTAAATTATTTAGGCTATAGCCTGAAACGGGTAGCAAAAGTTCTTCCTCAAAAAAAATCCCAGAAACTGACGCAATCTTTGAGCAACTAGCAATAATTAATCAATCGGCTGTAGATGATAAAAGCATTTTACGTCTAAGTCTTGATGCCAAAGCTCGTGTGAATATTGGCTCCTTTGACAGAGGAGGTAGAAGCAGAGCTTTAACTGAGGCTGAAGACCATGATTATAACCCGAAAACAACTGTGACTCCTTATGGTATCTTCCTTCCAGAACTAGATGAACTATTTTTATACTTGACAGAATCTCAGGTAACAAGTGATTTTATTGTTGATATATTAGAAGATTTTTGGAAAAGCGAGAGTTGGCGATTTCCAGATATAAAAACACTTATTCTTAATCAAGATAATGGAGGAGAGAACAATTCTAGACGTACCCAGTTCATGAAACGTATAGTGGAATTCGCTCATCAATATAAATTGAATATACGTTTAGCCTACTATCCGCCCTATCACAGTAAATATAACCCAATTGAAAGAACATGGGGGATACTAGAGAAACATTGGAATGGTAGTATTTTGGACGAAGTTGAAACAGCTTTAAACTTTGCTAAAAATATGACCTGGAAAGGTAAACATCCTGTGGTTAAGTTAGTGACTCAAACTTATGAAACTGGGGTTAAGCTTACAAAGGATGCTATGTCTGCTGTCGAACAACAAATCAAGCGTCTGACTAATTCTACACATGAAGAATTTCCTAATTTAGGCAAGTGGTTTATTGATATTTGTTGTAGCAGCACTTAATTTTTCTCAGCAGTTTTTAAATTTATTAAATATAAAAACATCAATATTAATTATGACATTGCACCTGACATTATTTACAGAGTGCAGAGTTTTCGGCGTTGCTGAACCAAAATATGAATTAGGCGATCGCCTCAAGCTTGCCGGCGCCAAGCGCCCGCAGCGCCACTGAACCATACTTAATATAATGTATTACCAATCGAATAGAGAACTTAAGCATTTATTCGGAGTTGGAGTAGCAAAATGTTTTACGATGTAGCCGAGCAAGATAATGTCTAAAACGACTATTTTCTCCTTCAACTCGTGTCATATAAGTTTTACTGACAATATGGTCTTCATCGCTGATAAAACAAGGATAAACTGAATACCCGTCTGTAACATAAAAGTAAGAATGCCAACAGCTTATTACCTGCCACAAAAGCTTAAAAGTCTTGGAACTACGATCACCTAAAACCCAAGCTATAACTCCCGCAACATGCTTATTTACTGCTGTCCAGAACCAAATTTTGTTTTTTTTACCAATAAAAGTTTCCAGCTCATCGACTTGGGTTATTTCAGGTATTTCATCAAATTCTGGTGTATCTGGTTAGGTAATCCCAACCTCTTTTACCCAATTTCTTATAGTCGTATGATGTACTTTTTTGACTCGTTCTATTGCACGAAAACCAGAACCATTGACGTACATTTCTAAACACTCAAGTTTGAATTCTTCAGAATAACCTTTCGATTCGTAAGAATCGATAAACTGACGACCACATTGAACACATATGTAATTTTGTTTACCACGTTGCCGCCCATTCTTACGAATGTGAGTTGATGCACATTTTGGACAAAGCAAGTGCGATCGCCCATTATCATATTTCTATTCTGCAACGCCGAGTTTTCTATAAGAATGAGTGGGTGAGAGGTGGTTGCTATCGGCAACCACCTCTCATCCACTTCAGAATGATTATCATTATTTTTGGGATGTGAACTTATGATTTTTGCTGAGTAATTTATTTCTTGGAAGTCCCTTAG
>NZ_CAXTNE010000499.1:0-2258 GCF_964245445.1 uncultured Nostoc sp.
GGCAGGGGGCAGGGAGGAGGGGGAGAATAAAAAATTACCTCTTTTCCCTCTGCCTATTCTCAATGACCAATGCCCAAAAACATAGATAAATCACTTAAATTTGCCCTATGCTTATTCAACATTTCCAGATGCTCTCGCGCTACAATTCTCTAGCAAATCGTCGGTTGTATGACGTTTGTTCACTACTTTCAGATGTAGAACTCAAGCAGACTCGACCAGCATTTTTCAAAAGTATTTATGGGACTCTGAATCATATTATGATAGGCGACCGCATTTGGATGGGGCGCTTTACAGGTAAAGAGATGTCATCTCAAGGACTTGATGCTATCCTCCACGATCAATTTGAGGAATTGCGTGCAGCCCGTGTTTTAGAAGATGAGCGCATCACAACATTTATTGATGATCTAGATGATGACTTCTTGAAGGGAATAATTACTTATACAAATAATCAAGGTAAAATTTATAGCGATCCGATAAATCTGTTACTAGCACATTTTTTCAACCACCAGACACATCACCGTGGACAAATTCACGATATGCTAACCCAGACGAAAATTGCTCCTCCAAGTCTGGATATGCAGAGAGTAATTTCACCATAAGTTGATAAAAACTATTAGTTATTAATGAAGAGTTATTTATGAGTGATCAAAATTTGGAATTAACAATAGGTTGGTTGTACCCGACGCTGATGAGTACTTATGGCGATCGCGGTAATGTAATTACTATAGAACGTCGTGCCGAGTGGCGGGGATATGATGTTAAAGTATTACCCCTAGATCAAAATGCCACAGCCGCAGATATTAAAACTGTAGATGTAATCGTTGGTGGTGGCGCACAAGACCGTCAGCAAGAAATTGTCATGCGTGATTTACAGGGTGCAAAAGCTGACGCGATGCGCGAGAAAATCGAAAATGGAACACCGGGAGTATTTACTTGTGGTTCACCCCAATTACTGGGACATTATTATGAACCAGGCTTGGGACAAAGGATTGATGGTTTGGGAATACTCGATTTAGTTTCCGTGCATCCTGGTGAAAATACTAAGCGCTGTATTGGTAACTTGGTAATTGAAGTGACAGCTTCACGCCTAGCGCAAGATTTAAAAGAGATGACGGGTAGCACACCATATTTGGTAGGCTTTGAAAATCACGGCGGACGCACCAAGTTGGGAAAAGTGGAAGCTTTGGGGCGAGTGGTGTACGGCTTGGGAAATAATGGTGAAGATGGGACAGAAGGAGCATTTTATCAGAATGCGATCGCTACTTATTCCCACGGCCCTTTATTACCAAAAAATCCTTTTGTTGCCGATTGGTTAATTCAAACAGCATTGCGGCTAAAGTATCAGCAGGAAATTAGCTTAAAACCTTTTGACGATAGCCTCGCTGCACAAGCACGAGAAGCGATGTTTAAGCGATTGAAAGTCAGTTTACCAAGTGCTGCTGCGGCGAAAGTTTAACCTCAGTTCGCTGATTAAGCCTCTCTCCGTTTCGGGGAGAGGTTTGGAGAGGGGTCAAATTTGACATAAAAGAAGGCAAAGCATGACTCAAGCCTTAACCAAACAACTAACATTTGATGAATTTATCGCCTGGTATCCCGAATCTTCAGACAGGCATTATGAACTACATGATGGGGTAATTGTTGAAATGCCTAAGCCAACAGGGAAGCACTCAGAGATAGCTGGGTTTATCAATGGTTCCTTGTTTATTGAAATCACCCGTTTGTCCATTCCTTGCTTTATCCCTAAAGAATGCGTCATCAAGTCAGTTAACACCGATTCAGGTTATGAACCAGATGTAATCGTTCTTGATAGACAAGCTGTTATGGATGAACCTCGTTGGAAAAAAGAATCTATCATTACGCGCGGTAGTTCCGTCAAGTTGGTTGTAGAAGTTGTTTCAACCAACTGGAGTGATGATTATGCTTTGAAGCTAGAAGATTACGAGTCTTTGGATATTCCTGAATATTGGATTGTAGACTATCTAGGTTTAGGTGGTAGGCGCTTTATTGGCAATCCTAAACAACCAACTATTTCGATTTACCAACTAATTGAAGGTGAGTATCAAGTTAGGCAATTTAGAGGAAATGACCGCATTCAGTCGCCAGCGTTTCCAGAGTTGAATTTAACTGCTGAACAGATTTTTCTGGGTGGAGAAGTCCTGTAAAAAACGGCTAAAGAGTAAAAGAACCATCAAAGACTCGTCCGCGAGTATCAAAGACTCGTTCACGAGTATCAAAGACTCGTTCACGAGTATCAAAGA
>NZ_CAXTNE010000500.1:0-2232 GCF_964245445.1 uncultured Nostoc sp.
TTGTTAGCGATCGCTGGTTTTTGATCCTACCTCACCAAATCGCGTTGCTCCCGTTATGACTATGCACTACTGCGGTGCTTTCCGCAAAGCTACGCCACCAGCTTTATTTCAAAAACTGCAACCAACAAATAGCCAGCAGCAACCGCAGAAAGAACCGCAGCTTCAAAAATAGGGCGTTGCTAAATAAAGATATAAAGGTTTGAGTAGTAAAAGCCGCCGATTGAAATTTCGATGGAATTTGAGATGAAGAGAATTATCCAAGATGCAAAAAATTTACTATTCGATGTCTAATGGGATTTTTGCCTTTTGAAACACCTGCTCAACAGTAAATTCCAGTCCCTCAAATAAAGAATCTTTGAGTAATTCTTCTCCCATATAAGTTTGTGGTGCAGCATCTGGATAAAAAACAGTAATGCTTCTGGCTTTACTATCTACTACCCACACCCGCAGCACCTTAGCATCTAAATAGTCTTTGGCTTTAGCTGCCATTTGTCCAAAGGTTTGTCCTGGTGAGAGAGTCGCAGTCTTGGCGGTTTCCGTCGATTGCGAACTCTCGAACCCGAAGGGCGAAATAATTTCAATCACTAAATCAGGAGGAACAGGACAAGCTTCGTCTTCGTCCCAGTTGACGGGTAAACGTTCATTAGAGATATATAAAATATCTGGAATTGGCATCCAATCTCGTCCCCGACGGGTTAATGCAACAGCCCATTCCGGGCAAACTTCTCCTTTCCCCTCACGCGATTGCTCAATCAAATTGAGAAGGACGCGGGTAAGTTTTGCGTGAAAAAACTTTGGTGACATTTTAGGAATTGCTTGCCCATCAACAAGTTCATAAGTTATATCTCCCTCACCTGGTGAAAGATTTAAGAACTCTTGCAAGGTTAATTGATTCTTGGCTTGGAGTATCATGGTTGATTAATTTGTAATTTGTAATGACGCTCGTTCCTCGCTAATGCTGTGCTATCGCTAACGTAATTCGTAATTGAAGGACAGAGCAACTAATTTTTATTCTGACTCCTGAATTCTGAATCTTGAATTCTTCTTCAAATTGTTCACATTCCTTGCAAAACTTGCCGAATAATATCTGATGGCACTTCATCGGTAACTGTTACTACACCAATCTCTGTTGGTAAAACGAACCGCACTTTCCCTGCTTTGACTTTCTTATCTAACTGCAACGCGTCAATAATTGCTTCAATATCTACCCCAGTTGGTAACTGAGTTGGTAAACCTGCTTTTTGAATTAAAGCATTTTGACGTTCCGTGTCTTCCTTTTGCCACATTCCCAATTCCACAGCAATTTGACCGGCTGCTACCATGCCAATGGCCACCGCTTCACCGTGATTTACTAGACGATAACCAGTCAAACTTTCCACTGCATGACCGATAGTATGTCCATAGTTGAGAATCGCCCGCAATCCGCCTTCTTTTTCATCTTTGCTAACAACATCAGCTTTAGCTTGACAAGAGCGCATTAATATGCTTTGTATCAGTTCAGGTTTTACATAGCGGAGTTGGTCGAGGCGTTTACTTGCTTCCAACTGGGCAAACAATTCGGCATCCCAAATTACACCATATTTAATAACTTCTGCCATTCCTGCTCGAAACTCACGCATAGGAAGAGTTTTTAACACATCTGGGTCAATCAAAACTAAGCGCGGTTGATGGAATGCCCCAATCAAGTTTTTGCCGTGGGGATGATTCACGCCAGTTTTGCCACCAATTGCCGAATCCACCATCGCTAAGAGAGTTGTAGGCACTTGGACAACATTAATGCCTCGCAGCCAAGTTGCGGCTGCAAAGCCAGTCATATCGCCAATTACACCTCCGCCCAAAGCCACCATTGTAGAAGAACGTTCTAGGCGGTTTTCCAAAGCGATATCGTAAAGTTTTTGGATGGAATTGAGGGTTTTGTAGCGCTCCCCTGGAGGTAGGGTGCAGCTAGCAACTTCAAATCCAGCAGATGTTAGGGATGCGTTAGCGGAGCTTAACGTTCGCGTAGCGTCTCGCAGAGAAGTTATCGCTCTTTCCCCAAAATGCTTAAAAATAGTAGGATTAGAAACCAGCAATACCTTCTTGCCTAGCTTGAGACTGGCCATCTGTTGACCCAGTTGATTTAAACTCGAAGGTGCGATCGCAATCTCATAAGACTGCCCTGGTAAATTTACATTAATTACAGAAGTCATTGCCCAACCCCTAAATAAGCGCCTGTGGGCTGTATTCTATCGC
>NZ_CAXTNE010000501.1:0-2188 GCF_964245445.1 uncultured Nostoc sp.
GTGCAGCATCGGCATTGGGAAAGATAGAACAACTCAACCTGAATAATGTTGTAGCAATTCTGGATAGAGTCTATTATGTAGGTCAATCAGAAGTTGTACAGTGGCGGTTTTTAAGCTATTTCTTGGGTGGCGGCACAAATCAAGTCAAAACACTGCTTACATGGCTGGGTTTTCCTGACGCTAAAACAATCCCTGCTTCATTAAGCCACGATCGCGGTGATAAAACTCTCAAAATCTTTGCCCAAGTCTGGGAACCCAGCCGAGATTTGGCACGATTACGGGAAGATTTAGCAAAGCAAATTGCTGTAGTTGCCAGAAAAGTCCATTGGGAACCGCAAGATATTGTAATTTTAGAAACTCACTACAAAAACCTCAAAGATGCCGGATTCAATGAAGCTGATTCGCTGCAATCAGTAATAGTTAACCTCAAGGGTTGGCAGTGGTTTTTTAACGCTAGAACAATAATTTTGATTCACGCTACCTTTTGGCTTGCCCTCATCTTTGCTTATCCCAAATTTCCCCAAGTTCAAGCCATTTTCTTCTGGAATCCTTGGGTAAGGCGGATCTTAGGCGTGGGCTACGTCGGCTTTCTCCTCGCCTGGATTCCCTTTTTCCGCCGCAAGTTATTTGAACCCTTCAAGCCTTCCTTGTTAGCCGATGCCGGGTTAGATAATTTTAACCCCCAAACATACTTTTCAGAATCGAAGGTGAAAGTTCCCAGTGCTGAAGAACCCCAAGCAATTACCCAGGTGCTACCCAGCATCATAGGGCAAATAGTCTTAGAAGGTGATTCTGGTTTGGGTAAGTCGATGTTTCTCCGCCATCTGGTGAAAACCTCACCGCGCATTGTGGTTTATTTACCCGCCCGCAAGTGTGACAAGGGGGTAATTGAAGCAATTCAAGCCAAGCTGCACGGGCAAGCACAAGATGCTGATTTTCTCAAGAATTTAATTTACAGTGGTGCATTAGATATCTGCATTGACGGACTCAACGAAGTCACAGCCGACACCAGAGCAAAAATCTGCCAGTTTGTCGAAAGCTATTTCCGGGGTAACATCATCATGACTACCCAGCCCCTAGAGTGGACACCACCCTCAACAGCCAAGATATATAAATTACAGTCCCTAGAGCAAGCCCAAATTCAGCAATTTTTGCTTTCCCGTCAGCCACGACTCCCCAAAGATGCCAAGGTTCAGGGTAATAATTACGAGCAAGCCTGCACTAGCTATCTAGCAACAGCCCTCAGCAAGCAGCAATCACCAGAGGAGTTAACTCCTAACCAAAGGGTTCTCTCTAACCCAATGGATTTAACAGTTGTGGCGTTAATGATCTCCCAAGGTGAATACCCCGATTTGTTTCACCTGCAACAACAGCAATATAATTTGATGGCAGCCGAATACCTGCAAGAGTGGAACCAGGAATTTCCCTTAAAAAAATTCTCGGATGCAGTCTATCAAATGCGGCTAAACGATGAGCAGGCGCTACCTGGAGAGAAATTTTACCAGGTAGTACAGTCTTTAGAAGATGAGAAATATAAAATGGTCGTCAGCCGTCAGTGGCAAAACGAAGAAGGTGCAGCCAAGAGAGAATGGTATTTCCGCCACGATAAGATTATGGAATTCTTTTTGGTGCAGAACTTTCTCGGCGAGAAGGATGAAGCTAAAAATCGGCTGATTGACCACATGGGCGACCCCCGTTTTCGCGGTGTCTACTTTTTGCTAGTAAATTTACTGCCTTTAGATGCTGCCAAAGAACTGAAGGAAAAATTAATTCAATACGCCGCCGATACCAAAGACCATACTGTGAGTGATACCTTTGTGCAACTGTTGCGCCCAAGGTCGTGAGATGAATTCGTAATTGGTAATTGAGAAAGAGACTTCTAGACTGAGGGCAAATTTTTGATTTAATTAAAATCCGACTTTTCACGTCGTGTAGAAAAACTAACGCTAAACCTAGTCCCTGAGCAAGCTTCCCTACTAGGGAATGGAAGCGAGGTTTTCTAGATAAGAGTGAAAAATCAGATATTGGAATAAGTGGAAAAAGAGATTGTGTCTGTCCTACCGCCAAGTAGAATCAATGCTCAGTTCACCTGGAACCAAGCTTAATAAATGAAGGCGGAGGGATTAACCACGACCCCAGTTGCGATCGCGCTCATAGCGGTAGTTATTGTCACGAATGTTGCGAAGGT
>NZ_CAXTNE010000502.1:0-2176 GCF_964245445.1 uncultured Nostoc sp.
TCAGCGATCGCATTTGTTACATCAGCGACAGCATTTGCTACTTCAGCGACAACATTTGCTACCGAGAGCTTACTTATGCATTAAACTTGTTGGCTGCCTTTAACCAGGTTCGCCACCACAGTTATTAACTTATCTGGCTCGATTGGCTTGGATAGATGAACCTGGAATCCCGCTTGCAGAGCCAGCTTGCACTCTTCATCTCTAGTAAAGGCCGTCAGTGTTACAGCTGGAATTTTTTTTCCTCGAGCTGCTTCGCTGATTCGCAAAGTGCGGGTTGTTGGTAATCCCTTCGATGTCAACACAGAACAAGGGCCGCAAGTAGACAAAGACCAATTTGATCGGGTGATGAGTTATGTAGAATCTGGAATGCGCGAAGGGGCCCAGATGCTATGTGGTGGTAATCGAGTCGGCGACAAGGGTTATTTTATCGCCCCCACAGTCTTTGCAGATGTCCGCGATGACATGAAGATTGCCCAAGAGGAAATCTTTGGCCCAGTAATGAGCATCATCAAGTTTAAAGATATTGATGAAGTCATTCAACGAGCGAATGCCACAATGTACGGATTAGCAGCCGCAGTATGGACTCAGGATATTACTAAAGCACATGCGATCGCTAACAATCTTCGGGCTGGTACTGTGTGGGTAAACTGCTACGACGTATTCGATGCTGCTGCACCCTTCGGTGGATTCAAGCAATCTGGTATTGGTCGAGAACTCGGCGAATATGGTTTGCAGCAGTACACCGAAATTAAGACCGTTACCATCAAATTGTAGTTCGACTTGAAAAGAGGCAGGGGAGCAAGGAGCAGGGAGCAAGGGGGATGGAAAAGAAAGGGGTCATTTCCCCCTTCTCCCTGCCTCTTCCTTTAACCTTTAGGGGGATGTTTAACGTGATATTTAATATGGGGTGGGCATGATAAATATGCTTACATACAACCTCAAGAAAAATCTGATGATAAATGCGATCGCTACTAGATTTCGTCAACTTATGGCTGGGAGAAAAAGCCCGATTGGCAGATATGACCGTAGAAACAAAACCAGGCGTTCCTTAGCACTGTATACCTGCATAGGATTAGTAGGTGGGATTCTGGCATTATTGTTAATGACATCCCCAGGACTGGCCCAAAAACCACAACTCCAACAACCGTTATTAGTAGCTACACGAGTTATACCGCCTTTTGTGCTACCAGACAAAGGTGAGCTATCGGGATTCAGTATCGACCTCTGGCGCAGCATCGCCAACCAAATAGGTGTAGAGTCTAAATTTATTGAATATTCCTCTGTGCCGGAACTGCTTTCTGCTATTAAGGAGGGCAAAGCCAACTTGGGGATTTCAGCTATCTCGATTACAGCTGAACGTGAGCAGAATTTTGATTTCTCATTACCTATTTTTGCTGGGGGGCTGCAAATTATGGTACGGAACTCAGAAACCAACAACAGTGCCTTCCCAAATATTTTGCAATTGTTTTTCTCTGCTACCCTCTTGAAGGTAATAGGCATTGCTCTAGTGTTAATTGTCGTAGCAGCCCACATTATTTGGTTATCTGAGCGCCATCATAAAGATGGGATGATTCCCAAATCATACTTTCCTGGCATTTTCAAAGCTTGTTGGTGGGCAGCTGCCACATTAGCAACCCAAGCTGATGAAATGCCCAAAGGAGTACTAGGACGCCTAGTAGGTATTGTCTGGATGTTCATTGGAGTGCTTTTCGTTGCCTACTTTACAGCCAGCGCTACTACCTCATTGACAGTACAACAGCTTCAGGGCGATATCAAGACTATAGACGATTTACCCGGCAAGATAGTGGCCACAACAGCTGGTAGCACAGCCGCCGCATATCTGCGAGAACATAAGATTTCAGTTTTAGAAGTTAGCAAAATTGAGCAAGCTTACAATGCTTTGCAAACAAAAAAAGCTGATGCTGTGGTGTTTGATGCACCTGTACTTCTGTTCTATGCTGCCAACGAAGGCAAAGGGAAAGTACAGATTGTTGGCAGTATCTTGCGTGAAGAAAGCTACGGCATCATTCTGCCTAACAACAGTCCCTACCGCAAACCAATTAATCAGGCTCTGCTGAGTCTCAAAGAAAATGGTACTTATCAATCGCTATATGATAAATGGTTCGATGCGGAAAAAGCTTGAAGAAGGGAGTGGGGAATGGGGAATGGGGAATGG
>NZ_CAXTNE010000503.1:0-2171 GCF_964245445.1 uncultured Nostoc sp.
GAATAAAAAATTAGCTCTTTCTTCTCTGCTCCTAGCTTTCTGCCTCTCTACCTCTTCTCAATGCCCCTCAAGAGTGCTGAGTTCCGAGTGCTGAGTGGGGAGTGGGACAGAGGGGAGAATAACTCTTAACTCCTAACTAAGCACTGTTTTGCCCAATTCCCAATTCCCTATGCCCTATTCAATCCTGTATAGTCATTGGCAAACGAATAGTGAAAGTAGAACCAACTCCCGGCTGACTTTTGACAATAATCTCACCACCCATCATTTGGCAAAAGTGGCGGCTAATTGCTAACCCCAGTCCCGTACCTCCATACTTTTTCGTAGTCGAGGTATCTCCTTGTGTAAAAGGTTTAAATAACTGCTGCTGTTGACCTTGAGACATACCTATGCCTGTGTCAGTAACAGTGAAAGTAATCATCCCCAAAGGAGCCTCCGGTCGGAATTCATTCTTTTCTCTTTTGACTGTCAGCGTCACTTTGCCGTTTGTAGTAAACTTACTGGCGTTGCTTAGTAAGTTTAACAACACCTGCCGCATCCTAGTTTGATCGGCGTACATCATGTCAAGTTGTTCATCAAAATGCACTTCTAAAACATTGGCATTTTTTTCTATAGCTGGCTTGACTGTGAGGACAACATTATGAATCAGCGTCGCAATCTCGAATGTCTCTGGATAGAGGGTCATTTTCCCGGCTTCAATTTTTGACAAGTCGAGGATTTCGTTAATCAAGTGCAGCAGATGTTTACCAGCAGCGTTAATTGTTTCTAAATCTGTGATAAAGTCTGCCGATAAACCAAGATCGGTAGCGTCGTCTTCTAAAAGTTGGCTCAAGCCAATGACAGCATTTAATGGTGTGCGTAATTCGTGGCTAACATTGGCCAAAAATATACTTTTTGCCTTGCTAGCAGCTTCGGCTAATTCTTTAGCTTGTTGTAGTTCTTTTGTTCGCTCAGATACTCGCTCAATTAGACGATTTAAAGATTTGGCGAGTAGGCCAATTTCATCTTCAGTGGTGACAGGCGCTCGCAAATCGAAATTATGTTTTCTTGCAACTTGCTCCGCTACTTGGGTGACAGTGATAACTGGTTCAGCGATCGCTCGACTGGTACGCCAAGCTACAATGGCTGCGATCGCCACCGAAACCAGCATACTCACAATCACGATTAATCGCTCAATTATTTTTGCCTGCTCTACGGCTTTTTGCTTTTCTTGCTCTTGTTCTTGGGCAGTTTGCAGGATGTTAGTCAAGCTTTGAGAAAGCTGATCTAACTGCATGGCTGTTTCACCACGCATAATTGCCAATAACTGCGATCGGGCAGAAGAAATCTGCTGAGACTGCACTTTTTGGGAGTCAATTTTCTTTAAGACGACCTCGATTTGCTCAACGTAAGCTTTTAAATTTGTCTTGTAATCCTGCAATAATGTCTGTAAAGTCGAACTTGTTGCGGCTAGTCTTTTAGGTTTACTGTCGATAAATCCGCCAATTTTTGACTCTAATTGCTTGGCTTTTTCAACATTTTTCAGAAAATCGGCTTTTTTGGTTTGTAGCTGTTGTGAATTTTCCAATACAGCAACTAGGTTAGAGCTATGTAATTGCGCTCCGACTACTGCATCTTTATAATTACTCAGTAGTTGCCCTTGTTCATAGGCTTGATTAAATTGCCTAACTTCCCTTCCTCGGTAGTAATTGGCGATCACTAACCCAGTCAGTGAGCCAAAAAAGCCAATTCCGATAGCTACAAAGTACCCATAGCCAATTTTTTGATGGATGCGCCAGGAACTGGCTTTGAGTTTTCCTCGTGAGGGAAATTCTATGGTTGGGAGTTCGTCTGTCGATGGCTCTTCGGCTGACACTTTTTTGCTTTCTGAACTGCTGTCGATAGGGGTTGGCTTTTGAAGAAGGCATTTCTCAAACCTCCTTGCCTTCCCGCAAAAGTCACCAAATCAGTTTAGCTTGTGCAAACACTTTAATTGGTGATTAACATTTACATTACCTTCTTTTATAGCAATAGCAAATCATTACTTACTATATAATTCACATATCCTTATATAGCAGGGGTAAATTTGACAGCAATACTGTAAGTACACTTACTGAGAGCGAATAGAATTCACTTTTTTCAGCAGCAACAAATAAGGGACTTCCAAATAAAAAAATATACCATCGCTATAGAGG
>NZ_CAXTNE010000504.1:0-2130 GCF_964245445.1 uncultured Nostoc sp.
CAGCGACCAATCGATTAACAGTCGATCGCTCTACCACTGAGCTACTGAGGATCACTCACAATTTCTAATCTTAGGGTTAAAAATAGGATTTGGCAAGTACTTTCGCCAATATTTTTTTTGATACTTAAAATTTATAGAATTTTTGCAGCCAAAACCCATTCAGGAACTTAAGCAGAGACTTTTAAATACTAATATCTACTGTAATCCCATTCGTAATTCAGCCAGACGCTGCCGCGCCTTAGCATCAATGGCATTAGCTAAAAACCTACTCTTAGATTGTTTGCGCGTATGATACTTCTGTCGCATCCGACAGACGGTAGCTTCTACTTCCCCACAGAGTTGTTGTGCCGATAACCATTCAGCCCCATACCCCTGTATCATCAACTGCTGTGCCCGATCTGATGTAGCAACAATTACACGAGAAATCAAAGATTGGGCTATTTGCTGGCGCATAGACGCACAGGATTTTTCAATATAAGTATCTGCTGTCTGCCCAAAATCAGTGTAATAAACTGATAAAAGCTCAGTAATTATTTCTTTATTGCTAGAAGAGTTCTGATATTGGGCATCAAAAACTATTTGAGTTGCATAACCTTGAAACGCACTATAACCAGTCATCGCTTCCACAAGTTCACCCCGTGCTGCCTCTAGTCCAACACTATCACGCGTTTTTTTAAGGCAAGGCCAAGCGCCAATTATATTGTAGCCGTCTACCAACAAAACGGCTTGGAGTAAGGAACGGGGCATGGTTTTTGATCACAATTTTCTAGAGTTAACAAAATTCATTCATAAGTTTTATAATAATTGATGCATAGTCTGTAACACTATGCTACATAAAATAAAAAATCTAGCAGCCTCACAAAACTAAAACCTAAGACAGACGTACAAACTTAAAACGCGCCTTTGTTTTAAAAGGCGCGTTGCAGTTCTTTTCAGTAGTAATGAGAACGAAGAGTACTGAGTTAAAAGACGATCTATAAATGGTGGAGCATATACGGCTATGAAATCCTGAGTATTTTTTACTTTACTCAGCACGGGCTAAACCATAGCTATCCGCTAACAGCACTCAGCACTAAATTAAGGCGCTTCGCTGTGTACCTCCATTAGACGTTGTTTGAGGCGTTGAGCTTCACCTCTATCTACCAGAGAGCCTTTTTCAAGCAAGAAAGCGCCATCACAGTAATTTAACTCGTCTAATCGATGTGTCACCCAAAGTGCTGTAATACCTCGATTTTTGACAAGGCGGCGGACACCAGCAACTAAATCCAACTGACTATCTGGATCTAATAAGGCAGTGGGTTCATCTAATAATAAGACTTCACAGCGACGGGCGATCGCACCGGCGATCGCTACTCGCTGTTTCTGTCCCCCAGAGAGTGCATAAATAGGGCGTCGTAGGAGAGTAAGCAAATTAACCGCTCCTAGCGCCTCCTCAACCCTTGCTCTAGTGGCAGCAGGTGGTAACTTTTCTTCCACCAATCCAAAGGCCACATCAGCACCAACCGTTGGCATCACCAGTTGATGATCTGGATTTTGGAAGACAAAGCCAACCGGGTGCAAAACCCGAATTTCCCCAGACTCAGGAGCTAGTAGCCCCGCCAGCAGTCTAAGTAACGTTGATTTACCACTGCCATTTGTACCCAAGAGCATCCAAAATTCGCCCTTTGGTACTTCTAAAGAGCAAGATTTGATAACTTTCTCTCCATTAGGCCAATTGAAATTTAAATCCTTGACCTCAATGCCCACTTGAGCCATTTGTCAACCTTGGTTACTCAGCAGCTACAGCGAAAAAGCCAGGTGGTCTACCACCACCAGGGGTTGTACCATCTTTCTGAACAATCTGCACCCCAGAAATTTCACTAGCGCGGACAGCAATTTTTTTCTCTGTCTTGCCCTCGCACTTAAGTTCCACAATGTCAGGGTTACCAGAGCGTATTGCTGCCAAAATCAGCTGATAAACAGCCTCAGCATCCTCTGCTGACTTACGTTGTACAGAAATAGGGAAAGCAGTGTTTCTGATGCTTAAATCGATGGTAAACATTTAGCAATAATCAAATTTAACTGTGGACTCATTTTAGCGTCAGCTGACTGATTCTAGGGAAATGGGAAAGAGGCAGTGGGGCGGGGGGC
>NZ_CAXTNE010000505.1:0-2042 GCF_964245445.1 uncultured Nostoc sp.
CCTCCTTGTTGAGAAGTAGATTACCATACTTTTTTATTAGTGGGATAGTTTCTTGAATCCTAAATAGGGTTGATCTGGGGTTGCCTCAACAATAAACGCGCTCAATGGCAAATCAACCGAGACGACCAGATATTGAGCCGGGCCATAACGATAAGTTTCATCACCCAGCAACGCTTCCTTTTTGCCCTGAACAAGGATGGCGAAGATAGGTTGGCAGACACCCTGTAGTGTGGCGGAAACAGAAGATTCTCGCTGAAATTCCAGCTGCTCAATAGCTGTTTTATGAAAACCGTTCCCTTTGCCATCGGTGTGACGAGTGACTAGTGCTGCCAATTCTTGACATTGATGAGCGATCGCACTTTGGTTTATGACTTGGTTGATGATTTGGCTCGTCACAATGTTCTTTGATTAATTTAATTATCCTCTTGTAAGCATTGTAGAAGATCGATTTGGCGAATTAGGCAATAAAGCGCGAGGACTGTGTATTCCAAACCTTTGTACTTACTCATAGGATGAACACATCCCAAATTCAAATCAACTTCAACAGAAGAGAAAATAACCATGTTAAACGTAGAAAATAAAGTAATTGCGATTACTGGAGCCAGTAGCGGTATCGGTGAAGCCACCGCTAAGTTACTCGCTAAAAATGGTGCAAAAGTTGTTCTAGGGGCACGGCGCACCCAAAAGCTAGAAAAGATTATCGAGGAGATCCGTAACCAGGGTAATACAGGCGAATTCAAAGCGGTGGATGTTGCGAATCGTGAGGATATGAAAGCGTTCATTCACTTCGCCAAAGATAAGTTTGGTCGTGTCGATGTCATCTTTAACAATGCAGGTGTGATGCCCCTATCGCCGATGAATGCCCTGAAAGTCGAGGAATGGGACAACATGATTAATGTGAACATCCACGGCGTATTAAATGGTATTGCTGCTGGTCTACCAATCATGGAAGCACAAGGCGGTGGACAGTTTATCAATACCGCGTCCATCGCCGCGCACGTGGTAGGCCCTACCAGCGCGGTTTATTCCGCGACAAAATATGCTGTTTGGGCCATATCTGATGGATTGCGTCAAGAATCGAAAAATATTCGCGTTACAATAATATCCCCTGGCGTGGTTGAGACTGAACTCGGCTCTGATATCACAGACGAATCAGCAACAGGCTTCTTGAAAGAATTACGTAAAACCGCACTCAACCCGGATGCGATCGCTAGAGCCGTTTTGTATGCTGTTTCCCAGCCGGATGATGTCGATGTCAATGAAATAATTGTCCGCCCGACAGCAAGCGCATTCTAACGCTGAGAGGACATCATGAGAAATAGACAGATGGCACATTGAAGGGGAAGTGGGTACTGTAAATTGGGCATTTGAAAAGAGGCAGAGGGGGGTGCTGCTCTTGCTAAGGGAAAAAGTCTTCTCCCTTGCCCCCTGCCCCCTGCCCACTCTCTTTTGGTTACAGCGATCGCTGCAATTATCCCAGTCCAGAGTGGCAGTTGAAAAAATATTTGTATTATTAATTACACTTAATTAACTTTCATACCTTAAGTTTTTAATAAACACAAAGTGTCTATATTAACAATATATTTACTCAGTATAAGCAGCTTTAGCATTTTCCAATCTAGATTTCAACCATTCTTAAAAAATTTCTCCTAAAAATCAATTATCCAGTAAAAATACGTATGCATATTTAAGTCTTCTGACTATATGAATAGTAGAATTAGCCCATATAGGAGAAGACAGTGACGCTCTTAAATCAAGCTCAAGTAGAGCAGCTAAAGGAAATAACTACACACTTGCGACAAGTAAGACAACAAAAATCTATATGCATTGAAGAAATAGCTGCAAGAACACTCATTAGAGCAGGTGTTTTGCAAGCTTTAGAAGAAGAACGATTTGAAGAATTGCCTGAACCTATTTTTGTTCAAGGATTCATCCGTCGCTATGGAGATGCTTTAGGACTGGATGGAAATGCTTTATCACATACTCTTATAAACCTGAGTTCGATGTAAGAAAAAGTCTGAAAAGTAGACAGGGTAGAGCTT